>NZ_BAABAC010000027.1:0-43559 GCF_039537225.1 Nocardioides ginsengisoli
CGCGTCGGCCTCGGGGCGCTCGGGACGACGGCTCGCGACCGCGCCCGCGGTGCCGGCGGCCGGGCGGGACTCGGCCGGCGTCTGCGGCCGGCTCGCGTCACGCCGTACGGCGGTCTCGTCGCGGCGCTTGGGCAGGACGGCGTCGAAGCCGGCGGCGATGACGGTGACCCGGACCTCGTCGCCGAGGGCGTCGTCGATGATCGTGCCGAAGATGATGTTCGCGTCGGCGTGGACCGCGTCGGCGACCATGGCGGCGGCCTCGTTGATCTCGAAGATGCCGAGGTCGGAGCCGCCCGCGATCGAGAGCAGCACGCCGTGGGCGCCGTCGATGGACGCCTCGAGCAGCGGGCTGCTGATCGCCATCTCGGCCGCGGCCAGCGCCCGGTCCTCGCCGCGCGCGGAGCCGATGCCCATGAGCGCGGAGCCGGCGTTGCTCATGACCGCCTTGACGTCGGCGAAGTCGACGTTGATCAGACCGGGGGTCGTGATCAGGTCGGTGATGCCGGAGACACCCTGCAGCAGGACCTGGTCGGCCTGCTTGAAGGCGTCGAGCATGGAGACGTTGCGGTCGGAGATCTGGAGCAGGCGGTCGTTGGGGATCACGATGAGGGTGTCGACCTCCTCGCGGAGCCGCTCGATGCCCTCGTCGGCCGACTTCTTGCGGCGCGCGCCCTCGAAGGTGAACGGCCGGGTCACGACGCCGATCGTCAGCGCTCCGAGCGAGCGCGCGATCCGCGCCACGACGGGCGCGCCGCCGGTGCCGGTGCCGCCGCCCTCGCCCGCGGTCACGAAGACCATGTCGGCGCCCTTGAGCACCTCCTCGATCTCCTCCGCGTGGTCCTCGGCGGCCTTGCCGCCCACGTCGGGGTTGGCGCCCGCGCCGAGGCCGCGGGTGAGCTCGCGACCGATGTCGAGCTTGACGTCGGCGTCACTCATCAGCAGCGCCTGGGCGTCGGTGTTGATCGCGATGAATTCGACACCCTTGAGGCCGACCTCGATCATCCGGTTGACGGCGTTGACGCCGCCACCACCGATGCCGACGACCTTGATGATGGCCAGGTAGTTCTGTGCTGCTGCCACGGCTGCACCTCTCCAGATAGGTGTGTGTTGTCGTCGTCTGTAGGCGGTCGGCCACCCTTCCCCGGCGGCCGTCCGGCGTGTCGCACAACCCTTACCCTCAGCCTGAGGGTTATAGTTATGTCAACCTCGTCGTGCTCATGACAGTAGGGACGCCGACGGCCGTCGCGGCGCAGACACGCCGACTCCCTGGCCTTTACTTGCGCTTCCTGACGGTTGCAACCGTCAGGAAGCGCAAGAATCCCCGCTGAAGCGGGGATTCCTGCATCCGCTCAGCGCGTGGTCGGGGCGCCGGGGACCGAGACGTCGTACAGCGTGGCCTTGCGGTTGAGCAGCTGGAGCAGGACGGCGGCCTTGTCCTTGGCCCGGTCCGAGCTCCCCCACCGGACCAGCCGGCCGTCGCGCAGGTGGAGCACGATCTCGTCGACGGTCTGCACCTCGACGTAGTCGACGAGCTGGGTGACCTGTGGGTCGAGGGCGGCGACGACGGCGGCGCCCTCGGCGAGCGCGTCGCCGTCGGCGGCGGGGCCGACCTTGACGCGGGGCAGGCCGGCGGGGGCCTTGGCGAGGTGGCCGAAGGCGACGCCGGAGGCGTCGAGGTTGGTCAGCCGGTCACCCCGGTCGAGGACGGCGACCGGGGTCCGCTCGACGATCTCGATCCGCACCTGGTGCGGCCACTTGCGCGAGACGTCGACCGTCTTGACGGTCGCGAGCGCCTTGAGCCGCAGCTCGATGGCGTGCAGGTCGACGGTGGCCAGCGGCCCGTCGAGCGGCACCGCGGCGGTGGCCAGCACCTGCTTGTCGGTGAGCTGGGCGTTGCCGACGACGTCGACGCTCTGGGTGCGCAGCCACGACGAGAAGTAGATGGCGTAGACGCCGAACCCGATCGCGCCGACGATCAGCACGCCGGCCAGCAGGTAGCGCCAGGTCAGCCAGCGGCGGGCACGCTGCCGCCGGGCGAACGCCTTGCGGGTCCGCTCGAGCGTGCTGTCGGCACCGCCGGGGCGCTTACCCCTCGCCATCGCCTCGCTCCGCGTCTGCCAGGGCGGCGACCAGCGCGGGCGCGATCGTCGTGACGTCGCCGGCGCCGAGGGTGAGCACCAGGTCGCCGGGGCGCGCGAGCCCGACCAGCGTCGGTACGACGTCGGCCCGCTCGCCCACGAACCGCACCCGGTCACCCGGCAGCCCGACCGCCCCGGCCACCAGCGCGCCGGTGACGTCGGGGTCGGGGTCCTCGCGGGCGACGTAGACGTCCATCACGACGACCTCGTCGGCGGCGCTGAGCTCACGGCCCATCTCGGCGCCGAAGATCCGGGTCCGGGAGACCAGGTGCGGCTGGAAGCACACGATGAGCCGGCCGCCGTCGTCGGCACCGTCGACGAGCGAGCGGGCGGCCTCGAGGTCGCCGCGGATCTCGCTCGGGTGGTGGGCGTAGGAGTCGTAGACCTGGACGCCGGCGACCGAGCCGATCGGCTCCATCCGCCGCTTGGCGCCCCGGTGCTGGGCGAGCCCGCGGATCAGGGCGGCCGGGTCGGCGCCCAGCTCGAGGCCGACGGCCAGGGCCAGCAGCGCGTCCTGCGCGTAGTGACGCCCGGGGACGGCGAGCTCGACCCGGCCGAGGTCGGCGCCCCGGTGCGTGACCCGGAAGCGGGTGCGGCCGCCGTCGATGTTGAGCTCGGAGCCGTGCAGGTCGGCGCCGTCGAAGAAGCCGACCGTGACCGAGGCCAGGTCGGTGCGCTCGGCGAGGGTCACCTGCGCCCGCGCGGCGAACTCCGCGAACGCGGCCTCGTAGGCCTCCTCGGTGCCCCAGTGGTCGAGGTGGTCGGCGTCGACGTTGGTGATGACGGAGATCTCGGGGGTGTAGACGAGGAAGGCGCCGTCGGACTCGTCGGCCTCCACGACGACGACGTCGCCGGAGCCCACACGGGCGTTGGTGCCGAGGGTCTCGACCTCGGCGCCGATCGCGAAGGTCGGGTCGAGGCCCGCCTCCTGCAGCGCCACGGTCACCATCGCGGTGGTCGTGGTCTTGCCGTGGGTGCCGGCGACGGCGACCACGCGCCGTCCGGCGAGCACCGACTGGAGGCCGGCCGAGCGCGGCCACAGCCGCAGCCCGCGGGCGATCGCGGCGACGATCTCCGGGTTGTCCTCGCGGGCCGCGGTGGTCGCGATCACGGTGTCGACGCCGTCGAGGTGGGCGGCGTCGTGGCCGACGTGGACGGTGATCCCCTCGTCCCGCAGCGCCCGGACGACTGCGGAGTCGTTGGCGTCGCTGCCGCTGACGGCCACGCCGGACTGGTGCATCAGCCGGGCGATGCCGGACAGGCCGGCGCCGCCGATGCCGACGAAGTGGACCCGGCCGAGCCGGTCGGCGGCGAGGATCTCGCCGGGGACGGGGATCTTCACCGGGCGACGTCCTGGATGATCCGGGCGAGCTTGTCATCGGCGTCACGCGGCACGAGCTGCGAGGCGGCCGCGCCCATCCGCGCCAGCCGGTCGGGGTCGCCGAGCAGCGCCGGGACGGCGTCGGCGACGTAGTCGGCGGAGAACGAGGCGTCCTCGACGAGCAGCGCTCCCCCGGCCTCGACGACCGGACGGGCGTTGAGCGCCTGCTCGCCGTTGCCGATCGGCAGCGGCACGAAGATCGCGGGCACCCCGCTCGACGACGCCTCGACGACACTCGACGCTCCGGAGCGGCACACCATCAGGTCGGCCGCGGCGAGGGCGTAGTCCATCCGCTCGACGAACGGCAGGACGACGTACGGGACGCCGGTCGCCACCGGCTCGCGCCAGCTCGGGTCGCTCGCGCCGTTGGGGCCGATCACGTGCAGCACCTGGATGCCCGCCGAGCCGAGCACCGGCGCCGCGCCGCTGACCGCCTGGTTGAGCCGGCGCGCGCCCTGCGATCCGCCGGTCACCACGAGGGTGGGCAGGTCGGGGTCGAGGCCGAAGAAGGCCCGTGCCTCGGCGCGCAGCGCCGGCCGGTCGAGCGTGCTGATCATCCGGCGCACCGGCAGGCCGACGTACTCGGCCTTGCGCAGCGGCGTGTCCGGGAAGCTGACCGCCACCCGGCGCGCGACCCGCGCGCCGAACTTGTTGGCGATGCCGGGCAGCGCGTTCTGCTCGTGGACGACGAGCGGCAGCCTGCGGCGCCGGGCGGCGACGTAGGCCGGCATGGAGACGTAGCCGCCGTAGCCGACGATCGCGTCGGGCCGGATCTCGTCGACGATGTCGAGCGCGGCCTTGACCGCGGCGCGCAGCCGCGAGGGCACCAGCGCGAGGTCCTTGCCGGGCTTGCGCGGCAGCGGCACCGGCGGCACCAGCCGCAGCGGGTAGCCGGCCGCGGGCACGACCTTGTTCTCCAGGCCGCGGGGCGTGCCGAGGCAGGTGATCTCGACGTCGGGGTCGAGGCGGCGCAGGGCGTCCGCGGTCGCAAGCAGCGGCGAGGTGTGCCCCGCCGTTCCCCCACCGGCCAGAAGAATCCTCACGCGGGAGAACCTACCCGCGCGCCGAGAGCCCGGCCGACCGGGCCCGGCGCCGCTGCGCCAGCGCCCGCGCGGCCGCCGGCTCGCGCCGCGCGAAGCCGATCACCAGGCCGAGCGCGGCCAGGGTCGGGAGCAGGCTCGAGCCGCCGTAGGAGACGAGGGGAAGCGGAATGCCGATGACCGGCAGCAGCGCCAGCACCATGCCGACGTTGATCATCATCTGGCCGAGCAGCCAGACCACGATGCCGAAGGTGCAGTAGCGCACGAAGGGCTGCTTGGTCTCGCGGGCGACCCGGACGCCGGCGTAGGCGATGACGAGGAAGAGGCCGATCACCAGCAGCGTGCCGATCAGGCCGAGCTCCTCGCCGAGGACGGCGAAGATGAAGTCGGTGTGGGCCTCCGGCAGCCGGCTCCACTTCTGCTGGCTGGCGCCGATGCCCTCGCCGAAGATCCCGCCGCTGGACAGCGCGTAGAGACCGTGGGCGGGCTGCCAGCCGGTCTTGGCGAAGTCGCGGAACGGGTCGGTGAAGCTGGAGATGCGCTCCATGCGGACCGGGTTGGTCGCGACCAGGCCGAGGACGACGACCGTGACGCCCAGGAAGGCCATCAGGAACATCTTCCCGGGGGCGCCGACCACCCAGAGCATCGCGACGAGCAGCGCGAAGAAGATCAGCGCGGTGCCGAGGTCCTTGCCGGCGACGACCAGTCCGGTCGCGAGCATCATGCCGGGCACGACGGGCACCAGCATCTGGTGCATGTTGCCGAGCCGGCGCTCCTTGTTGGCGTAGATGTGGCTGGCCCAGATGATCAGCGAGAACTTCGCGATCTCGGAGGGCTGGATCTGCACCGGCCCGAGCACCAGCCAGTTGGTGTTGCCGTTGACCTCGCGCCCGGCGAAGGCGGTCACGACGAGCAGCAGCAGCGAGATCGAGAAGGCCGGGTAGGCCAGGCCTCTGACCCACTTCACCGACACCCGTGAGGCGAGGAAGGCGCAGGGCACGCCGAGCGCGACCCACATCACCTGGCGCTTGACGATGGCGTAGGAGTCGCCGGTCGCCCGGTAGGACGCGACGCTCGACGCGCTGAGCACCATGATCAGGCCGATGGTCAGCAGCAGCGCGGTGGCGCCGAGCAGCAGGTAGTAGGTCGTCAGCGGCCGGTCGAGCGCGTCCTTGAGCGAGCGGGTCCAGCCGTGGCGGGGGCTGCGCGCGGTGCGCAGGCTGCCGAGCTGGGGCACGCGGACCTGGGGCACCTTGGGCCGCGGGACGCGACGCAGCAGCGCGGCGACGCCGGGCCGGGTGCGCTCGGGGTTCGCGGTGGTGATGACGGCCCCCTTGCTCCTTGTCCGGTGGTGATCAGCTCGTGCCGACGTGCTCCCGCACGGCCGCGGCGAAGGCGTCGCCCCGGGCGGCGTAGTCGGTGAACTGGTCCATCGAGGCGCATCCCGGCGCCAGCAGGACGGTGTCGCCCGCCTGGGCGACCTCGGCCGCTGCCGCCACGACCCGCCTCATCAGGTCGTCACCGACTGCCCCACCAGTCTCAGGGCTCTCGACCTGGAAGACCGGCACATCGGGTGCGTGTCGCGAAAGCGCGTCGGCGATCACCTGACGGTCGCGCCCGATCAGCACGGCGGCGCGCAGCCGCCCGCCGACGGCGGTCACCAGCTCGTCGAAGGCCGCGCCCTTGGCGAGCCCGCCGGCGACCCACACCACGGGCTCGAAGGCGGCCAGCGAGGACGCCGCCGCGTGTGGGTTGGTGGCCTTGGAGTCGTCGACCCACGTGATGCCGTCGTGCTCGGCGACCACGGCGATCCGGTGGCCGTCGGGACGGAACGCCTTCAGCCCGTCGCGTACGGCGGCCTGGCTGATGCCGTGCGCGCGCGCCAGCGCCGCGGCGGCCAGCGCGTTGGCGACGAAGTGCGGCGCGCTGGAGGCCAGGTCGTCGAGCGTGCAGAGCTCGGCGGCGCTGGTGGAGCGCTCCTCGATGAACGCGCGGTCGACCAGGATGTCCTCGACCACGCCGAGCATGCCGACCGCGGGCGTGCCGAGCGTGAAGCCGATGGCACGGGCGCCCTCGATCACGTCGGCCTCGCGGACCAGCTCCTCGGTCGCCGGATCGGCCACGTTGTAGACGCAGGCCCGCTGGACGTTGGTGTAGATCCGCCCCTTGTCGCGGGCGTAGTCGTCCATCGAGTCGTACCAGTCGAGGTGGTCCTCGGCGACGTTGAGCACCACGGCGCTCTCGGCCGACATCGAGTCGGTGTAGTGCAGCTGGAAGCTGGACAGCTCGACGGCGATGACATCGTAGGGCTCGGGGTCCATGACGGCCTCGGTCAGTGGCAGCCCGACGTTGCCGGCCGCCACGCTGCGCAGCCCGGCGGCGCGCAGGATGCTGTCGAGCATCTGCACGGTCGTGGTCTTGCCGTTGGTGCCGGTGACGCACAGCCAGGGCGCCGGCTGCTCGGGGTCGCGCAGCCGCCAGGCGAGCTCGACCTCGCCCCACACCGGCACGCCGCGCTCGCGCGCGGCCACGATGATCGGGGCGTCGGGCCGGAAGCCCGGCGAGACGACGAGGACGTCGACGTCGTCGGGCAGCGCGGCCGTCGCGCCCTCGTGGATGTCGATCCGGGCGCCGAGCACCTCGAGCAGCTCGACGCGCTCGAGCAGCTTGGGGCTGACCGACTCGGCGACGGCGTGCACGTCGGCCCCGAGGTGGAGCAGGTTGTCGACCGCCGCGGCGCCGCTGGCGCCGAAGCCGGCGACGACGGCGCGCACGCCGTCCCAGGCGTCCGTGCGTCCGAGCGTGGAGACGTCTCGGCTCACAGCCGGGCCACCCATTCCGCGTAGAAGATGCCGAGGCCCGTGGCGACGAACAGGCCGGTGATGATCCAGAACCGGATCACCACGGTCACCTGCTCCCACCCGAGCATCTCGAAGTGATGGTGGATCGGCGCCATCCGGAAGATCCGGCGGCCCTTGGTGAGCTTGAAGAAGCCGACCTGCATCATCACCGAGACCGTCTCGAGCACGAAGAGGCCGCCGAGGATGACGAGGAGCAGCTCGGTGCGGGTCAGGATCGCGAAGCCGGCGAGCGCGCTGCCGAGCGCGAGCGAGCCGGTGTCGCCCATGAAGATCTTGGCCGGCGAGGCGTTCCACCACAGGAAGCCGAAGCAGGCGCCGGTGATGGCCGCGGCGATGATCGCCAGGTCGAGCGGGTCGCGGACGTTGTAGCAGCTCGCGCTCGGCGCCTTCTGGCACAGCTGGTTGTTCTGCCAGATGTTCACCAGAGTGTAGGCGCCGAAGACCATGACCGAGGCGCCGGCCGCGAGGCCGTCGAGCCCGTCGGTGAGGTTGACCGCGTTGCTGAAGCCGGCGACGAACAGCCAGATCAGCAGGATCGCCAGGACCATCGGCAGCACGAACCAGTCGAGCTCGCGCAGGAAGGAGACCTTCTCGCTGGCCGGCGTCCGGCCGTGGGAGTCCTCCAGCCAGGGCGACAGCGCGAGCCCGCCGAAGACGAGCGCGATCACGGTCTGACCGGCCATCTTCGCCTTGCTGCGCAGCCCGAGGCTGCGCTGCTTGGAGATCTTGATGAAGTCGTCGAGGAAGCCGACCAGGCCCATCCCGACGAACAGGAAGAGCAACAACAGCGCCGACGCGCTGGGCGTCGTCATCGTGATCAGCTTGGCCAGGAAGTAGGCGATGACCGCCGCCAGGATGATCACGACACCGCCCATGGTGGGCGTGCCGCGCTTGGTGTGGTGGCTCGTCGGGCCGTCGTCCCGGATCTCCTGGCCGTAGCCCCACTGGGTGAACAGGTTGATGACCACCCGGGTGCCGAGCAGCGAGATCAATAGGGCGATGCCACCACCGAGCAGAATCGCTCTCACGCCGTCGTCTCCTCCAGGGTCGCATCGGTCAGCGCTACCGGGGCATTCTGCCGCACGCGGGGCCCCGGCCCCGACTCCCCCGCCGTGACGCTCACCTCAGTCGCCCCGGGGCAGCGCGGCGAGCACCTCGCGGACGACGTCGCGGTCGTCGAACGGGTGGACCACGCCGGCGACCTCCTGGCCGCTCTCGTGCCCCTTGCCCGCCACCAGGACGACGTCGCCGGCGCCGGCGCGCGCCAGTGCCTCGGCGATCGCGGCCCGCCGGTCGCCGATCTCGAGGATCTCGGCGGTGCCGGTGCGGGCGCCGGCCAGGACCTCGGCGCGGATGGCGGCCGGGTCCTCGGTGCGCGGGTTGTCGTCGGTGACGACGACCAGGTCGGCGAGCTCGGCGGCGATGGCTCCCATCACCGGGCGCTTGCCGGTGTCGCGGTCGCCGCCCGCGCCGATCACGACGATCAGCCGGCCGCGGGTGACCGGACGCAGCGTGCGCAGGACGGCATCGACCGCGTCGGGCTTG
The DNA here is from genome assembly GCF_039537225.1 of Nocardioides ginsengisoli. Taxonomy (NCBI): domain Bacteria; kingdom Bacillati; phylum Actinomycetota; class Actinomycetes; order Propionibacteriales; family Nocardioidaceae; genus Nocardioides; species Nocardioides ginsengisoli. The sequence continues at coordinate 8,966 of NZ_BAABAC010000027.1, forward strand.
TGGGCGTAGTCGACGACCACGGTGAGGTCGCGGTCGGTCAGGATGCGCTCGAGTCGCCCCGGAACGCCGCCGGAGCGGCCGATCCCGTCGGCGACCGCGTGCGGGTCGAAGCCGGCCTCGGCGGCCGACGCGATGGCGGCGAGAGCGTTGGCGACGTTGAACTCCCCCGCCAGCGGCACGCTCCCCGTCACCCGTACGCCGTCGGGCCCGTGCACCACGAACGTCGAGCCGTCGGCACCCAGGCTCACCTCGGAGACCGTCCAGTCGGCCGCGCGGTCGGCGCCCACCGCATAGGTGCGCACCGGGATCGACGCCTCGCTCACCAGCCGGCGGCCGTGCTCGTCGTCGACGCAGACCAGGCCGAACCGGGCGTGCTCGGGCGTGAAGAGCATCGCCTTGGCCTGGAAGTAGTCCTCGACGTCGGCGTGGAAGTCGAGGTGGTCGCGGCCGAGGTTGGCGAAGACGGCGACGTCGAAGACGACGCCGTCGACCCGGCCCATCACCAGCGCGTGGCTCGACACCTCCATCGCGCAGGCGGCGACGTCGAGCTCGAGCATCCGCGCGAAGAGACCGTGCAGGTCGGGCGCCTCGGGCGTGGTGAGCGCGGTCTTCACCTCCTGCCCGGCGATGCGGGTGCCGACCGTGCCGACCACCGCGCTGCGGACACCGGCCGCCAGGAGGCCGCCGTCGAGCAGCCGGGTGATCGTCGTCTTGCCCTGGGTGCCGGTGACGCCGATCGTGCGCAGCGCCGCCGCGGGCCGGCCGTAGACCTGCGCGGCGACCGCGCCGAGGACGGCGCGCGGGTGCATCACGACGAGCGCGGGCAGCCCCGAGGAGCGGGCCAGGTCGGCGCCCTCGGGGTCGGTCAGGATCGCGACCGCGCCGGACGCGGCGGCCTGCGCGGCGAAGCTCGCCCCGTGGGCCCGCGCGCCGGCGACGGCGGCGTACAGGTCGCCGGGCCGGACCCGGCGCGAGTCGAGGGTGATGCCGGTGACGGCGACGTCGGGCTGTCCGCCGGCCAGTCCCAGCGCCCGGGCCAGCTCCGCGAGGGGCGTGGCCGGCGGGTGCGCGGGACGCGCGGCGAGGGCGTCGGCGCTCACCACTCGACCGGCGTCTGGTTGGGCTTCGCGCCGGTGGGCGGCACGCCGTACCGGCGCAGGGTGTAGCTCATCAGCTTGGCGAAGGCCGGACCCGCCACGCTGCCGCCGCCGCTGCCGGCCCGCGGCCGCTGGACGACGACGTAGATCGTGAAGCGCGGCTTGTCGGCGGGCGCGAAGCCGGCGAAGGAGACTGTGGTCGAGCCGTCGTAGCGGCCGTCGACGACGCGCTGCGCGGTGCCGGTCTTGCCGGCGACCCGGTAGCCCGGGATCGCCGCCCGCGGCGCGACGCCCGCGCCCTCGGCGACCACGCGCTCCATCATCAGCATCGTCTCGTGGGCGGCCTTCTCGCTGACCACGCGGCGGCTGGCCGCGGTGTCGCTGCCGACCAGGGCGCCGGAGTCGGTACGGGCCTCGCCCTTGATCAGGCTGGGGCTGATGTAGACGCCGCCGTTGGCGATCGTGTTGACCGCCGCGATCATCTGCACCGCGTTGACCGAGAGCGACTGGCCGAACGCGATGCGGTCGCCGACCTGCGACGTCCACGCCGCGCCGGTCGGCAGGATGCCCGGGCTCTCGCCGCGGCCACCACCGAGGAGGTTGGTGCGCGCGCCGAGGCCGAACTGCGTCAGGTAGCGGCGCAGCTGGCCGGACTTGAACTGGTCGGCGGCGAGCACGGTGCCGATATTGGACGACTTGGCGATGATGCCGGCCAGGGTGAGCCGGATGGTGCCGTGCTGCCAATAGTCGCCGATCGGGCGGTCCTGCCGGTAGAGCCGGCCGGGGACCTTGAACCGCTGGTCCTTGTAGGCCAGGCCGGCGTCGACCAGGGAGCTGATGGTGAGCACCTTCTCGACCGAGCCGGGCTCGTAGGGGTCGGTCAGCGCGGACGACTTGTAGAGCTTGGGGTCGTACTCGTAGGGGTTCGAGGCGTCGTAGGTCGGATAGTCGGCGAGCGCGAGGAGCTGTGCGGTGCGGCTGTCGAGGATGAGCGCCATACCGGACTCGCCGCCTGCGTTGACGACGGTCTGCTGCAGCACCCGCTGCGTGTAGTACTGCAGGTCGCGGTCGATCGTCAGGTGGAGCGTCTTGCCGTCGACCGCGGGCGTGACCGTGTTGTTGCCGAGCGGGATCTGGGCGCCGTTGCTGATCTCGTAGGTCGCCTTGCCGTCCTTGCCGGACAGGTACTTGTTGAAGGTGTCCTCGAGACCGGCCAGCGCGCGGGCCGATCCGTCTGCGGTGGGCGTGCCGAGGAAGCCGAGCAGGTTGGCCGCGACCGTGCGGTTGGGGTAGACGCGCAGCGGGTCGCGCTCGGTCGACAAGCCCGCGAACAGCCGGCCCTTGTCGTCCTTGAACTGCTCCTTGATGTCGCCGACGACCTTCTCGGCCTTGGCGGCGGGCACCTGGCGGGCGATGTACTGGAAGCGGCCCTTGCCGCGCAGCCGCTCCAGCGCGTCGAAGTAGTCGACCCCGAGCTTGTCGGCCAGGATCGTCGCCAGCTGGGGCGCGACCTTCGAGGTCACCATCGGGTCGGCCACGATCATCCGGCCGTCGATGGTGTCGGCCATCGGGTTGCCGTCGCGGTCGAGGATCTGACCGCGGGTGGCGGGCAGCACGACCGGCACCGAGCCCTCGCGGGCGGCCATCTCGGCGTACGACTGCGGGTCGACGCCCTGCAGCTGGACCAGGCGCGCGGCGAACAGCGACAGCACCATGGCGATCAGGACGAACCCGACCTTCATCCGCAGGTGCGGCGACCCGCGCCGGACCTCACCGGTCAGGCGCCGGGCACGGCTGGGCTTGGGACGGTTCAACGCGTCGCTCTCTGGTCTCTCTCGGATGGGTGACGGCTGGCGTCCAACCTACGTCCGGGAGGTCAGTGAACGCGGTTGGGCGCGCCGTTCGTGCCGGCCTTCACCGGTGTCTTGCCCGAGGTCTTGCCCGAGGTCTTGCCCGAGGTCTTGCCCGAGGTCTTGCCCGGGGTCTTGGCCGGAGTCTTGGCCGGAGTCTTGGCCGGAGTCTTCGCGGGGACCTTCACGGTGCCCGGGTTGAGCGAGGCCGGCTTGCGCGGACCGGGCTGGTGGAGGGGCAGACGGTCGGCGGCCGTCGCCGGCGTCGGCGTGCCGGTGATCCTGCCCGACCCGAGGTGCAGGACGGCGGCCGGCGCGGTCGGGATGACCATGCCCTGCCGCTCCGCGCCCGCGGCGATGCGGGTGCCGTCGTTGAGGGTCTGGATGTCCTGCTCGAGCGCCTCCTGCTGGACGCCGAGGTCGGTGGCCTGACGCTGCAGCGCGCTCTCCCGGAAGGCCGCCTGCTGCATGGAGGTGTTGAACATGAGCAGCCCGATCACACCGCCGAGCAGGATCACCGTGACGAAGGCGATGAACGGCATCCGCGGGGCGGTCGAGCGGCGCCGCGGGACGACGGTCAGCCGGGCGCGCTCGAGGGCGGCCTGGGCGATCCGGGGCGCGACGTACGGGAGCCGGTTGCGGAGAGGTTCGTTGCTGGACATCAGACGGCTCCCTTGCCTGTGGATGTGCTGCTCGGACGGATGCGCTCGACGGCGCGGAGACGGACGGAGGCGGCGCGAGGGTTCTCCTCGACCTCCTCGGCGTTGGCCTGCTCGGCACCACGGGTGACGAGCCGGTACGACGGCTCGGCGCCCTCGGGGACGAACGGCAGGTCGTCGGGGACGTCGAGTCGGGTCGCGGCCGCGAAGGTCCGCTTGACCAGCCGGTCCTCGAGCGAGTGGTAGGACTCGACGACCACCCGGCCGCCGACGGCGATCGCCTCGACCGCCGCGGGCATCGCCCGCTGCAGCACCCGCAGCTCGTCGTTGACCTCCATCCGCAGCGCCTGGAAGGTGCGCTTCGCGGGATGGCCGCCGGTACGGCGCGCGGGCGCCGGGATGGCGTCGTAGAGCAGGGCGACGAGGCGGGCCGAGGTGGTGAACGGCTCCTTCTGGCGCTCCCGGACGACGGCGTCGGCGATCCGGCGGGCCATCTTCTCCTCGCCGTACTCCTTGAGGATCCGGGTCAGCTCGGCCGCGCTGTAGGTGTTGAGGACGTCGGCGGCGGTCGGGCCGCTGTCGCCCATCCGCATGTCGAGGGGCGCGTCGACGGCGTACGCGAAGCCGCGCTCGGGCAGGTCGAGCTGCATCGAGGAGACGCCGAGGTCGAACAGGACGGCGTCGACCTCGGCGAGGCCCTGGCCGGCGATCACGTCGGCGATCTCGTCGTACACGGCCTGGACGCCGACGAAGCGGTCGCCGAAGGGGGCGAGCCGCTCGCGGCTCATCGCCAGCGCCTGCGGGTCGCGGTCGATGCCGATGACCCGGGCCTGCGGGAGCCGCTGGAGCACCGCCTCGGTGTGGCCGCCGAGGCCGAGCGTGCAGTCGACCATGACCGCGCCGTCGTGCTCGAGCGCGGGCGCGAGAAGAGAGACGACCCGGTCCAGCAGGACGGGGACGTGGCGGGGGCTGCTCATGGTCCTCAGCGCCCCGCGACCGGGGTCAGCAGGAGCAGGAGGGCGCAGCCGACCGAGACCGCTGCGGAGAAGGCCATCAGGGCGACGGCGTCGCGGGCCTGCTCGCGCACACGACGCTGACCGGATGCCTCCGGCGGCTGTGTGCGGACCACGCTCATGTCTTCGACCCCTCGACCCTGGGAAATGGAGAGCGGATCCGCAGAGCCAGGTCCCTGCCCGCTCCCGGCCCGAGTTGTTCGGGGTGCCGTCTGGCGCCGGGGAAGGTGCCCCAGAAGGCGGGGTGCTCGGGCGCGGGTGCCGCCTGTGGCCGGGGAAGGTGCTACAGGTGGCGATGCGCCGGGAGCGATCGGGAGCGGGAGCGGGCTGAGACCTCGTCCTGCGGATCCGCTGTTGTGTTGTCAGTGCTGCTGCTGGTGCTGGTGCTAGTGCCGCCGCCGCGGTGGTGGTGGTGGTGGTGGTGCCTGGTATTGCGTGCGGATCAGTCGTCGTCCTCGTCGAGGTCGGCGAACTCCTCCAGGGCCTCGAGCTGGAACTCGCGCCAGGCGGCCGGGTTCCAGATCTCCAGGCGGTCACGGACGCCGATCACGACCACGTCGCGCTCGAGGTCGGCGTACTCCCGGAGGTGGGCCGGGATTCCGATCCGCCCCTGCTTGTCCGGAGTGCTCTCGTCGCCGCCGGCGAAGAGGACCCGGGCGTAGCGCCGGGCGGCGCGGTTGGTCATCGGCCGGGCGGCTGCCCGCTCGGCCTCCTCGGCGAAGACATCGGTCGGCCAGACGACGAGGCACTTGTCCTGTCCCTGTGTGACCACGAGGCCCTCCGCCAGTCGATCCCTGAACTTCGCCGGAAGGAAGAGGCGGCCCTTGTCGTCGAGCTTCGGGGTGTAGGTGCCCATGAAGAGCATCCGGCACCCCCAGCAGGTCGACGTGGATCACCTTTCCTCCACTTTCCCCCACACTACTCCACTTTCCCCCACCGTCAACCACCGAATCGCCCGTTTTCGCGGTCGTGTCACCCCACCGCGCCCGAAAAACCCCAGGTCAGCCGCCTGAGAGCGGCGGTGGAGCGGGGTGGAGGGCGGTGGAGGAGAGGTGGAGCGCCGGTGGGGAGAGATCGGCGTCGCGCGTCCTGGGGAGAAGGGAGGACCATGGAGGGGAAGATCCGCGCCGGCGGGCCGCGCCGGTTGGGCACCCTGTTCTAGGGTGTGCCCACCCCAGCAGCATCGAGAGGAAGTCATCGCCGTGGAGACGTCGTCCAGCGCCCCTGCACCGGCCTCGCCCGGGAGCACCGACGTCGACACCGTCGCCCGGGTCGCCGCCCGCATCCAGGCGAACGTCGAGAAGGTGATCGAGGGCAAGGGCGAGGTGGTCGCGGCGGCGATCGTCGTCCTGCTCGCCGAGGGCCACCTGCTGCTCGAGGACGTCCCCGGCGTCGGCAAGACGATGCTGAGCAAGGCGCTGGCCCGCAGCATCGACTCCACGGTGCGCCGGGTGCAGTTCACGCCCGACCTGCTGCCGTCCGACATCACCGGCGTGTCGGTCTACAACCAGTCGACGCGCGAGTTCGAGTTCCGCCCCGGCGGCGTCTTCGCCAATATCGTCATCGGCGACGAAATCAACCGCGCCTCCCCCAAGACCCAGTCGGCGCTGCTCGAGTGCATGGCCGAGCGCCAGGTGACGGTCGACAACGTCACCTACCACCTCGAGTCGCCGTTCATGGTGATCGCGACCCAGAACCCGGTCGAGATGGAGGGCACCTATCCCCTGCCCGAGGCGCAGCGCGACCGCTTCCTCGCGCGGGTGTCGATCGGCTACCCGGTGCCGGCCGCCGAGATCGCGATGCTCGCCAACCACGGCGAGATCAGCCCGCTCGACGACCTCGAGCCGGTCACCGACAGCGCCGAGATCCGCAAGCTGTGCGCGATCGTCAGCCAGATCCACGTCTCCGACGCGGTCCAGCGCTACGCCGTCGCGCTGACCTCCGCCACCCGCCAGAGCCCCGAGCTGCTGCTCGGCGCCTCCCCGCGCGCGACCCTCCACCTGGTCCGCGCCGCCAAGGCCCGCGCGGCGCTGCACCGCCGCGACTACGTGCTGCCCGACGACCTGCGTGCCCTGGCCCAGCCGGTGCTCGCACACCGCCTGCTGCCGAGCGCCGAGGCCGCCGTCGGTGGCCGGAGCGTGGCCACCATCCTGGAGGGCATCGCGGCCCAGGTGCCGGTGCCCGACGGCTCCGGCTTCTCCGGCACTTCGTGACGGGAGATCCCGTGCGCCGTGCCCTGTCCTCACTGACGCTCCGCGGACGCGCCTTCGTCGCCGCCGGGGCGACCGCGGTCGTGTGCGCCGTGCTCTTCGGCCAGCCCGCGCTGACCCGCGTCGGCATCCTCGTGGTCACGCTGCCGCTGCTCGCGTCCTTCGTGGTCGGCCGTCGCCGGCACGATCCCACCGTGAGCCGGACCGTGTGGCCGCGGCTGCTGCGGGCCGGCGAGACGGCGCGGATCGACCTCACCATCGCCAGCGATCGGCGCCGCTCCGACGGCGCGCTGCTGGTCGAGGACTCCCTGCCCTATGCGCTCGGCGGCCGCGCGCGCTTCGTCCTCCAGGGCCTCGGCAGCACCTGGGAGCGGACCGTCTCCTACCCGGTCCGCTCCGACATCCGCGGCCGCTACGTCATCGGCCCGCTGGTCGCCCGGATGGTCGATCCCTTCGGCCTGGTCGAGCAGCGCCGCACCATCGGCGGCACCGTCCAGCTCACCGTCACCCCGCGCGTGATCGCGCTGCCCGCCATCCCACTGTCCGGCGGCTGGCAGGGCGCCGGCGAGCACCGGCCGCAGGCGTTCGCCGCCGGCTCGGCCGAGGACGTCAGCGTCCGCGAGTACCGCCGCGGCGACGACCTGCGCCGCGTCCACTGGCGCAGCTCGGCGCGGATGGGCGACCTGATGGTGCGCCGCGAGGAGCAGCCCTGGGAGGCGCACGCCACCGTGCTCCTCGACAACCGGCACCTCGCCCACCGCGGCCAGGGACCCGCCTCCAGCCTCGAGTCGGCGATCATCGCCGCGGCGTCGGTCGCGGTCCACCTCGAGCGCCACGGGTACGCCGTCCGGCTGGCGACGGCCGACGGCGGCGCCGCCGAGGGTGCCGAGGCGGCCCTCGAGGAGCTCGCCACCCTCACCCAGAGCCACCGCTCGCGGCTCGACCTCAGCTGGTCCGGCGAGTCGGCGCGCGGCGGCGTGGTGGTCGCCGTCCTCGGCGGCTTCCTCGACGGCGACACCGCCGCCCTGCGCCGGATCCGCCACGACGCCGGCGCCGCGATCGCGCTCGTGCTCGACGTCGACCAGTGGTCGCCGACGCGGGTCAGCCCCGGACCGGCCGCAGCCGCCGCTCCCCTGCTCTCCATGTCGTGGCGCGCCGCCGGGCTTGGCCCGCGCGACCAGCTCGACGCGGCCTGGCGCGACCTCGGCCGCTCCCCGGTCCGCGGAGGGACGCTGCGATGAGCCGCCGCAGTGAGCCCTTCGGCCCCGCCTTCCTCCTCAGCGTAGTGGCCGCCGTCACCACCTGGCTGGCGCTGACCGCCTGGTCGGGCTTCGTCGTCGTCCAGAGCAGCTATCTCAAGCCGCTCGCGCTGCTCGCCTTCCTGCTCGCCTGCTCCGGCAGCCTGCTGCGCTGGTCCGGCACGCCGCGCTGGGCCACGGCGCTGGTGCAGCTGCTGCTCACCACCGTCATCGTCACCCACGAGATCACCGGCTCGCTGCTGCCGATCGGCGGCGCCGCCCACGAGCTGTGGAACGCCCTCGGCACCTCCGTCGACACCGCACGCCAGTACGCCGCCCCGATCGGCATCCACGTCCCGCCGGTCTGGCCGCTGCTGTTCGCCTCGGGCGCGGCGTTCATCGTCCTCGTCGACATCGTCGCCTGCACCTACCGCCGCGTGCCCGGCGCCGGACTCGCCCTGCTCGCCGTCTACTCGGTGCCGAGCGGCTTCCTCGACGACGGCCCCCAGTGGACCAGCTTCGTCGGCGCCGCCGCCGGCTTCCTCGTGCTGCTGCACCTCGAGGCCCGCGAGCACCTGACCCGCTGGGGCCGCCCGGTCGGCCCCGAGGAGGACTCCCTCTGGCACGGCCACCCCGTCGTCGAGGCGATGCGCGCCGGCGCCGGCCGGATCGGCATCACCGCCACCGCGCTCGCGCTCATCGTGCCGGCGTTCGTGCCGGTGCTCGGCGTCGACCTGCTGCACCTCGGCAAGGGCAACGGCAACGGCGACATCCAGATCCGCAAGCCGCTCGTCGACATGCGCCGCGATCTCGAGCGCGGCAAGGACGTGCCGCTGATCCGGATCAAGACCAACGACCCGTCGCCGTCGTACCTGCGGGTGTCGGTGCTCAACCGCTACACCGGCGACGAGTGGAGCAGCGGCGACCGCAATGTCGCGAGCAAGGATGTCGCCGACGGTCCGCTCCCCCGCCCGCAGGGACTGTCGCAGGACGTGCCGTTCACCAAGTACCGCTACCAGGTCGACGTCGGCGACGACTTCGACTCCACCTGGCTGCCGACCCAGTTCCCGGCGGCCTCGGTCACCGCCACCGGCGACTGGCGCTACGACCCCACCACGATGGACTTCCTGGCCGCGAAGGGCGACCTCGACACCCGGGGGCTGAGCTACACGATGGTCGGGCTGAACCTCGACTACGGCACCGACGGACGCTTCTTCGGCAACGCGCGCACGGGCGACGTCCCCCAGGAGCTGCTCAGCGTGCCGACCGGTGTCCCCACGATCGCGCGCTCGCTCGCGCAGAGCGTGACCCGCGGCGCGAGCGACGACTACGAGCGGGCGCTGCTGCTGCAGCGCTGGTTCCGTCAGGACGGCGGCTTCCGCTACGACCTGCGGCGCGCCCCCGACGGCACCGGCAACCAGACCCTGGAGACCTTCCTCGCACGCAGCGGCCGGGTCGGCTACTGCGAGCAGTACGCCTCCGCGATGGCCGTGATGGCCCGCATCCTCGGCATCCCGGCCCGGGTCGCGGTCGGCTTCCTGCAGCCGCAGCCGCTCGGCGACGGCATCTGGGAGTACAGCAGCCACGACCTGCACGCCTGGCCCGAGCTCTACTTCGAGGGCACCGGCTGGGTGCGCTTCGAGCCGACGCCCGCCGGCCGGGTCGACAGCGTGCCGGCCTACAGCCGGGTGCCGGTCGACGGCGGCTCCAACGAGCCGGGCGGACTCCCCTCGCAGAGCAGCCAGCCGCCCACCGGCAGCGCCACCGGCGCGACCACCGGCCCGAGACCGCACCGTCGCCCCGAGGTCGACACCACCAACGGCGGCAAGGTCACCACGCAGGAGAGCGGACCCTCCACGATCGTCGTCGTCGGCGGGGTCGCCCTGCTGATCCTGCTCCTCGCCGGGGCCGCCCTGGCCGGCCCGCGCTCCGTCCGAGCCCGGACCCGCACCCGCCGCCTCGCCGGCGACCCCGAGCAGATCTGGGCCGAGCTGCGCGCCTCGGCGATCGACCTCGGCCTGCCCTGGCCCGACGGCCGCTCCCCCCGCGAGATCGGGACCCTCCTCGTCGACCGGCTCGGCGACCCGGCCGAGCCGCCGCAGGAGCGCCCCCGCACCGGCGCCGACGTCGCCCCCGAGGCCGCCGACGCGCTGGAGCGGGTGGTGCGCGCCGTCGAGCGGCTGCGCTACGCCCGACCGGCCACCTCGGCCGCCTCGGCCGCCTCGGCCACACCCTCGGGCGGGGTCGCCACCCTGGCCGGACCGGCGACGCTCACCGACGACTCCGCGCTGGTGGTCGCCGCGCTCCAGGCGGGCGTGACGCCGCAGGCGCGGCGTCGGGCGCGCTGGGTCCCCCGGTCGACCTGGGGCACGCTGACCCGCCGGTTCACCCGGTAGGCGGTTTCCCCCCGAGACGCAGATGGCCCGCCCGGCGTGGGGCCGGCTCAGCGCCTGACGCTGCTGCAGGAATCCCCGCTTCAGCGGGGATTCCTGCGCTTCCTGCCCGTTGCAACCGTCAGGAAGCGCAAGTTTCCGTCAGGAAGTACGCCGCACGAACGGCGTCAGGTACAGGGCCGTGAGCGCCCCGATGGCTCAGCGGTGGTGGGTCAGAGTGATGGGACAGCGATGCGGACTCAGAAGTAGCCGCCGTCGCGGCGACGACGCCAGCGCGCCTGCAGCGCGTCCATGAAGCCCCCGTGCGAGCGACCCCGGCCGTGGTGGCCGTGGTGGCGGCGCCCGCCGTCGACGACGCCGAAGCCGGACGGGTGGGAGGTCACGTGCGGAGCGGATCCGCCGCGCTGACCGCGCAGCGAGCTCAGCAGGATGGTGGCCGAGGCCAGCATGATCAGGAAGCCGGCGATGCCGACGGGCCACAGGTGGCTGACCGCGCCGCCCATCATCACCGCGATGCCGCCGGCGAACACCACGCCGGCCATGATGGCGCGGCGGCGGGCGGCCTGGCGCAGAGTGGTGCCGCGCAGCGTCGAGGCGAACTTCGGGTCTTCCTCGCTGAGGGCGCGCTCCATCTGCTCCAGCAGTCGCAGCTCCTCTTCCGAGAGTGGCACCGGTTCCTCCGACACGTGCGAGGCGTATCGCTACGCCTTGTTTGACCTTCCTCCAAGTGTAGGCAGCCAGATCCAGCGGGGGTAGGGAGTCCCCCGAAATAGTCCTTCCGGCCCCTGTGACGCCTCAGAGGAGACTGGCCCGGCGCACCGCCGCGGTGCCGAAGCGACCCACCGCCCGGTCGACCGCCCGATCGGCGTCGGGCCAGCCGGGATCGCGCTCGCCGAGCGCCATCTGGCGCCCGTCACCCTCGCGCAGGTGGCGCAGCCCCTCGACCCGGACGCCGACCAGCCGCACCCCCGGCGGCCGGTACGACGAGCCGGGCGGATGGCGCTCGTCGAGCAGGCCGTCGAGCAGCACCACCGCGATGGCGTAGACCTCCTGGGTGACGTCGGTGGGCTCGGGCAGGGTCCGCGAGCGCTGCACCGTGGTGAAGTCGGAGAACCGGACGGTCACCGTCACCGTGCGCCCCACCCGCTGCGCGCCCCGCACCCGCGCCAGCACCCGCGCGGTCAGCCGGAGCAGCTCGCGGCGCAGCCCGGCGCGGTCGCGCAGGTCGACGGCGAGCGTGTGCTGGGCGCCCATGCTGCCCTCGGGCTCGCCCTCGCCGAACCCGAACACGCCCGCCCCGCCCGGCACCAGCTCGGTGCGGTCGAGCCCCCACACCAGCGCGTGCAGGTGGGCGCCGAGATGGTTGCCGAGCATCCGGCGCAGCTGGTCGACGGGCAGCGCGGCCACGTCGCCCACCGTGATCAGCCCGAGACGGTGCAGGCGCAGGCGGGTGGCCTCGCCCACGCCGTACAGGTCGCCGACGTCGAGGGGATGCACCTCCGCGACGAACCGCTCGGGCGTGATCACCCGGACCCCGTCGGGCTTGGCCTTGCGGCTGGCGAGCTTGGCTACCGACACCGACGCGGCAATGCCGACCGAGCAGGTGATGCCGTGCTCAGCGAGGATGCGCGAGCGGATCCGGGCGGCGATCGCCTCGGGCGGCCCGAACAGCCGGACCGCCCCACGGACGTCGAGGAAGGCCTCGTCGAGCGAGGTCACCTCGACGACCGGGGTGATGGTGCGGAAGGTCTCCATGATCGCCTTGGACACCGGCGTCAGCAGCCCGAAGTCGGGCGGCATCGTCACTGCCTGCGGGCACAGCCGCCGCGCCTCGGTGCCGGACATGCCCGAGCGGATGCCGAACCGTCGCGCCGGATAGTTGGCCGACAACACCACACCCCGGTGGCCGCCGCCGACCACTACCGGCACGTGGTGCAGCTCGGGCCGGTCGCGGATCATCACCGACGCATAGAAGGCGTCCATGTCGACGTGCAGGATCGGGCAGTGGGGCCGCTCGCCCGGCCCGACCGCGGCGCTCATGGCGCCGCTCGGGCGTCAGGCGCGCGTGGCGAGCAGGTGCAGCTGGGTGGCGAGGGGAAGGTACTCGGGGCGCTGGGCGACCGCGCGCTCCAGGTCGACGAGCGCCGCGGCGGCGCCGGGCTCGTAGTCGACGATCGCCGCGGGGACCAGGTCGGCGAAGACCCGGACCGCGTGGACGGTGACGCCGGTGAAGCCTGCCGCGGCCAACAACTCCTCGATCTCCGGGGCCGTAAACCGGCGGCCGGTGCGGGCGTCGACGGGGGCCGGGTCGTCGAGGAGCCCACGCGCCTGCTGGAAGTGACCGGCCATGGCGCGGGCGATGACGGCCGCGTGGCGCTGGCCGACGACCAGGCTGAGCAGGCCGCCAGGGCGCAGCACCTGGGCGATGCGGTCGAGCGCGAGGGCGGGGTCGACCACCTCGAGGACGCCGTGGCACAGGACGACGTCGGCGCTGCCGGCGCCGACGACCTCGACCAGCTCGGAGACGTCGCCCTGGAGACCGGAGACGGCGAGGTCGGCCTCGTCGGCGCGCCGCGCCAGCGCGGCGAGGGCGTCGGGGCTCGGGTCGACCACCCGGACCCGGTGCCCGGACTCCGCGAGCCGGACCGCGAACCCACCCGTGCCGCCGCCCAGGTCGACCACGTCGCGCGGAGCACCCGCCAACGCCGACTCCAGGGCGTCCCAGACCACCGCGGTCCGGACCGATCCACGCTGCTCGCGAGAGGCCATGCGCCGAACACTACTGATCCTCCGTTCCCCTGCCCCGGCGACCCGCTGCCCGACCGTGCTCAGACCGCGTGGCGCCCGGCGAGCTGGTCGCCGAAGGTCAGATGGGGCGCGAGACCGAGCGCGTGCTCGACCACCGCGAGGAAGCGGTCGGCGTCGCGGACCAGGTCGTCGGCCTCGCGCTCGGTCACCGCCCGCGAGGAGCCGGCCTCGGCCGCCGCGCGCTTGGTGGCGCCGGCCGCGAAGAAGGTGGCCCACTCGCCCAGCTCGGGCGCCACCTCGGCGAGCAGGACCCAGGCGTTCTTCTGGCCGCGGCGGCGCCCCGGCGCTGTCGGCCGGGCCCGGGCGGCCAGCAGCGCGGCGGCGGCGCGGAGCGCGGCGACGTGGGCGCAGGCGTAGCGCGTCGGCACGTCACCGGCGGCGACCGCCTCGCTCAGCGACTCGGCGGAGCGGAGCAGGTAGTTGTGGGTCGTCGCCGGCAGGGCGTGCGGGTGGGGCGTGAAGGGTGCGTTGTGCGGGGCCACGGCGGGGTCTCCTTCGGAATGGCGTTCGAACACATGTTCGAACAATCCGAAGGTACACCCGCCCTCCGACACAACGTCAAGAGTCGGCGGGAGCCTCCGTCGCCGACGCCTCCACGGGCTGCTCGGCGCCCTCGGCGGCCGCCTCGGCCGCGCCTTGGGCCGCCTCCTGGGCCGCCTCCTGGGCCGCCTCCTGGGCCGCCGCCTCCCGCAGCGCCCGCGGCGAGAACGACCGGACGTAGTCACGGCTCTGGGGGTGCCACAGGAAGACCAGGGTCACCGCGGCGACGACCGCCGCCGCGATGGAGATGCCGTCGACCAGCGTCGGCGGGTTGGTGCGGACCGTGGCGATCGCCATCACCACCACACCGGCCGAGATCGCTGCCAGCGAATGGCGCGCCCAGTTGAGGCCGGCGCGGAAGAGGGCGACCAGGGTCAGCGCGAGGCAGGCGATGACGCCGTAGAGGACCAGGATGACCGGCACGAACTCCACCGGCTGCACCGTGCTGTCGCCGACCTGCATCGGCGACCACACCGAGCCCAGCTCGTCGCGCTGGACGACGACCAGCACGCAGACGAGCAGACCGGCCCCCACCATGAACCACAGCAGCCAGCAGGCGAGCCGTACGGCGGGCGGGCGCTTGGTCATGGTTCCTCCAGGGGTGGGGGTCGGGTCGGGGTGGATAAGGTCAGCCCCATGTCGGCCGAGCATCCCTCGATCACCCGGTTCCGCGGCGAGCACGAGCGCCGGGGTGGCACCGGCGAGATCGTCATTCTGCCCGACTCGGTCCACACCGCCGCACTGGCCGCCGAGGCGCTCGGCTGCGAGGTGGGGGCGATCGCCAACAGTCTGCTCTTCGATGCCGACGCAAACCCCGTGCTGATCCTCACCTCGGGCGCGCACCGGGTCGACGTCGAGCTGGTGCGCACCACGATCGGCGGGCCGGCGCTGCGCCGCGCCAAGCCGGAGTTCGTCCGCGAGCACACCGGTCAGGTGATCGGCGGGGTCTCCCCCATCGGCCATCCCGCGCCGGTGCCGACGTACCTCGACTCGTGGCTGCAGCGCTACGACGTGGTGTGGGCGGCGGCGGGCCACCCGGCGGCCGTCTTCTCCACGACCTACGACGAGCTGCTCGCGATGACCGGCGCCGAGCCCATCGACGTCGCGAAGGACTGATCCGTGACACGCATCGTCGTCGTCGGCGGCGGCCTCGGCGGCATGGCCGCGGCCGCCCGGCTGGCCAAGCTCGGTCACGAGGTCGCCCTGCTCGAGGCCTCCCCCCAGCTCGGCGGCGCGCTCGCGCCGGTCGAGCACGAGGGCTACGTCTGGGACGCCGGCCCGACGTCCACGCTCCTGCCGGCCGCGCTGCGCGACCTGTTCCGCAAGTCGGGACGGCCGCTGGAGAAGGAGCTCGGCGCCGACCTCGAGCCGCTGCCGGTGCTGCGCGAGCACCGCTTCTCCGACGGGACGTCCGTGCGGCTGCCCGGCGGCTCCCGCGCCGACCAGATCACCGCGTTCGACGAGCTCGAGCCGGGCCTGGGCGAGAAGTGGGCGACCCACGTCGACATCTACGGCCCGGTCTGGGACCTGCTGCGCCGCCACTACGTGGAGGCGCCGTGGGACCCGTACACGAAGGGCGCGCTGCCCAAGGAGCTCGACTCGCTGTTCAACATCCGCGAGACGCTGCACAAGCGGCTGCGTCACGCCTTCCGCGACGAGCGGCTCGCGCTGGTGGCCGGCTATCCGGCGATCGCACAGGGCCACGATCTGCGCAACGTGCCCTCATGGGTGGGCGTCGACGCCTATCTCGAGCAGTGCTTCGGCGGCTGGCGGGTGCCGGGCGGGATGGGGCGGATCGCCTACCTGCTGCAGGCGCGGCTCACGACCCGCGGCGTGCAGGTGCGCACCGGCGTCGACGTCCGCGACCTGGTGGTGCGCGACGGCCGCGCGGTCGCCGTCCACACGGCGGAGGGCGACGCCGACGCCGACGCCGTGGTCGTCGCGGTCGACCCGCGGCGGCTGCCCGCGCTCGCGCCGTACGTCGAGAAGACGATGCCCGCGATCCCGCCCGTGGTGGCCCACATCGGGATGGTCGGCGACGTGCCGCCGATCGAGCACGAGCTGGTCATCCACGAGGAGCCGATGCTCACGGTCCGCCCGGGCGGCATCGCGCCCGACGGCGGCACCGCCTGGACGATCCACGGCCGCGGCAAGATCGCCGAGGACCTGCTCACCGCGCTGGCCCGCCACAAGATCGACGTCCGCGAGAATGTCGTCACCCGCGTCGACCTGTCGCCGCGCGACCTCGTCGAGCAGTGGCGCGGATCGCCGATGGGCGTGCTGTGGCAGGGCCGCGGCACGGTCCGGCACCGGCTGGGGCCGGCCACGCCGATCGCCGGCGTCTACGCCGCCGGCGCCCACGCCGCCCCCGGCGCGGGCGTGCCCTTCGCGACTCTCTCGGCCGCGCTGGTCGCGCAGCTGATCGGGCCCGCATAGTCGCCTTCGGCGACCCGGGCGCGCCAGCGCCCGCATAGTCGCCTTCGGCGACCCGGGCGCGCCAGCGCCCGCATAGTCGCCTTCGGCGACCCGGGCGCGCCAGCGCCCGGAAGGAGCTCGCTTCGCTCGCCGGCCTTCTTGTTTCGTCTGACAGGCTCGCTTCGCTCGCGTCAGACGATCAGACGGTGATCTGCAGCGCCTCGAAGATCTCGAGCGTCGCCTTGGAGCGGTTGAGCGTGTAGAAGTGCAGGCCCGGCGCACCCCCGGCCAGCAGCTCGTCGCACAGCTCGGCCGCGATCTTGATGCCCTCGGCCCGGACGGCGGCGGCGTCTCCGTCGTAGGCGCTGATCCGAGCGACGACGTCGTCGGGGACGCTGGTGCCGATCAGCTCGCCCTGGCGGCGGATCGCGCTCAGGTTCAGGATCGGCATGATGCCCGGCAGGATCGGGATGTCGACGCCGCGGGCGCGCACCCGCTCGACGAGCCCGAAGTAGTCGGACGCACGGAAGAACATCTGGGTGACCGCGAACTCCGCGCCGGCCCGGGCCTTCGCGACCAGGACGTCGGCGTCGGCGTCGAGCGACGCGGCGGACGGGTGGCCCTCGGGGAAGGCGGCGACGCCGACCCGGAAGTCGCCGCGCGAGCGGGCCAGGTCGACCAGGTCGACGGCGTAGTTGAGGCCGCCCTCGGTCGGCGTCCACGCGGCGCGCGGACCCTCCTGCGGGTCGCCGCGCAGCGCCATCACGTGGCTGACGCCCTCGGCGACGTACGCGTCGAGGATCGACTCGAGCTCGGCGCGGGTGTGGCCGACGCAGGTGAGGTGGGCCATCGGGACGAGCGAGGTCTCGCGGGCGATGCGGCCGGTGATGGCGACGGTCTTGTCGCGGGTGCTGCCGCCGGCGCCGTAGGTCACGGACACGAAGGTCGGCTGGTAGGGCTCGAGGGCGCGGATCGCGTCCCAGAGCTGCGTCTCACCCGCCTCGTCCTTCGGGGGGAAGAACTCGAACGAGAAGGATCGCCCGCCCTCGCGGATGATCTCGCCGAGGGAGCGTCCGGCACCAGTCGTCATGGCGCGGAGTCTAGGAGGCGCGAGCCCCTCGGGACCCGGCATCTCGCGGAATCCACTCGACATTAGGCTCATCACGTGACCAACCCCGCATGGGACCCGACCGCCTTCCGCGCCGAGGTCCAGGCCACCCTCGACAGCTTCCTCGCCACGCAGAAGGACCGGCTCGCGCCACTCGGCGACGACGCCGCCCGCCTGCTGGCCGAGGCGCGGGTGACCGTGTCGGGGGGCAAGCGGTTCCGTGCGGCCTTCTGCCACTGGGGATTCGCCGCGATCGCGGGCGCGCCCTCGGGCGCCGACGCCGAGTCCGTACGACGGGCCGCGGCCGCGCTCGAGCTGCTGCACGCCAGCGCCCTGGTCCACGACGACCTGATGGACGCCTCCGACACCCGCCGCGGCCGGGCCGCGACGCACCGCGCGTTCGAGGCCGAGCACCGCAGCGACGGCTGGCGCGGCGACCCGCGTCAGTACGGCGCCGCGGCCGCGATCCTGCTCGGCGACCTGCTGCTGTCGTGGGCCGACGAGCTGATCCGCCACTCCGGCTTCGGGTGGGACCGGGTCGGCCCGGCGCTCGACGTCTTCGACCTGTGCCGCTCCGAGGTGATCGCGGGCCAGTTCCTCGACGTCTCGGTGCAGGCCCGCGGCCGCGCCAGCGTCGAGCAGGCGATGACCGTGCTGCGCTACAAGTCGGCGAAGTACTCCATCGAGCGTCCGATCCACGTCGGCGCCGCCCTCGCCGGCGCGGACGCCGCGACGCTCGACCTGCTCACCGCCTTCGGCCTGCCGCTGGGCGAGGCCTTCCAGCTGCGCGACGACGTCCTCGGTGTCTTCGGCGATCCGGCGACGACGGGCAAGCCGGCGGGCGACGACCTGGTCGAGGGCAAGCGGACCGTCCTCGTCGCGCGGGCGCTCGACGCCGCGCCCGCGGCGGACGCCGAGCGGCTCGACGCCGCCCTCGGCACCGCTCTCTCGGAGACGGAGGTCGCCGAGCTGCGCGCGATCATCGACGGCTGCGGCGCCCGCGCCCAGGTGGAGACGATGATCGACGACCTGGCCACGCAGGCGATCGAGGCGATGCGCCGCGGCCAGGCCGAGGCGGGCTGGGACGCGCAGGCGTGCGCCGTCCTCGAGCAGCTCGCCACGGCGGCCACCCGCCGGGCCTACTGAAGCGTCGGGAGGCCGTCGGGTCCCGGGCCGCGCAGCAGCACCTCGAGCCGCGCCTCCCCCAGGATCTCGGCGACCACCGCGAACCGCTCCGGCTCGGCGCGCGCGTAGCCGCCCCAGGCGTCCCACAGCAGCACCGTGGGGCCGGGCAGGTCGCGCAGGCAGTCGCGGAGCGCATCGAGGTTGACGCCGTAGTAGTCGGGGAACGCCAGCGCGTCGCCGATCGCGCGAAGCACCGCGTCGGTGGCGTCGAGGCCGGCGCCGTCGACGTGGCCGAAGGCCCAGCCCGCGTGCTCGACGGTGCGCCGGACGTCGGAGACCGGCAGCGCCGACTCCCAGCGGTGGACGCCGGGCACATGCCGGCCGGCGAGGACGGCGGCGAGTCCACTCATCGGGTCACCTCCAGATCCGCGCGAAGGTCAGGTAGTGGTCGGCGGTCCAGTACAGCTGGCCGCCGTCGCCCGCGATGATCCGGCGGGCGCCGCGGGTCGAGGCGCCCGGCGTGGGCACGGTGTACTCCGCGTAGTAGCCGCGCGGCTTGCGGGGCAGCACGCCCTCGAAGTTGCCGAAGGTGGAGCCGTCCTTGCCCGGATAGGGAAACGGCCCGCCGTCGTCGATGAGCCGGACCGTCGCCTGCGCCTCACGCGGCAGCGCAGCCAGCGCGACGTACGGGACGCCGTCGCCGTCGGCCTTCGGCATGCTCGCCGGCGCACCGGACGGCGAGGACGTGTCGCGCGCCGCCGGCTCGTCGGAGCCGCGGCTCTGCAGCCACCACACCCCGAGCAGCAGGACGACGGTGACGACCGCCGAGGCGACCTGCCGCGAACGCCGCCCGAGACGGGGCATCGCGGTCAGAACCCGAGCGCCTGCGCGCGGCGCTTGACCTCGGAGCCGCGGTTCTCGCGCAGCGCGTCGATCGGCCGGCCGGGGAGGTCGGCGTCGAGGAAGATCCAGGCGATGCACTCGCGGTCGTCGTAGCCGTTGTCGTGCAGGACGGTGAGCAGACCCGGCAGGCCCTTGACCGGCTCGCCGTCGACGAGGAAGAGGGCCGGAACGCCCTGTGGGCGACCGTCACCGGGCACGGCGGCGGCGAGCTGGTGCTCGCGCACGAGGGTGCGGACCTTCGCGGGCGTCACGCCGAGCTGGGCCGCGGCCTCGTCCCAGGTCAGCCAGTCGTCGACGAGGGCAGCGAGGTCGTGGTCAGCCAGTCGCGGTTCGGTCATGACGCCATCCTCCCCCAATCCCGCGGCGAAAGCCCCGTCGGCGTGGCCTCCGCGCGGTCGTGGGGGCCACCCGTACGATGGTCGCTCCGGTCAACTTCCCCGTCCGGTCCAGAAGAACATGCACAGGAGGGTCGCTGTGCACGACGACCAGCGCGCCCGCGGCGAGACCGCCGCGCGGTCCGGCGACCCCTCGCGGCGCACCGAGGACCACCAGTTCGGCCGCCTCCTCGACGGCCGCTACCGGATCGGCACACGGATCGCGCGCGGCGGGATGGCCAGCGTCTACGAGGCGATCGACACCCGGCTCGACCGCACGGTCGCCGTCAAGATCATGCATCCCGGCCTCGGCGACGGTACGACGCAGCAGGACGACTCCTTCGCCCGCCGGTTCGTGAGCGAGGCCAAGGCCGCGGCCCGGCTGTCCCACCCGCACGTGGTGGCGGTCTACGACCAGGGGCGCGACGACGCCGACGGCACGATCTACCTGGTCATGGAGTTCGTCCCGGGCCACACCCTGCGCGACACCATCGGCAAGGAGGCGCCGCTGTCGCCGGAGAAGGCGCTGGCGCTGCTCGATCCGATCCTCTCGGCCCTCGCCTCGGCCCACCGCGCGGGGCTGATCCACCGCGACGTGAAGCCCGAGAACGTCCTTATCGCCGACGACGGCCGGATCAAGGTCGCCGACTTCGGGCTGGCGAAGGCGGTCAGCGCCGACACCCAGCACACCGCCACCAACGGCGTCCTGATCGGCACCGTCTCCTATCTCGCACCCGAGCTGGTCGTCGAGCAGCGCGCCGACGCGCGCGCCGACGTCTATGCCGCCGGCGTGATCCTGTTCGAGCTGCTCACCGGCACCAAGCCCCACACCGGCGAGACGCCGATCGCGGTCGCCTACCGGCACGTCCACCACGACGTCCCGGCGCCGTCGTCGCTCGTGCCCGGCATCCCGGCGTACGTCGACGCGCTGGTCGCCCGCGCCACCACCCGCGACCCCAGCCTGCGCCCGGCCGACGCCGCGGTGCTGCTGCACCAGGTCCACCGGGTCGCGCAGGCGCTGCGCGACGGCGTCCGTGACGACCCCGAGCTGGTCGCCGACCTGCTGCCCAGCGGCCGGGTCGCCGCGCCGGAGTCGCCCGAGGTCGAGGACGACACCACCCCCGAGCCGGTCAGCACGCTGTGGGCGGCGGGCGACCGCGAGCCGACGTCCGTGATCCGCAGCCAGCAGCTGCCGCCGCCCACCCCTGTGGGTCCGCGCGCGCCGCGGCCGCCGCGCCCCGAGCGACCGCGCCGCAGCCGGCGCGGCCTGGTGTGGGTCGTCGTGCTCGCCCTGCTCGTCGCGATCGCCGGCACCGGCGGCTGGTGGCTGGGCTGGGGCCGCTACACCTCGACGCCGAGCGTGATCGGGCTGACCTCGGCCGCGGCCCAGGCCAAGGTCGACCACGCCGGGCTCGCCGTCCGCACCGGCGATCCGGTCTACTCCGAGACCGTCGAGAAGGGGAAGGTGATCTCCACCGACCCCGGTCCCGGCGCGCGGATCCTGCCCGGCGGCGAGGTGACGATCGTCGTCTCCCTCGGCCCCGAGCGCTACGACGTCCCGCAGGTCGCGCATCTGACCCTCGACGCCGCCAGGGCGGCCCTGGCCGCGGTGAAGTTCGAGACCGGCCAGGTGTCGGAGAAGTGGTCCGACACCGTCCCGGCCGGGCAGGTGATCGGCAGCTCCCCGTCCTACGGCACCCCGGAGAGCAAGAACCTGCCCGTCGGCACCGTCGTCACCCTCGTGGTCAGCAAGGGCAAGAAGCCGATCAAGATCACCAGCTGGGTCGGCAAGGACGCCAAGCGTGCCGAGAAGGTGCTCGAGAAGCGCGGGCTGAAGGTCGAGATCAAGGAGACCTACGACGACGTCGTGCCCGAGGGCCGCGTCATCAGCCAGGACCCCGAGACCGGCACGCTCTACAAGGGCGACACCCTCAACCTGGTCGTGTCGAAGGGCAAGCCGTTCGTCACCGTGCCCGGCATCCGGCTCAAGGACACCCAGGACGCCGTCGCCCTGCTCGAGGGCCTCGGCCTCAAGGTGCGCACCGAGCACGCGTCGATCTACCTGACCGGCGGCACCGCCTGGAGCACCGACCCCGGCGCCGGGGCGAGGGTGCGCAAGGGCAGCACGATCGTCCTCTATATCGTCTGATCGTGAGTTCCCCCGTCCGTCCGATCGGCTCGCATGTGCCGGTCGGCAAGAACCTCGTCGACGGTGCCCTGCGGAGCGCGGTGGAGTCCGGCTGCGAGGCGATCCAGGTCTTCGTCGGCAACCCCCGCGGCTGGGCGCTGAGCGCCGGCGATCCCGCCGTCGACCGACGCTTCCGCGACCGTGCGGGCGAGCTGGGCATGCGGGTGCTCGTCCACACGCCGTACCTGGTCAACCCGGGCAGCCCGACGCCCGCGACCTACGAGAAGTCGCTCGCGCTGATCGCGCACAACCTGCGCCGGGCCGTCGAGATCGGCGCCGAGGGCGTCGTCGTCCACACCGGCTCCTATGTCGGCGGCGACCACGCCGAGGCGCTGCGGCGGATCCGCGACGGACTGCTCCCGCTGCTCACGACGATCGAGGACGACGCCGCGCCGTACCTGCTGCTCGAGCCGACGGCCGGCCAGGGCAACTCGCTGTGCGCGGGCATCGACGACCTGGCGGCGTACCTGGGCGCGGTCGACTTCCACCCCAAGGCCGGCATCTGCCTCGACACCTGCCACGTCTTCGCCGCCGGCGAGCCGCTCGACGAGCCGGGCGGCGCCAAGCTCGCGCTCGACCGGATCGTCGAGATCGGCGGCCAGAGGCGGCTGCGGCTGGTCCACGCCAACGACTCCAAGGACGTGCGCGGCGCGTTCAAGGACCGCCACGAGAAGATCGGCCGGGGCCACATCGGCGTCGACGCCTTCGCCGACCTGTTCGCGCATCCGGCCACCGAGGGCGTGCCGTTCATCCTGGAGACGCCGGGCTCGCGCGACGCGGGCGACCCGGACCTCGCGCTGCTCAAGGAGCTGCGGGGTGTCTGAGCGCCGTACGTCGCTGCTGGCGACGCTCGCGCTGCTCGCCATGACCGCCTGCTGGGGCTCGACCTTCTTCCTCATCAAGGACCTGCTGGACCGGGTGCCGACGCTCGACTTCCTCGGCGTGCGCTTCCTGCTCGCCGGAGCGGTGATGCTGCTCCTGGCCCCGCGCGCGATCGCCCGCCTCTCCCCCGAGGTACGACGACGCGCGCTCGTCCTCGGCGCCCTGTACGGCGTCGCGCAGATCCTCCAGACCGCCGGACTCGCCCACACCCCGGCGAGCGTGTCCGGCTTCATCACCGGCCTGTACGTCGTCGCGACGCCGCTCTTCGCCGCCGTCGTCCTGCGCACCCGCATCAATGTGGCCACCTGGGGCGCGGTGGTGCTGGCGACGGCCGGCCTCGGCGTCCTCACGCTCGACGGCTTCTCGATCGGCTACGGCGAGGCGATCACGCTGGTCGCCGCGCTGCTCTACGCCACCCACATCGTGGGCCTCGGCGCCTGGTCGCGGCCGGCCGACGCGCTGGGCATGTCGATCCTGCAGGTGCTGGTGATCGCGGTGATCTGCATGGTGGCGGCGCTGGTCGGCGGCGAGCCGGGCATCGTGCTGCCCGACCGGGCGGCCGACTGGGCGTCGCTGGTCTACATGGCGCTCTTCGCGGGAGCGGCCGCACTGCTCGCGCAGACCTGGGCGCAGTCGCACCTGCCGCCCACGCGCAGCGCGATCATCATGAGCATGGAGCCGGTGTTCGCGGCCTTCTTCGCGGTGGCGCTCGGCGGTGAGGGCGTGACCGGCCGGATGCTGTTCGGCGGGCTGATGGTGCTGGGCGCGATGCTGGTCGTCGAGCTGGTGCCGCGCCGGCACGTCGAGGGCGAGGTCACCCACCTCGCCGTGTAGCAGGTCGAGCGGGCCCCTGGCGCCGGAGCGGCGTCGGGCGCACCATGGACTCCGGAGGGATCGACACTCTGGAGTCACCATGGCCGGTCACATCATCCACGTGCACACCACCATCCCCGCTCCGCCGGAGCAGGTCTGGGACGTCATCACGGACGTCGCCCATGCCGACGACGTCCTGCGCAGCGTCAGCGAGACCGAGGTCCTCACCGAGGGCGGCTACGGCGTCGGCACCGCCTGGCGCGAGCGCCGTACCCTCTTCGGGCACCACGGCCCGGAGCAGCTGCAGGTCCTCGAGTCCGAGCCGCCGCGGCGCACGGTGGTCGAGGCGGAGGTCGGCAACGACCTCATCCGCACCGCCTACCGGCTCACCCCCGCCGGCCCCGACCACACGGCCACCCGGCTGGCGATGACCACGACCGTGGAGATGAGCCACCGGTCGCTGGTATCGAAGGCGATGTGGGCGATGTTCGGGGGCTTCAGCTACGACCGCACGCACAAGGTCCTCGAGCACGACCTGGAGGACATCGAGGCCGAGGCGTGCCGGCGAGCTGGCAGCATCTGACGAGCGTCCGAGGGCCGAATCTGCCGCCCGGACCGGCCATGGGGGTAGGTTGACCCCGCGATGACCACCCCGACGTACTGCACCACCTGCGGGCACGAGCTCGGGATCGGCCGGTTCTGCACCAACTGCGGGCAGCCGGTGCCCGGCCGGCACCCCGAGGCGGCGCCCACCTCCGCCGCGCCCGTGGTGCCCCCGCCGACGGGTCAGCTGCCCCCGGCCGCGCGCTATCCGCTGTTCGCGGAGGGCGCGCCCGCGACGCAGGTCACGCCGTCGGGGCCGCCGCCTCCCCCGCCCCCGTCGCCGTACGGGCCGCCGCAGCCGGAGCGCAAGCGGGGCGTCGCGTGGCTGCCGTGGGTCATCGCCGTCGTCCTGGTCGCGCTGGTCGCGGGCATCGGCGTCCTCCTGCTGGTCAACAGCGGCGGCTCCTCCGACGACACCGCGAAGCAGCGGCAGACGCCGGTCACCGACGGCGGCTCGCCCGGGCCGACCTCCGGCGAGCCGGCCCAGCCCGACAGCAGCGGCACCGGTGCGCCCGTCCAGGCCCCCGACCCGGCCGACGTGATCGACCTGACCGGCGAGACGACCGCCGAGGTGCCGGCCACCGCGCCGCCCAGCCGCGACCGCGGCAACCACCCGGTCACCTTCGGCGCCGCCAACCTGCTCGACGGCCGCCCGCGCACGTCGTGGCGGATGCCCGGCGACGGCACCGGCCTGACGCTCACCTTCGACCTCGGTCGGACCGTGGTCCTCACCCAGGTGGGGCTGATCAACGGCTACGCGAAGGTCGACGGCGCCGACAACTGGTACCGCGGCAACCGCCGGATCCAGGCGGTGCAGTGGGAGTTCGACGACGGCACCCGGATCACCCAGGAGCTCGTCGACCGGCCGACCATGCAGCCGCAGAGCATCGACCCGGTCGAGACCCGGACCGTCAAGCTCCACCTGATCACCGTCAGCGCCCCCGGCAAGGGTCCGAACGGGCGCGACTTCACCGCGATCAGCGACGTGCTGCTCCGCGGCGCTCCCGCCTAGCCCACCGGGCCCGGGTCAGAGCGAGCCGAGGATCTTCGCGGCCCGCTCGGCGTCGTCGCGCGAGACGTCAAGGTGGGTCACCGCGCGGATCGTGGTCGCGCCGACGGCCCCGACCAGGACGCCGGCCTCGCGCGCCCGGGCGACGTACGACGGCGCGTCGGCCACCTCGAACGCGAGGATGTTGGTGTCGACGCCGGCCGGGTCGGCGCCCACGGCCTCGGCGAGCAGCCGCGCATGGGCGTGGTCGTCGGCGAGCCGCTCGACGTGGTGGTCGAGCGCGTGGCGACCGGCCGCGGCGAGGATGCCGACCTGGCGCATGCCCCCGCCGAGCCGCTTGCGTCGCACCCGCGCGCCGGCGATGTGCTCGGCGCTGCCCAGCATCAGCGAGCCGACCGGGGCGCCCAGGCCCTTGGACAGGCAGACGGACATCACGTCGGCCACGGCGCCGTACGACGACAGCGGGGTGCCGGTCGCGACGTGGGCGTTCCAGATCCGCGCCCCGTCGAGATGGACGGCGACGCCGCGCTCGTCGGCGAACGCCCGCAGCGCCTGCAGGTCGGCGAGCGGGAGCACCGCGCCGCCGGCGAAGTTGTGCGTGTTCTCGACCGAGAGGGCCGCGGTCTGCACGAAGTAGGGCCCGAGATCGGGCGCGAACAGCTCACCGAGCGCGGCCAGGTCGACCTGCCCGCGCGGGTGCGACCAGGTGCGCATGGTCAGCCCGCTCACCGCGCCGTGGGCGCCCAGCTCGGCCCGCGCGATGTGGGCGCGCGCCTCGCAGAGCACCTCCTGGCCGGGCGCCACCACCGCGGCGACCGCGAGGACGTTGGCCATCGACCCGGTCGGCATGAACAGCGCCGCCTCGTGGCCGAACAGCCCGGCGACGTGCTCCTCGAGCGCACGGACCGTGGGATCCTCGCCGTAGACGTCGTCGCCGACCTCGGCCGCGGCCATCGCGGCGCGCATCGCCTCCGTCGGGCGGGTGACGGTGTCGCTGCGGAGGTCGATCACGCTCAACGTCGCTGGAGCATCGAGGCGACTTGGAAAGCCATCTCCAGCGACTGCACCCGGTTGAGCCGCGGGTCGACGACCGACTCGTAGCGGTGGGCCAGGCCCTGCTCGTCGAGCTCCTCGCCGCCGCCGACGATCTCGGTGACGTCGTCGCCGGTGTTCTCGACGAGGATGCCGGCCGGGACCGTGCCGAGCGTGCGGTGGACGTCGAAGAAGCCCTGGACCTCGTCGAGGACGTCCTCGAAGCGGCGGGTCTTGTAGCCGTTGGAGGCCTCGAAGGTGTTGCCGTGCATCGCGTCGCACACCCACGCCACGTCGACGCCCTCGGCGGTGACCTTCTCGACCAGCGGCGGCAGGCCGTCGCGGATCTTGGCCGCGCCGAAGCGGGTGATGAAGGTGAGCCGGCCGGGCTCGTTGGTCGGGTTGAGCTTGGCGGCCAGCGCGAGCGCGTCGTCGGCGGTGGCGTTGGGGCCGAGCTTGCAGCCGATCGGGTTGCTGATGTGGCTGAAGTACTCGACGTGGGCGCCGTCGAGCTGACGGGTGCGCTCGCCGATCCAGACCATGTGGCCCGAGACGTTGTAGGGCTTCTCGGTGCGCGAGTCGATGCGCGTCATGGCGTGCTCGTACTCGAGCAGCAGCGCCTCGTGGGAGGAGTAGAAGTCGACCCGGTGGAACTCCTCCGGGTCGGCGCCGATGGCCTTCATGAAGGTCAGCGCTCGGTCGATCTCGGCCGCCATCGCCTCGTAGTGCTGGCCCACCGGGCTGTTGCGCACGAACTCGGAGTTCCAGGTGTGCACCTGGCGCAGGTCGGCGTAGCCGCCCGTGGTGAAGGCGCGCACGAGGTTCAGCGTGGACGCGGACGCGTGGTAGACGTCGAGCAGCCGCTGCGGGTCGGGACGACGCGACTCGGGCGTGAACTCGAAGCCGTTGACGGCGTCGCCGCGGTAGGCCGGCAGCGTGACGCCCTCGCGGGTCTCGGTGTCGGACGAGCGGGGCTTGGCGTACTGACCGGCGAGCCGGCCGACCTTGACCACCGGCACGGACGCGGCGTAGGTCAGCACGACGGCCATCTGGAGCAGCACCCGCAGCTTGTTGCGGGTGTTGTCGGCGGTCGCGTCGATGAAGGTCTCGGCACAGTCGCCGCCCTGGAGGATGAAGGCCTCGCCCCGGCTGGCCGCCGCGATCTTGGCCTTCAGCTCGTCGCACTCGCCCGCAAACACCAGCGGAGGCAGCGTGCGCAGACGGTCGACGGTCGCGGCGAGGGCCGCGGGGTCGTCATACGTCGGCTGCTGCTTCGCTCCGATGGCGTGCAACTGCTCGAGGGACGGAAGGGTGCTCACCGCCCAATCGTACCCAGTGGTCAGTCGTCGGTCGGGTCGATGTCCATGTGCTCGATGTCCTCGAACTGACCGCCCTCCGGCTTGTGGACGATCCGGGTGACCGCCCAGAGCACGATCCCGAGCCCGAGCAGGCCGGCGGCGATGCGGTACTGGATCATGTCGGCCTCGAGTCGCGCCCACGGGCCGAGCAGGTAGGCGCACAGGATCGCCCCGAGCACCGGTACGACGACCGGCGCGCGGAAGCCGTGCGGCCGGGCCGGCTCGCGGCGCAGGATCAGGCAGGCGATGTTGACGATCGTGAACACCGCGAGCAGCAGCAGCGACGTCGTCCCCGACAGCGAGCCGACGATCGTGCTCTCCGACCCGAGCCGGACGTAGACGATCAGGGCGAACGCGAGCAGCGTGGTGAACCCGATCGCGACGTACGGCGAGCGCCGGCCCGGCAGCACCTTGCCGAGCACGGGCGGCAGCACGTTCTGCTGCGCCATGCCGTAGACGAGCCGGCTGGCCATCAGCATGTTGATCAGCGCGGTGTTGGCGACCGCGAAGACGGTCATGAACGGGAAGAAGTCGTCGATCGGGATGCCCGGGGCGCCGATCTTGACCACGTCGAGCAGGATCCCGGCCTCGGCGTTGGTGGGCGAGCCGATCCGGTCGGCGGGGATCACCGCGACGACCGAGACCGCGACGAGCATGTAGATGATGACCGCGATGCCAAGGCCGGTGAGCATCATCCGCGGGAAGATCCGCTCGGGGTCCTTGGTCTCCTCGACCATGTTGACCGAGTCCTCGAAGCCGACCATCGAGAAGAACGCGATCGCCGTCGCGACCGTGACGGCCATGAACAGGCCCTTGTCGTCGGGGTTCTCGAAGACGGTGACCCTCCCGAGGTCGGCGTCCCCCTTGCCGATGACGTAGAAGCCGATGCCGATCACGATCGCCAGCGCGGCCATCTCGACGAGGGTCAGCACTACGTTGAACTTCACGCTCTCGCCGACGCCGCGCAGGTTGATCAGCGCCAGCACCAGCATGAAGCCGAGCGCCACGGCCAGCACCAGCCCGTTGCCCGGATCGTCGGCGCCGAGGCCGATCAGCAGGTTCGACGCGAGCAGCCCGGACGACGTCGACGCGCTGGTGATGCCCGAGCACACGACGGTGAACGCCACCAGGAAGGTCACGAAGTGCACGCCGAACGCCTTGTGTGCGTAGAGCGCGGCGCCTGCGGCCTGCGGGTACTTGGTGACCAGCTCGAGGTAGGAGAAGGCGGTCAGGGTGGCGATCGCGAAGGCCACCAGGAACGGCAGCCAGGCGATGCCGCCGACCTGTCCGGCCAGCCGGCCGGTCACCGCGTAGACGCCGGCGCCGAGGATGTCGCCGACGATGAAGAGGAGCAGCAGGCCGGGTCCGAGGACCCGCTTCAGCTCCGGCCGGCCGTGCTGTTCGGATGCGGTGTCACCGCTGATCTGCGTGGTCATGGTGGGTGGTTCCTTCCCCGAGGTTGGAAGTCCTGCCGGCTTCACCTTCGCGCAGGACGCGGCGAAAGGGAAGCACCGTGGGACGGCGCGGCGGGCTCGCGCGGCGCCGGCGGAGGGACGACGTCGAGGTCGCGCAGCAACCGCA
Organism: Nocardioides ginsengisoli; assembly: GCF_039537225.1. NCBI lineage: Bacteria > Bacillati > Actinomycetota > Actinomycetes > Propionibacteriales > Nocardioidaceae > Nocardioides > Nocardioides ginsengisoli. Next base: position 38,165 of record NZ_BAABAC010000027.1, read on the forward strand.
GGAAGGCCTGGGCGAAGGGGTTGCGCGACGTCGCGACGGCGACCTCATCCCAGTCCACCTGCTCGCGGACCGCCCGCGCCACCGGCAGCACGACGGTGAAGTTGCAGGCGTGCTCCTCGAGCGCGCCGAGCTTGTCGGCCATCAGCGCCGTCGCCGACAGCACCGGCATCAGCACCGACTCCACCTCGACCTGGTCGGCGTCGGCGAACCGGGCGCGCGTGATCGGCTCGGTGCCGACCCGGAAGATGATGTCGACCATCGCCTCGTCGACGTACACCTTGAACAGCCAGTCCTCGGGTGGGTGCACCACCTCGAGCCCGCGTTGGGCGATCAGGTCCTCGACATGGGCGGCGTCCTCCTCGGCCACCACGAAGTCGACGTCGTGGTCGGGCTCGGGCCCGCCGCGCGCCCACAGTCCATAGCTGCCGGCCAGGGCGAACGGCACGTCGCCCTCCTTGAGCGCGACCGCCACCAGCTTGAGCGCCTCACGGAGCTGGCTCATCGATGCATCACCTCGCACCGCCGAAGTACCCGGACGGGTCGGGCGCATGCGCGTGGGTACCGGGGACGTGATGATCCGGATCGCGACCTTCAACATCCTCAACGGCCGCACCCAGCACGACCACGACGTCGACGTGGCCGTGCTGCAGGACGCGGTCGCCGAGCTCGCCCCCGACGTGCTGGCGCTGCAGGAGGTCGACCACCTCCAGCACCGCTCCGGCCGCGCCGACCTGACCGCGCTCGCCGCGGACGCGATGGGCGCCCCGCACCACCGCTTCGTCGCCGCATTGGCAGGCAGTCCCGGCGCCACGTGGACGGCGGCGACGGGCGACGAGCACCCGGACGACGCGGCGTACGGCATCGCGCTGCTGAGCCGGTTCCCCGTCGCCGGCTGGGAGGTGATGCGACTGCCGGCGCCGCGGACCCGCGTGCCGATGCGGTTCCCGGGGCGGACGCTGCCCACCTGGGTGCGGGACGAGCCCCGGGTCGCGGTGGCGGCGGAGGTGCGGACGCCGGCCGGGCCGCTGACCGTCGCGAACACGCACCTGTCGTTCGTGCGCTGGTGGAACGGGCGTCAGCTCACCCGGCTGATGGGCGCGCTGCGGGGAAGCACCCGTCCCCTGATCGTGACCGGCGACCTCAACATGGAGCTCGACCGCGCCGCCCGGCTCACCGGCCTGCAGCCACTGGCCGCGCACCCGACGTTCCCGGCCGACGACCCGGTCGAGCAGCTCGACCACGTCCTCGCCGACCCGGCACTCCCGGCCAGCTCGCAGGCCTGGCGGATGCGGCTCTCCGACCACCGCGCGCTGGTGGTCGACGTGGACCTGGCCGCCGCTAGCCGAAGAACACCTGCGCCTCGGCGTACTCCGCCGGGCTGACCAGCTTGAGCTCGCCGGTGCCCTCCACGAGCGGGACCCGCACGATCTGCGTGCCGCGCAGGGCGACCATCACGCCGTACTCACCGTCGGCGACGGCGCCGATCGCCTGCAGCCCGAAGCGGGTCGCGAGCCACCGGTCGAAGGCGGACGGCGTCCCGCCGCGCTGCACGTGGCCGAGGACGACGGCCCGCGCCTCCTTGCCGGTCCGCGCCTCGATCTCCTGCGCGAGCCGGTCGCCGATGCCGCCGAGGCGGACGTGGCCGAAGGCGTCCTTCTCACCGCTCGCCAGGGTCATGCCGGTGCCGTCGGCGGGGACGGCGCCCTCGGAGACGACGATGATCGGCGCGTACTCACTGCGGAAGCGCGTCTCGACGTGCGCGCAGACGGCGTCGATGTCGAACGGGCTCTCCGGGATGAGGACGGCGCTCGCTCCCCCGGCGATGCCCGCGTGCAGCGCGATCCAGCCGGCGTGCCGGCCCATCACCTCGACGACGAGCACCCGGTGGTGCGACTCGGCGGTCGTGTGCAACCGGTCGATCGCATCGGTCGCGATGTTGACCGCGGTGTCGAAGCCGAACGTGAAGTCGGTGCCGGACAGGTCGTTGTCGATCGTCTTCGGGACACCGACCACCTGGACGCCGAGCTCGGACAGCTTGGTCGCCACCCCGAGCGTGTCCTCGCCGCCGATCGCGACGAGCGCCTCGACGCCCGCGGCGGCGAGGTTGTCCTTGATCCGCTGGACGCCGTCGTCGAGCGCGAACGGGTTGGTGCGCGAGGACCCGAGGATCGTGCCGCCGCGGGGCAGGATCCCGCGACACTGCTCGATCCCGAGCGGCATCGTCAGCCCCTCGAGGGGGCCGCGCCAGCCGTCGCGGAATCCGACGAGCTCGAAGCCGTGCTCCTTCACCCCCTTGCGCACGACGGCCCGGATCACCGCGTTCAGGCCTGGACAGTCTCCGCCACCGGTCAGCACTCCGACGCGCATGCCGTCCAACCTACGACGGTTGCCGAGTCGTCTCTAGGGTGAAGCCATGACCTTCTCCATCGTGGCCCGCTCCGCCGACGGCGAGACGTGGGGCGTCGCCGTCGCCTCGAAGTTCCTCGCGGTCGGCTCCGCCGTACCGGCCGCGGTGGCCGGCGTCGGCGCCGTCGCCACCCAGGCCGACGCGAATGTCGCCTACAAGGGCCTCGCGCTCTCCCACCTCGACGAGGGCGCGACGGCGGCGGTGGCGCTCCAGCGGCTGCTCGAGGAGGACCCCGGCTACCCGCAGCGCCAGGTCGGCATCGTCGACCTCGACGGCAATGCGGCCTCGCACACCGGGGCGGAGTGCATCCCGTGGGCAGGCGGCGTGACCGGCGACGGCTACGCGATCCAGGGCAACTGCCTGGCCGGGGCCGAGGTGGTCGAGGCGATGGAGGCGGCCTGGCTGGAGAGCGACGCCGACGCTCCGCTGCAGGACCGGCTGCTCGCCGCTCTGGCCGCGGGCGACGCGGCGGGCGGAGACCGGCGCGGGCGGCAGTCCGCGGCGCTGCTCGTCGTACGGGAGGAGGCGGGCTACGGCGGCCTCGACGACGTCGCCGCCGACCTGCGCGTCGACGACCACCCGACGCCGATCGACGAGCTGGCGCGCCTGCTCGACCTGCACGAGCTCTACCTGACGGCCTCGACCGACGACGAGAAGGTCACCGTCGACGAGGCGCTGCGCGCCGAGTTGGAGGCCTTCGCCGCGGGCGCGGGGCACCGCGACTTCCACACGTGGGTCGGCACCGAGAACTACGAGATGCGCGTCGCGCCCGACCTGACGTGGATCGACCGGCGGATCCTGGCGATCGTCCGCGGCGAGACGGCCTGAGCGTGGCCGGGCTGGAGAGCCAGCGCGAGCCCGTCCCGCGCAACGACGAGGGCGAGCGGGACACAACTCTGGCATTCCTCACCTTCGCCCGGCACTGCGTGCTGAAGAAGGTCGACGGGCTCACCGACGACCAGCTGCGACAGCGTCTCGTCGTGTCCGACACGACGCTGCTGGGGCTGGTGCAGCACCTGGCGGACGGCGAGCGGTACTGGTTCGGCCATGTCGTCGGCGGCGACCCGCGCTGGGCCGGCGTCGACTTCTCGATGATGGTGCCCGACCACCGCACGGGCGCGGAGCTCGTCGCCGACTACCGGGCCGCCATCGCGGAGAGCGACCGGCTGCTCGCCGGTGTCGGCTCGTGGGACGACCGGGTCGCCGCGCCGCCCGACGACGAGCGTCGGTGGAGCGTGCGCTGGGTCGTCGCCCACATGACCGGCGAGACCACGCGGCACGCCGGGCATGCCGACATCCTGCGCGAGCACATCGACCAGGTCACCGGCCGCTGAGCCGGTCGCGCGCGGCCTGTGCGGCGTCCCGCTCGGCGGTGGCGGTGCGCAGCTCGGCCCCGGTGGCGTCGCGGACCTCCTCCGCCTCGGCGATCTCCTCGTCGAGCCCGTCGGACTCCTCCTCGAGATCCGCCAGCCGGCGCCGCAGCTCGTCGATCTCGGCCTCGAGCTGCAGCGAGCGCGCGGACAGCCGCTCGACCTCGCCGCTCGCCTCCTCGTGGGCGGCGCGGGCGGCCTCGTAGTCCTCGGTGGCGGCATCGAGCCGCTCCTCCGCGGCGGCGAGGGCCTTGGCCGCCTTGTCGGGGTCGGGTACGACGTGCAGCTCGGGCGGCCCCGGACGCGGCGCCTCGCGCGGCGTCGCGCTGAATCCGAGCGCCTCGGGAACCGCGATCGCCCCCGCCAGCTCAGCCGGATCCATCGGCTCGATGCCGGTCGTGCTCAGCGCGCTGACCAGCAGCCCGCTGCGGACCGCGCGTCCGCACTCGGCGTCGACCATCGCCGCCGTCAGCGTCGTCTCGACCTGCTCCGCCACCGCCTCGGTGACGCGCAGCCCCTCCTCCAGCGCGAGCCGTCGGGCCTGCGTGGTGACCGCGGCCGTGACCTGCCGGCGCTGCTTGGTCAGTGCTCGCAGCTCGCCGGCCGACATCGCCTGCTGCGCCTCGCGCAGAGCCGCCCCGACGCTGAGCACCTGGTCGACCTGCGCGCCCTCACGGCGTACCAGCAGGTCGACGACCCACGCCGCGGTGCTCGGCTTGCGCAGCGCCTTGACCTGCGCGGCCAGCGGCGTCCCCTTGAGCTCCTTGACCCGCGCGTCGCGTGCCGGCGTGAACTCCGCCAACGGCAGGGCATAGAGCTCGTCGGCGATCTCCAGCAGGTCGGTCACGCGGCGAGTCTCTCAGTCCTCGCCGTCGACATCGAGGCCCTGCTCGATGACGTAGCGGGTCAGCTCGACGCGGTTGTGCATCTGCAGCTTGCGCAGCGTGTTCTGGACGTGGTTCTGGACGGTGCGGTGCGAGATCACCAGCCGGTCGGCGATCTCCTTGTAGGACATGCCCTTCGCGACCATCTTCAAGATCTCGGTCTCGCGCTCGGTCAGCCGCTCCCCCGGCGGCATCGCCGGCTGGTCGATCTTGCGGAACTCGCCGAGCACCAGCGCCGCGAGGCCCGGCGTGAACACACTGTCGCCGGCGGCCACCCGTCGTACGGCGGCCAGGAGCTCCTCGCGCGAGGCCGACTTGATCAGGTAGCCGGTCGCACCGGCCTTCACGGCCGCGAGGACGTCGTCCTGCTCGCCGGACGCGGACAGGATGAGGACGCGCGACGACGGCTCTTCGGCGAGCACGGTCGCGGTGACCTCGACCCCGCTCGGCTCGGGGATCTGGAGATCGAGAACGACGACCTGCGGCCGCGTCGCGCGGAACCGGGCGATCGCCTCCGTGCCCGTCGCCGCCACCGCCACGACGTCGAAGCCCGCCGCCGCGAGATCACGCTCGACCGCGTCGCGCCACATCGGATGGTCGTCGACGACCATCACCCGGATCCGGTCCGTCATGGCTGGGACCCTATCCGGACGGGCGGGCGCGGTCGGGGTGGTGGGTTGCTGGGTTCGCCTATTTTTCAGCGGAAAAGGGCGGCAATTCCTACCCAGGTACCT
>NZ_BAABAC010000028.1:0-93763 GCF_039537225.1 Nocardioides ginsengisoli
TACGCAGCCCTCAACCGAGAGCCGCAACCCGCATAGGAGCGGCAGAGAACCTGGGGCGCTTCACGACGAGTGGGCCGAAGGCCGCCGCTACCTCGGACTCGACGTCCTCGCCCGCGCCCAAGCCGTCGACACCACCCTGGTCGAGGAGGAGGTGACCGCCGAGCTCGAACTACAGGCCCTCACAGCCTGACGACACGCCCAACCGAGGGATCAACCTCGTACACCACCCCAGCGGACTTGACCCGGTGAGCCTGCGGCGACCGAACCGGCCCCAACGGGCGGGGTTCATGGCTCAGTCTCGGGCGAACGGCCCCATAGAAAGAACGTGCATCGTCACGACATGACGAACCAGGTCACCCGTTCGGACCTGGCACACAGGGCAGGACATCTTGAGGAACCGACGCACCAGACATCGCCAGAGCAGGCCCTTCACCCTCCTCAACGAGCTTCTTCCACCTTCGCCGCGAGGGCGTGCAGCAGGCGGCGCACCAGGTCCTGCGTACCCTCGTCGACGAGCTTGTCCTCGACGAAGCGCTCGTGAGCGTTGAACACCATGACCTCCGGCTTGACAACCAGCTTCGAGTCGGTCCACACGAATACCTGGCGCAGCGCGAGCTGCGCGCGAACCGAACCGAACGCGGTCGGAGCCGCCCCCATGACGGCGATCGGCTTGCCGGCGAGCAGCTGCCCCCCGTCGCCGGTGCTGAGCCAGTCGATCGCGTTCTTCAGGACTCCGGGAATGGAGTAATTGTACTCCGGCGTCGCAATCAGCAGCGCGTCTGCATCACGCACCTGCGCTCGGAAGCTCTGCACCAGCGCCGGAGCGTGCTCGCCGTCGTCGTCGCTGTTGTACGGCGGGATGCCGGCCAGATCCTCGTAGGCCTCGATGTTCATCGTGATCGGGGCGAGGCTCTCGGACGCCCGCAGCAACCGCGTGTTGTACGACTCCCGGCGAAGGCTCCCCGAGATGCCGAGCACCTTCATGACCGTCTCTTCCTTCATCGCTTCATCCCTCCATTGAACTGAACTGAACTGCCTAGTACATTAACAGACGGACTCGCCGAGGTACACCTCGCGAATCCGGGAATCCGCGAGCAGTTCGCGGCCGGTGCCCTCGAGCGCGATGCAGCCGTTCTCCAGGACATACGCTCGGTCCGCGATCGACAGTGCTTGGGCTGCGTTCTGCTCGACGAGCAGGACCGTCACGCCCTCGGCATTGATCTGCTCGATGATCGAGAAGATGTCCTGGACCACCAGCGGCGCCAAGCCCATCGACGGCTCGTCGAGAAGGAGGAGGCTCGGCCGTCCCATCAGTGCTCGGCCGATCGCAAGCATCTGCTGCTCACCCCCAGACAAGGTGCCGGCGAGCTGGTGCTTCCTCTCCGCCAGGCGCGGGAACAGCTCGAAGACGTGTTCGATGGCGGCGGTGTCGACGAGACGGAAGCGGTAGGCACCCATCTGGAGGTTCTCCAGCACGCTCATCCGGGGGAACACGTGTCTGCCCTCCGGAACGTGACAGATGCCCTCACTGATGAGCTCGTGCGCGGGTCTCCCCGAGATCGGCTTGCCGCGGTAGGTGATGGTGCCTGACGTGGGCCGGACGAGCCCGGAGATCGTCTGCTGGGTGGTGGTCTTTCCTGCGCCGTTGGCGCCCAGGAAGGCCACGATCTCGCCCTCGTTGACGTGGAAGGAGATGGACTTCAGCGCCGGGATCGTGCCGTAACGGACGTCCAGCCCCGCTACCGCCAACGCCTTCACCCTCACTGCGTTGTCCTTAGGGCTCTCGGCATGGGCCGCGATCTTCCCCGTGACCTCTGCGAGCACCTGATCGTCGCTGGAGGATGTGCCCAGGTACGCCGCGATGACCTCGGGGTCGTTCTGGATCTCGGTCGGCATGCCTTCAGCGATCTTCTTGCCGAAGTTGAGGACCACGATCCTGTCCGCGATCGACATGACCATCTGCATGTCGTGCTCGATGAGGAGAACACTGACGTCGTGCTCCCTGTTGATCCGTCGAATCAGTTCGGCGAGCTCGGCCTTCTCGTTCGGGTTGGTGCCAGCGGCAGGCTCGTCGAGAAGAAGGACCCCGGGGTCGGTGGCGAGCGCTCGTGCGATCTCGAGACGGCGCTGCGCCCCATAGGAGAGCGACGTCGCGAGGTCGTTCTCACAGCCGGCAAGTCCGACCTCTGCAAGCAACGAACGAGCCAACGAATCAGCAGCCAGCGCCTCGCGCCTCTGCCGGGGAGAGCGCAGCATCGCGCCGATCGCCCCGGACTTCTGCGTCGACTCGACCGCGACCTGGACGTTCTCGAGCACTGTCAGGGCCGGGAAGAGGCGGATGTTCTGGAACGTACGAGCGATGCCGGCGCGGTTCAACTTGTGAATCGGGTGCCCGATGACCGAGATCTCCTTGGCGCCCGTCCTGGGCACAGCCGTGATCGTGCCTTCCTGCGGGCGGTAGACCCCGGTGAGCGAGTTGAACAGACTGGTCTTTCCTGCGCCGTTCGGTCCGATGACGGCCAGAATCTCGCCGCGGTGCATCTCGATGTCCAGGTTGTTGAGCGAGGTCAGCCCGCCGAAGCGCAGGGTGAGCCCCTTGACTGCGAAGACCGGACGGACGTCGGATTCCTGGGTGGTGTCAACGAGCGCCATCGCCGGTGCTTTCCGTTCCGTGTTCTGCACGGTCGTCTCGGTGTCCATCACGACCCCTCGCTTTCTGAAGCCGTCGCCGCAGTGACGGCCTGCCGGTTGTCCGTGTGGGTGAGCTCGACCGTGTGCCGGCGTTCAGGAATCAGGCCCGAGGGGCGGAAGATCATCATGAAGAGGAGGACCGCACCGATCCACATCTGCCGATCGTCGGCCGGAACCTGGTCCTTCAAGAACTCTGGAAGCCACGTGAGGAACGCCGCGCCCACAATGACTCCCTTCATCGACCCCATCCCGCCGAAGACCACGTAGGCCAGGACGAGGATGGAGTTGAGGAGAAGGAAGTTGTCGGGGTTGAAGTAGCCCACCTGGCTCGCGAAGAACACACCCGCGAGACCCGAGGTGGAAGCGCCGATCGCGAAGGCGAGCAGCTTGGCTCGGGTCGCGTCCACGCCGCATGCCTTGGCCGCGACCTCGTCCTCCCGAACGGCCGCCCACGCCCTACCGAGCGATGACCGTTCGAGGCGGGTGAACAGAAAGACGACGATGGCGAGGATGGCGAGGAGCAGATACCAGTACTGCAGCGGGTCAGTGCCCCACTTGAGGTCGAGAATCCCGACGTTGATCTCCGGATGCGGCACTGGAGTCTCTGGCCCGCGGGTGCTGTTGGTGATGTTGCCGGGATTGTTGATGGCAACGATCCTGATGATCTCGCCGAATCCGAGCGTCACGATGGCGAGGTAGTCGCCCCGGAGTCGGAGAGTCGGAGCACCGAGCGCGACACCAGCGACGATGCAGGCTCCGATCGCCACCGGGATCGCTGCCAGTGGCGTCAGATGGATCCCGAACGGTGGATGGACAGGAAGGGAGCCGACCAAGAAGGCCGTGGTGTAGCTGCCGATGGCGTAGAAGGCGATGAACCCGAGGTCGAGCAGCCCGGTCCAGCCAACGACGACATTCAGGCCCACGGCGAGGAGGACGTAGACCCCGATCTGCGTGACCAACACCTGCTGCCAGTACTCGGTGAAGACGTGTGGGAGCACGATCGCCACCACCAGTCCGGCGAGTAGTGTCGGCGTGACCGACATCCGACTGGCAGCGGTGGCGGAGGCCGCTCGGCTGCGGCCTCGGGCCGCGTTCGACGACGATCGGCCGATCCATGGGCTGGCGGCAGCGACGGCAAGCAGCAGGAAGCCCAGGAGTGCGAACCAAGGTCCCGTCCCCAGGTTGGCCCAGGGCGACGTCGCTCCGTCGACCCCGTTGTCCACACCGATCTGGCCCATGGCATGTGCGGTGAACAGGGTGAGCGCTCCGCCGAGGACGCTGAGACCGGCCGCTGCGATCCGAAGTGACGTGCTGGACCGGTAGATGCCGAGCGCACCCACCGCGGCCGCCACGACCAGGCTGGCTGCCAGGCCGCCGCGCTGCATCACGGCGGCCAGCGCGCTGATACCAGTGCCATCGAACAGGTCGGCGCTGGTCCACAGGCGCGCGTTCAGCCGGCCCGGAGAGAACCATGTCGCGAAGCCGACGGACGCGGTGGCAAGGAAGAGGGCCATGGCGGCGATGAGCACGCCTGGGTACCTCGCCTGGAGGTCGAGTGCCTTGTCTCGGATCGAGCTCCGCCTTCCTGTCCACCCGGAATAGACCAAGGAGATGGCGACGCCGACATAGGCCACGACGGTGGCGTCTGCCCCGTAGGAGTGATCGATGCCCCTGCTGGTTGACACGAGGTCCGCGTGAGCGACCGTGGTGAGCTCTGCTGCGGCGAGCGCCGCGAGCGCACCGACGCTCGCGAGGGCCCGCGACCGCCTGAGGATGGCCACCAGGCCGACACCGACGACTAGCAGCCACGTGACGACGTAGAGCCAGCCGAAGTAGACGTCCGCCAGTCCAGAGGTGGCCGCTCGGGACGCGGCCGCGAACTTGCCGTCACCGACCGGGTCGTACCAGTGCAGAAGGGTTCGGGCGAGCGCAACTCCTGCCGCCGCCGCGCCGAAGAGCCCTGAGCCGGGCAGGGCGAGGCGAGCCTTGAGCTGTGCGGTGCGTGGTGCGAGGACGAACATCAGCACGCCCAGACCCAGGAACACGAAGATTCGCGGGTCGAGAACCGCTTGCTTGAATCCGTGCCCGTAGTCGTCAGGGCTTCCTTGCTGCGGACCCCACATCACCGCGACGATGACTGCGCCCACCAGGCAGATGAGGAGTCGGCGAGCGGACTCACCACAGAGAGCGTCCTTGAGATTCACGCGACCCTCCCCAGACGCTCGCCGAGAATTCCGGTGGGCCGGAAGACGAGGACCGCGACGAGCACGCCGAACGCGACGACATCGGTCCACTGGATGCCGACACCGGGCAGCGGAGGAATGAGAGCCTCGACGAGCCCGAGCGTGACTCCGCCGATCATCGCCCCTCGGATGTTGCCGATGCCACCGAGGACTGCGGCTGCGAACGCCTTGATGCCGGGTTGGAAACCCATCATGTTGGAGAATGCGAAGGCGGTGCCGAAGAGGAACCCGGCAGCGCCGGCGAGCGCTCCGCCGATGATGAAGGTGCGCGAGACCGTGCGATCGATGTTGATCCCGAGCAGTGCGGCCATGGGTGCGTCCTCGGCGACGGCACGCACGCTGCGCCCGAGCTTGGTCCGGTTCACCAGGGCGTCGAGCCCGACCATGAGTGCCAGCGCGGAGGCCACGATGATGAGCTGGATGACTCGCACCTCGGCGCCGGCGATCGTGAACGCCACGTGGTTCACGTCGAAGTACTCAGGAAAGCTGTTGTTGGAAAGGCGGTTGAACAACTTGCCCGCGACCTGGGACAAGAAGAAGGACGCGCCGATGGCCGAGATGAGAAAGGCGACCTTCGGTGCGCCTCGTTGCCGCAGAGGTCGGTAGGCGACGCGTTCAAGCATGAAGGCGATACACGAACCGGTGCCGGCTCCGGCGAGAATGCCGACCAGGAACACTGCGGTGGCTCCGGCCGTCGAGCCGACATGAGGAGCAAGCGCGTCGACGGCCAGGAAGCTGCCGAAGGCGCCCGACATGAACACTTCGCTGTGTGCGAAGTTGATCAGCTGGAGAACGCCGTAGACCAGCGTGTAGCCGATCGCGATGAGCGCGTACATCGATCCTCGCGTGAGGCCGAGGACCAAGTAGTCAGGTAACTGGTGGACGTAGTCCATAACGAGCCTTTCTGCATGCGCCGATCCCGGCGGTGCCGGATCGCGGAGCGGCGTCCGCGAAACCTGTCGGCGGTGCCAGTGAATTGCCCCACATGAGGGGCATGGGTGTGCTCGCCGCCCGCCGGGGCACGGCCACGCGGCGAGCACACCCTCGGGATCCCTACGAGGTCTGCTTCGTGACGTCGCCGAGGAACTTGAAGGTCTTGTCCTCGGCTTCGTAGAGGTTGACGACCGCCACGCTGGAGTCGATGTCACCCTTGCCGTCGAACCTGATGTGGGACGCGATGCCTTGGAAGTCGATCTCGTCGAGCGACTTCGCGACCGCCTTCCGGGTGAGCGAGCCGTCTGCCGCCGCGTTCTTGATGGCAGTCAGCAACGCACGGGTCGCGTCGTAGGACTCAGGCGTGAAGGTCGACGGATCCTGGTTGTAGGCAGATCGGTAGGAATCAGTGAACTTCTGGGCCTTGGGATCGCTGGCTGCATCGGCGCAACCGCAGAGGAAGTACCAGCCGTTGCCGGCGTCACCCGACTGGTCGAAGAAGATGGTCGACTTGCTGCCGTTGCCCGTCACCTTCAGGCCGTCGTAACCCACAGCCTTGATGGCCTTCGCCAGCAGCGCAGTCTGAGCGTCATACCCGCCGTAGAACAGCGCTTCCGCGCCAGAGGCCTTCACCTTCTGCGCGACCACGCTGTAGTCGGTCGTCTTTGCGTCGACACCTTCCCGAATGACCTTGACGCCCTCGGACTCGAGCTTCTTCTGCAGGGCGTCCGCAACGCCCTTTCCGTAGTCACCGAGGTCGTCGATGACGAAGACCTTCTTAGCCTTCTGTGCCAGCCATTCAGCGCCGATGGTCCCTTCGACGTTGTCCGACGGGACGCTGCGGTGGAACGACGAGAAGCCCTGGTCCTGCAGCTGTGCGTTGGTCGCGGACGGCGTGACGAAGGCCAGTCCCGCAGACGAGTACTGCGCACCGGCGGCCTTCACCGAACCGGAGAAGGCCGGGCCCACGACACCGAGCACGCCTTGGTCCTGGATGAGCGAAGTGGCTGCTGCCGGAGCCTTGCTCGGGTCTCCCTGGTCATCGCCCTTGACGAGCTCGACGCCGAAGCCGAACTCCTTGGAGGCGTTGGCCTCCTTGACGGCGAGCTCGACACCGTTGAACTCGTTCAGGCCGAGCTGCTGGTAGTCGCCGGAGAGCGGCCCCTGGAATCCGATCTTGACGGAGGTCACCTCGATCGGCTCCCCACCCCCGTTGAGCTTGTCACTTCCGCCATTGCCGGAATCTCCGCAGCCGGCGAGAGCCAGCGCGAGCAACGCGGACCCGACCACCGCCTGGGTCTTGAACAGACGCGCCATGAATACCTCCGAAGAATTGGTGTTGCTCGTTGTTGTGTTGGCACTGCTCTCCGAGACGTTCGTGTGCGGCTCGCCGCCGATCACCCTGCGCTGTTCAGCACCTCGTGAAGTGCGCGCGCTGCGCGCCAGCAGTCGTGGAAGGTGCAGTACAGAGGTGCCGGTGCGAACCGGATGACGTCCGGCTGACGGGCGTCGGTGAAGACGCCGTACTCGTCCCGCATGCGCGTGGACACGTGTTCCGCGTCGGCGCCGATGATCTGTACCGAGAGCTGGGCACCGCGCCGCTCGGCGTCCTGAGGCGTGATGACTCGCGCCGGGACGTCGGCAAGGGCGACACCGAGAGCCTTCTCGAGGTATCCGGTCAGCCGCAGGCTCCGCTGCCGCAGCGCCGGCATTCCGACTTCGTCGAAGATCTTCAAAGACGTCTCGACCGGTGCCATCGCCATGATGGGCGGGTTCGACAGCTGCCATGCGTCAGCGGTGTGAACGGGATCGAGCTCCGGCTTCATCTCGAACCGAGTGGCGGCGTTCGTGCTCCACCAGCCAGAGAACTTCACCAGGGAGGCGTCAGCAAGGTGGCGTTGGTGGACGAAAGCACCGGCCACTGCTCCCGGACCGGAGTTCAGGTACTTGTAGGAGCACCAGGCCGCCCAGTCGACATTCCAGTCGTGCATCCTCAGCTCCACGTTGCCGACAGCGTGGGCAAGGTCCCAGCCGACCACGATCCCGGCCGCACGACCGGCTGCGGTGATGGTGGGAATGTCCATCAGCTCGCCGGTGTAGTAGTTGACGGCGCCCAGCATGATGAGCGCGATGCTGTCGCCCTCGCGCTCGATGAGGTCCAGGACGTCCTCGGTGCGGACCACCGCCTCACCCTCGCGGGGCTTGACTCGGAGCACAGCGTCGTCGGGGTCGTACCCGTGGAACTCGGCCTGGCTGCGGACCGCGTAGGAGTCCGAGGGGAACGTGCCGTCCTCGATGAGGATGCGGTAGCGCTCCGCGGTGGGCTTATAGAAGCTGACCATCATCAGGTGCAGGTTCACGGTCAGCGTGTTCATGACGACCGTCTCCGCGGGCAGCGCGCCCACCAGCCGTGCAGCCGGGTCACGCAGACCCTCGTGGTAGCTGACCCACGGCTTGCGCGGCTTCGTGTGGCCTCCGACACCGTAGGTGGCCCAGTCGTCGAGCTCCGCCTCCAGGTCGATCCGAGTTCGACGGGGCTGGAGTCCCAGCGAGTTGCCCGCGAGGTACGCGGCTTCGCCGTCGCCCGACGGAGCAGGCGGGATGAGGAACTTCGAGCGATTCGAAGCCACCGGGTCAGTCTCGTCGAGGTACAGAGCCTCGGCTTCATTCAGGTCAAACAACGGGGGCTCCTCGTCAGACATTGCGCGTCGGGCCAATCACTGGTGTGATGTGGATCCCCAAACAATGAACTATCCAGTACAGTTCAGTCAAGACCACGTTGCGCCGTTTGAACGACGAGTTCAAAGATCAGGACCCTGACCCCAGGGACACCGCCTCAGGCGCCCGAGAAGAAGGGGTGACCATGGCTTTCCACGGCTATCACCACATCACCACCACCGTCACGAACGGTCGCGCCGACGTTCAGTTCCACGTGGGCCTGTTGGGCCTTCGCAACGTCAAGCGCACGGTCCTGCTCGACGGAAGTCGGCCGTTCTACCACCTCTACTACGGCAACGAGTACGGCGAGCCGGGGACGCTCCTGACGTCCTTCGTGTTCGGCCCGGAGAAGCCCGAGGGCAAGAAGGGGTCCGGACAGATCAGCTCAATCTCCTTGTCCGTTCCCAAGGAGAGCCTGAACTTCTGGGTCGACAGGTTCGGCGAGCACGGCGTCGCCCACGAGGAGTTCGACCGTCTGGGCGATCGACGCGTCTGGTTCCGGCACCCGGACGGCATCGACTTCCAGCTCGTGGGCGTGGAGACCGATGACCGGCTGCCCTGGCACGGCTCCGATGTCCCGCCAGCCGCTGCGATTCGCGGCGTGCACAGCGTGACGGTGTGCACCCGCGAGACGGACGAGCTTCACTACTTCCTCGACGAGGGCATGGGCTTGGAGTCCCGCGACACCGACGGCTCCGTCAGCTCTTACGCGATGTCGGCCGGCAGAGCCGGCCAGCTGGTCGAGATCGACCACCAGCCCGAGATTGAGCAGGGGTCCTGGGGCTACATGCGCAACACCGTCGACCACGTCGCGTTCGACGTCAAGGAGGCGACCGCCCAGCTGGACTTCAAGGACCACCTCGAGGCCATGGGCTACATCGACGTCACCGAGCCGCGCGATCGCAACTACTTCTACTCGGTGTACTTTCGCACGCCCGCCGGCGCCATGTTCGAGGCGACGCGCAGCCACCCCGACGGCTTCGAGAAGGACGAGGGGCTCGACAGCCTCGGCAGCTGTCTTCAGCTTCCGAAGTGGCTCGAGGAGCGCCAGCCCGAGCTCATCGCGTCGCTCGAGACTCTCGAGCCGCTCGACTAGTCACCGCCCCACCCGTCCAACCACCGCCACCCCAGAACTCAGAAAGTCGTGCAGCCCATGGAATCGTCACACCGCATCGATGTTCATCACCACATCATTCCGGAGCCCTACCTGAAGGCCCTGAGGGATGCGGGCGTGGACGAACCCATCAAGGGAGTCGCGTACCCACAATGGGACCTCGACACCGACCTGGCGGTGATGGACCGCAACGGAATCCAGGCATCCATCGTGTCCATCACCGCCCCGGGCATGGGATTCACCAGCGGCCCGGACGCAGTCCGGGCCGCTCGGGCGACCAACGAGTACATGGCCGAGCTCATCGAGCGCCACCCCGGCCGCTACGGCGGATTCGCCGTCCTTCCATTGCCGGACGTCGCGGCCACTCTCGCGGAGATCCAGTACGCGGTCGGCACCCTCGGCCTGGACGGCGTCGGACTGTTCACGCACTACAACGGCACCTACCTCGGCGAAGCGGAGTTCGACGCCGTCATCGACTGCATTGCTGAGCTCGACACGGTGGCATTCGTGCACCCGACGGTTCCCCCCGCTTCGGACCAGCCATCGTTCGGGCTGCCACCCTCGCTGTACGAGTTCCCGTTCGAAACCACCCGGATGTTGGCGAGCCTGCTCTACCACGGCACCCTGGACCGGCGTCCCGACCTGAAGCTCATCGCTCCCCACGCCGGAGGGGCGGCGCCCTACCTGGCCAAACGGCTCACCTACGCCGTCACGATCAACCCGACGCTCGCCGCACGCGAGCCGGCCGACCTGCTCGGCTCCCTGCGATCGGTCTACTTCGACACTGCCATGTCCGCGAACCCGCACACCCTCGCCGGCCTTGGCTCATTCACCGACACCACGCACATCCTCTTCGGCACCGACTACCCCTTCATGCCGGAGTCGACCACCGTCGAGACGGTCGCCGGCGTCGATGAGTTCTTCTCCGACGACAACGTCCGTCGGCAGGTGGAGCGCGACAACGCCCTCGCGCTGTTTCCTGCACTGGCCGAGCGCGTCGCCGCGTTCGCCGGAACCGCCGCGGCGGCCGACCGGTGACGGCGCTGACAGGCCCAGAGGTGGGGTTCACCCCGGGCACGCTCGTCAACCTCCCCATCGCTTCTGTTTCCTGGGGCAACGGGAGCCTGTCCCTGGTGGCGGACCTGCTGAGCAGCCTCGGGGCCCGGAGGACCGCTCTGTTCACGACAGCCGCCCAGGCTGCTGACCGCAGCCTGATGGACTCCGTGATGACGGCGGCGCCGACGATCGTCCTGACGCACAGCACCTTCAATGCCCACGTCCCTGCGGCTGACGTCGCTTCGGCCGCTGACGTTCTGCTGGACAACGAGATCGACTCCGTCGTTTCGGTCGGCGGCGGCTCGGTGATCGATGCCGCGAAGGCCGCCCTGGGGCACACCATCGACGCGGGTCGCACTCGGCCGCGCCACGTCGTCGTGCCCACCACCTTGTCGGGCTCGGAGCTATCGCACACCTTCGGAGTCACCGAGACGCATGGGACCTCGACCTTCAAACGCAGTCACGCTCGCCTGGACGTCACCGCCGACGCCATCGTGTACGACGAGCGGGTCGTCGAATCGACACCCGGCGACCTCTGGCTCTCCTCGGGCGTGAAGGCGGTCGACCACGCCATCGAGGGCTTGCTCGGGACGGAGGCCCTGCCCCTGGTGGACAGCCTTGCTTTCTCAGGCATTCGCCGCATGGTCGAGTCGCTGTCAGCCGAGACCAGCCACCGCGGTGCGGCGCAGATCGCCGCATGGGAATGCTATTCCCATCCCCAGGCGATGTCCTACGGACTGAGCCACCGGCTCGGACACATCCTGGGCGGAACCTTCGGCGTACCGCACAGCGTCACCTCCGCGATCACCCTTCCGGCCGTCCTTGCACGGATGACCCCGGCGCGACCGCGCACGCTGGCAGCGATCGCGCAAGCGCTGGACGTGAGCCAGCCGACGCCCACGCGACGGACCGGCGCACGGAGCCAGCCGGACAGCGCGTCCGTCCTGGTGCGCGAATGGTGCGCGGAGCTTGGCCTACCGACTCGACTTCGTGATGTCGACTTTGCACAGGCCGACCTGGACGAGCTGGGGGAGATGACGGCTTCGGCGTACCCGTCGGAATCCGCAGTCCTCGGAACCGACGCACGTTGCCGGTTGAGGGACCTGGTGCGCTCCATGTGGTGACAATGTGCCGCCGCGTCGCGTTGGGCGGCGCCGAGCTCTTGGCGTATCTCCGACCGACCAACCCGGAGCGTGACACCCTTGTTCTCCCGCGCGCACGATCGCCACTTCCTGCCAGACCTGACTTCCGTCCCGCTCGAGGGTCTCGTGGGGCTGGCCGGTCGGACCGCCGTCGTGACGGGCGGCGCCGCCGGCATCGGCTACGCAATCTGCCGACGTCTTCGTGAGGCAGGAGCCAATGTCGTCGTCGCCGACAAGGATGTTGCCGAAGCCGAACGGGCAGCTGATCAACTCGGATCAGCTGCCGTGGCCGCACATGTCGACGTGCGTGACGGTGTCTCCATCCGCGCGCTCGCGACCGGCGCCCACCACCGATTCGGCCGTCTCGACGTGTGGGTGAACAACGCGGGTGCCTACCCACGCCAGGCGCTGCTCGACATCACGGACGCGGACTGGGACGCGGTCCATGACATCAACCTCAGGAGTGTCTTCATCGGCTCGCGCGAAGCCGCTCGCCACATGATCGCGAGCGGACGAGGCGGTGCCATCATCAACCTGACGTCGACGGCCGCCTACAACACGGCCTCGGGCGGCAACTCCGCACACTACGTCAGCTCCAAGCACGCGGTCGCCGGGCTCACCAAGAGCCTGGCGGTCGAGCTCGGCGCTCATGGGATCCGGGCCCTCGCCGTTGCCCCGACGCTGACGTGGACGCCCGGCGTGGAGGCCGACCAGGCGGACCAGGCCGACCAGGCCGACCAGGCCGACCAGGCCGACGGTCTCGCCGCCGGACTCGACCGGTACGCAGACCGCCTTCCCGCCGGACGAATCGCGCACCCGGACGACGTAGCCCGTGCCGTTCTCTTCGCAGCATCCGGCCTCGCCGGCTTCGTCTCAGGGAGCACGATCGCGGTTGACGGAGGCGATCTGGCGTTATGACCCCTTACTTCCGCTCGTGAACCATCGACCTGCGCTCGGTGCGAGGAAACGGCTCGCATCGGTCGTCAGGATCGGCTTCGCGCTCGGGCGCGGTCAGGAAACTCGAGCGCGCAACGACGTGACACGACCGGCTGCTCGCCCAGCGGACCGGGTAGTCACTTCCGCCCATGACGTTCTCCGCGCCGAGGGTCAGGACGAGTGTGCGTGCGCAACGCTGCGGGCTCGAACGCAACGCGCGCCAACAAGGTCATTGCGCCCGTGCCAGGCGTTCTCCAAGCGTCCCGACCTGGCGCTGCGCACCGTTCGAGAGTGAGGTCGTTGGAGATCCTTCGCGACTCGAGCGGCCTCGTCGCCGTCGGCGCCTGAGCGAAGAACACAGGGCTCGGGTGACACCACCTGGGCCGCCGCCGTCACCGCCCTGGCCCCCAGGTGGAGGCCAGCGTCCCAGGACTCCGCGGTGACTCGCCGGAACCTCTTGGTCCCGGACGAGGATCTTGGCCTCTCGTTCCGAGTCCAGCCGAAGGACCGGCTGACTGCCACCGCAGGATCGGCGAGCGGCGCGGAGTCGAGTGCGTGGGGACGTCGATCGCCGACGTGGTGCCGCACTAGCCCTTGCCGGGATGAAGCGCGCCGCACGTCTGGCACGTGCGCGCCGCGAGTGATGCATAGAAGTGCTCGAAGACCGGCGGCAGATCCTGGACGATGTCACGCACCTGCAGCTCGACCTCATGGACCTGGTTGTTGCACTGAAGGCAGAACCAGACGAACTTCTCCAGGACACCCTCTTCGCGGATGCGTTCGATGACGATCCCGATCGTCCCCGGCTCCGGGCGCTGCGGCGAGTGGTACACGTTGCGGGGAAGCATCCACATCTCACCCTCCCTGATGTCGATGCGTCGCGGCCCGTCGTCGGTCATGACATTCACGTGCATGTCGCCCTTGACCTGGTAGAACCACTCCTCGTACGGGTCGAGGTGATAGTCGGTCCGCTGGTTCGGCGAACCGAGGACCTGGACGATGAAGTCACCCATCGGCTCCCACACCTGCTTGTTGTTCACCGGCGGCTTCAGCAGGTGCTCGTTCTCCGCAACCCAGTTCTTGAAGTCGATCACTGGCGGAATGGTGGTCATTCGTTCGTCTCCTCGTTCTCGGCACCGCGATGTGCGATGGCCTCGATCTCGATAGGCAGGTTTGTTAGGGCAGCTGGTAGAGGGCCACCGTTCTCTGGATGGGAGCCGCAGGCACTACCAGCCGCGCTCGGCGAGCCGGTGCGGCTACGGGATCTCCTCGACGTTGATGCCGACCATGGCCTCGCCCAGACCGCGCGAGACCTTGGCGACCACGTCGGGGTCGTCGAAGAAGGTGGTGGCCTTGACGATCGCCTCGGCGCGCTGCGCCGGGTTGCCCGACTTGAAGATGCCCGAGCCCACGAACACGCCCTCGGCGCCGAGCTGCATCATCATCGCCGCGTCGGCCGGGGTCGCGATGCCGCCGGCGGTGAACAGAACGACGGGCAGCTTGCCGGTGCGTGCGACCTCGGCGACCAGCTCGTACGGCGCCTGCAGCTCCTTGGCCGCGACGTACAGCTCGTCCTCGGCCAGCGCGCCGAGGCGGCGGATCTCCTTGCGGATGGTGCGCATGTGGGTGACCGCGTTGGACACGTCGCCGGTGCCGGCCTCGCCCTTGGACCGGATCATGGCGGCGCCCTCGGTGATGCGACGAAGCGCCTCACCCAGGTTGGTCGCACCGCACACGAAGGGCACCGTGAAGGCCCACTTGTCGATGTGGTTCTCGTAGTCGGCCGGGGTCAGCACCTCGGACTCGTCGATGTAGTCGACACCCAGCGACTGCAGGATCTGCGCTTCGGCGAAGTGGCCGATGCGGGCCTTCGCCATGACGGGGATCGAGACCGCGGCGATGATGCCGTCGATCATGTCGGGGTCGCTCATCCGCGACACGCCACCCTGGGCGCGGATGTCGGCGGGGACCCGCTCCAGCGCCATGACGGCGACCGCGCCGGCGTCCTCGGCGATCTTGGCCTGCTCGGGGGTGACGACGTCCATGATGACGCCACCCTTGAGCATCTCGGCCATGCCGCGCTTGACCCGGGTCGTGCCGTGGGCCTCCGCGCCGAAAACCATGGTCATCTGAATCTCTACTCCTACGGTCAGTCGCCGCTCTCGGGTCCCCGAGCAACGGTCTTCGAGTCTCGGGCGCCGGTCAGAACGACAGCGCCACGATCGGCCCCTCGGCTCGGCCGGCCCTCAGCGCCCGTCCAGCCGGCCCTGCTGTTGCCATTTGGGCCGACATGAACTGTACTTGTTCGTACAGTTAAGGCTATTCGAGGAGGACACCGGTGACCATGACGCCAGCAGAGTGGGACGCGAAGGCGGCCGCTCTCTTTGCCGAGTTCCGACAGAACCGAGGCTTGCTCGGTGGAGAATTCGAGGGAATCCCACTCTTGATCCTGCATACCACCGATGCGGTGGACGGTCGGAGCCGAGCGAACATGATGATGTACCTCGAGGACAGCGGGCGGCGCATCATTGTCGCGTCACATTCCGGTCTTCCGGAGGATCCGGTCTGGTATGGCAACCTGCTTCGCACCGGCACGGCAACCATCGAGGTCAACGGGCTCCAGGAGACTGTCTCCGCCACCGAGGTGGTGGGCGACGAGCGGGATCGCCTGTACGAACTCCAGGCGAGGGCCTGGCCAGACTTTCGTGACTACGCCACGCGTACGACGCGTCGCATCCCGGTCATCGCACTGACGACCATCTCCTGAGCCTCCGAACCGGGTCCGCCACCGACCGCGCACTTCCCTCGGCGCAGTCACGCGACCGAGCCCAACGGCCCGCCGCAGGCGAGCGCGGCGAGCCGTTGGACTTCGCGCCCCCCGTCAGGGGAGCTGAGTGCGCACTTCCCACAGCTCGGGGAAGAACCGGTGGTTGACGATCGTCCGCAACCACTCGACACCCGAGGTGCCGCCCGTGCCGATCTTGAAACCGATGATCCGCTCGACCGTCAACAGGTGCTTCATCCTCCAGTGACTGAAGGCATCGGCGACCTCCATCAGAGCCTCTCCGAGCTGGAAGAAGACATCCTCGGGATCGTTCTTCCGGTAGATGGCCACCCATGCCGCCGTGACGGATGCATGGCCCTCATACGACGCGGTCAGGTCTCGATCGAGGTGGGCCTGCTCAATGGGGTGCCCGTTGCGCTTGAGCGCGGCATTCGCGGTGTCCCACAGGCTCGGGGCCTCGAAGACCTCGACCAGAGCGGGGTAGATGACCGGAACGCCCTTGTGCGGCTTGAGCATGTGCTCGTTCTTGTTGCCCAGGCTGAACTCGAGCGCGCGGTACATGTAGGACTGGAAGCCGGACGACGTTCCGAGGTAGTCGCGGAAGGAGTTGAAGTCGTTGGGCGTCAGGGTGTCCAACATCGGCCAAAGACTCCGCAGGACAACGAGGATCTCCTTGATCCGGCGGAGGTACTTCATGGCGGCGCCGAAGTTGTCCTCGTTCAGCTGTCGCTGCGCTTCCTGGACCTCGTTGACGGCGAGCTTGAACAGCAGCTCCTTGACCTGGCCGGCCACGTAGAAGGTCATCTCCTCGTGCGACGGGCTCCGCGGATGCTGGAGCGAGAGCAGCACGTCGATCGACTGGTAGTCGATGTAGGGGGTGCTCTCACCTTCGAAATCGAGCATGGGCTTGCCACCGGTCGATGCGGACTGCGCTGCTCGAACCGCCTCCGTCGCGATGTCCAGGTTGCGAGGCTCAGACGATGCTGCCATGGGTCCATTTCCTTTCGTTCTCGAGAACGTGACGCCCGAGCTCGGTGCTCGGGTCCGACAGGTCGTGCACGATGTTGAAGTGGTTTCGGCCGGAGACCTCGAGCACCGAGGCGCCCGCGCCGTTCAGGTTGAGGGCTGCGGCCATCACCTTGCTCTCACGCTTGAACGTGGCGGTCTCGTGCTCGCCCCAAGCGACGACGGCGGGCACGGTCACGCGCCGGTTCCGTAGGAGCAGGAGCGGGCTGAGGTCGAGCGCGCTCGCCGGCGTGAGCCTCACAGCGTCGTTGATGTAGGTGTGGACGAGCGGACTGAGCTCGTAGACACCCGACAGGAGGACGACTCCCTTGAGGGGGTCGCCGACGACACCTCGAGCCGCCCAGTCGGTGAGCGCGACCATAGCTGCCAGGTGCGCACCGGCCGACGAACCGGACAGGATGATGCGATCGGGATCGAAGCCGAGCTCGCCCGCATTGCGGTGGAGCCACTCGACGGCCTTGCGACACTGCTCGACGATCACCTCAAGGGTGGCCCGTGGGGCCAAGGTGTAGTTCACCGCGGCATAGAAGTCGCCACGTTCGTTGAACAGCTTCGCGGGAAAGCTCGCGTCATCCTTGCTCAAGGCCTGCCAGTAGCCGCCGTGAAGGAAGGCGTGCAGGATCCCGGTGCGATTGTCACGAGGAGGCACAAACAAGTCCAGGACCTCCTCCTCCCCCTCGCCGAACTGATAGGGGACAGGCCGGTTCTGCATCCTTACGGCCGCACTCATGGAGGCGTACGCCGCCTCCAGCGCCGCGAGGTCCTCGACCACGCTGCTTGGCGAATACTCCCGCTCCAACGCGGTCCACGTGGCTGACATGACTCAAACGCTAGTCCCGAGCATGCGGGCCACACATACGCATGTGTCGGGTCGTTGGCGCCATCGGCCTTGCATTTGCCATCCCGAAAGGCGCCGTTGGCTACCATCGAACTCATGGACGACATTGATTGGAGCATCGTCGAGATCCTGCAGAGCGATGGCCGGATCTCCATCCGGGAGCTGGCGCGCCAGATATCGCTGTCGGCGCCCGCGACGGCCGAGCGGGTCAAACGGCTGGAGCAGGCCGGAGTCATCGTCGGCTATGCAGCCGTCGTCAGTCCGCAGGCGGTCGGCCTGGGCATCCGCGCCATCATTCGCATGGGTTGCGAGAACACGATCCGGTGCGTGAGGCGCGAACTGGACCCCGCATCCTTCCCAGAGGTGGTCGAGATGCATCGGGTGAGCGGGGATGACTGCTCCGTGATCATCGCGTACGCGCGCGACGTCGAGCACCTGGAGAACCTGATCGATCGCCTTGCCCGTTGGAGCCGCGCATCGACGACGCTGATCCTCTCGACGCCGGTTCCGAAGACGGTGCTGCGGCGCGAGATCCTCACGCCGCCGACCGCCCACTGATATTTCGCGCCGTGTCCCGCTCATCGCTGCGTTGCGCATTCCGCACCGACTGAACGAACGGGTACAGTTATGGGTTCAAGGGCTGGCTTGCGTTCAGGAAGAGGCGATGGAATCCAATGGCGGAGACCAAGAAGAGGAGCGGTCAGCGGGCCGCGGAGGTTCGGCGACCGGAAGGACGTCGGGCGGAGACGAAGCGCGCTGCCATCGTCGACGCAGCTCGTGAGACTTTCCTGGCGAACGGCTACGGCGTTTCCATGGACACCCTCGCGGCAGAGGCGAACGTCTCGAAGGTCACCGTCTACAACCACTTCGGCAGCAAGGAAGCGCTCTTCATAGCGATCATCAACCACGAGCTCGACGAAGCCCTCAAGGAGGGGGTCCAGATCGTCGAACGCCAGCTGGCCGACTCCGAGGATCTTCGCACCGACCTCATCCACGCCTGCCGCGAATGGGTTGCGGGCATCGCTGCACCCGCGATCATGGACCTTCGTGCTCTGGTTGTCGGCGAACTGCGGCGTTTCCCAGAACTGGGCCATGCCTGGCAGACCCGAGGCCCGCTTCGATTCCACCCCGTCATTGCCGCGGCTCTCGAACGCTTGGTGAAGCGTGGCGACCTGGTGATCGACGACATCGAGCTGGCAGTCCTCCAGCTGTCGGGCCTGGTCGTCTCACCCAATCTTGTCTACGGCGGGTACGGCTGCCCGCTCACCGACGACGTGCGAGACCAGCTCATCGTCTCCGGCGTCGACATGTTCCTGAACCGCTATGCCGTCCGCACAGACTGACCTCCACTGGCTCTCAGCCACCGCCCTCCTCGATGCGTACCGATCGGGAGCACTGACACCGACCGCGGTCGTCAGTTCGCTCCTGCAGAGAATCGCCGACATCAACCCTCGTCTGAACGCCTTCGCGTCGGTCAACGAGTCCGCGCTCCTGGATGCCGAGCACTCCACGTTCCGTATCGCCTCAGGCTCGGCGCGCCCTCTCGAGGGCGTGCCCGTAGCCGTGAAGGACCTCCTCGACACGGACTTCCTCCCGACCACCTATGGCTCCGCCATCTACCGCGGGCACCAACCCGCACGAAACGCACGCGTCATTCAGCAGCTCCTGGACGTCGGCGCCGTCATCATCGGGAAGACCTCCACGCACGAGTTCGCATGGGGCGTGACGACCGACAACCCCCACTTCGGACCGACCAGGAATCCCTGGAACCTGGACTGCGTACCCGGCGGCTCGAGCGGAGGCTCCGCTGCGGCTCTTGCGGCGGGACTCACCCCCCTCGCGATCGGAACCGACACAGCCGGGTCAATTCGCATCCCGGCCGCACTGTGTGGCGTGACCGGGCTTCGCCCAACCCACGGATCGGTCGACACCGACGGCACGCACCCCCTCGCGCCCAGCCTCGACGCCGTCGGACCGATGGCGCGAACAACCGCTGACCTCGCCCTCCTGCTTCGGGTCCTCAGCCCGGAGACGGCACACCGCAACTCTTGCCGCAGCGTCCTACGCATCGCCGCGCTCCCCTCGTTCGAGCCGGACGGCGGCGAGGTGGGTCCCACCGCTGTCAATCGTGCTCTCGAGGCCCTGGCGACCGACCCCCGGTTCGAGCTGGTCCCGCCGCCCATCGATGTCTCGATGTTCGACCCCTACGACCTCCTGTCCACCGTTGTGCTGACTGAGGGACTCCGCACACACACCGAAGCAGGCACCTGGCCCGGCGATGCACCGCTCTACGGCGCCGACGTACGACAGCGACTGGAAGTCGCCGACCGACTCCCCCCGGGCAGGCATCTCTGGTCAGCGCCCGTACGAGCGCGACTCACCGAAGCCATGGTCCGGGCTTTCACCGAGGTCGACGCTCTCGTCAGCCCGATCGTCAACGTCTCGGCGAGAAAGGTGGAAGACCGCTGCGCCAGCACAGAACGGGACTTTCGTGCTGGCGTCATGCGCGACGCAGCACCTCAAAGCCTTGCCGGTCTCCCTGCCTGTTCCGTGCCGGTCGGCCTTCTGAACGGCATGCCTCTGGGTGTGCAGGTGACCGCCAACTCCGGGCGGGACGTAGACGCGCTCGAAGTAGCCGCCGCGATCGAGGCGCGACTGGGTGTTCTTCGACTACCGACGGAGACCGCTGCCCGTCCTTGACCACGTCAAGCGACCACTCGTCCTGGAACGCGGAGCGGTCAGCGCCCGTCTTGGACGCCGAACCCACGAAGCGCCGCTCTCCGAGACACCTCGGCACCTTCGGGCGTCGAGGGACGCGCCGACGCTTCTCGATGTAAGCCATGCCCGTACCTCTCCGAGTAGAGGCTGGTGCACCCTTCGCGCGCCCTTGCACTCTCAGCGCCAACGCCCAAAAAAACACGAAGGCCCCGGTGGAAATCCCTCCGGGGCCTTCGCTTCTTGCTTGTGCGCGAGGGGGGAGTTGAACCCCCACGTCCTTTCGGACACACGGACCTGAACCGTGCGCGTCTGCCTATTCCGCCACTCGCGCTCGAAGCCCGCTCAGGTTAGCCCAGTCCCCGCCCGTCTCCCAAAACCACGCCGTCGCGTCCCGCTCCGGACCCCAAGGTCCCGGGTGGACGCGGACCCCACCGATACGATCAAGTGGCCCGTCGAGGACGGGTGGTCGAGCGAGCCGTGCGAGAGGAGGACCGTGACGTGGGTGGACTGCAGCGCTTCGAGCAGCGTTTGGAGCAGGCGATCTCGGGTGTCTTCGCGCGGACCTTCCGCAGTGCGGTGCAGCCGGTCGAGATCGCGGCGGCGCTCCAGCGCGAGCTCGACAACAAGGCGCAGGTGCTGTCGCGACAGCGGCGGCTGGTGCCCAACAGCTTCGTCGTCGAGCTCTCCGAGGGCGACCTGGAGCGGCTGGCGCCCTACGACTCGACGCTGGCGAGCGAGCTCGAGCTGCAGCTGACCGAGCACGCCGAGCTCCAGTCCTATGTCTTCCCGGGTCCGATCCGGATCGCGTTCGAGTCCGCCGACGACCTGGGCACCGGGCGATTCCGGGTGCGCAGCCAGGCGGAGGCGGCAGTGACCGGACACTCCCGGCGCGGCACCGGCCGCGGCGCGCCGCAGCGAACGCGTGCGGTGCTCGAGGTCAACGGCACGCAGCACCCGCTGCAGGCGCCGGGCCTCGTGGTCGGGCGCGGCAGCGAGGCCGACCTGCGGATCAACGACCCCGGCGTCAGCCGACGGCACGCCGAGTTCCTGATCACCACCCAGCCCGGCGGGGCGACCCCCGGTGTCGGCCCGGTGCTCGTCGAGGTCCACGACATGGGCTCGACCAACGGCATCCGGGTCGACGGGCAGAAGGTCGCGCGGGCGACGCTGCGCGACGGCTCGCGGGTCCAGATCGGCCACACCTCGCTCACCCTCCGCCTGCTCCAGGAGGCGGACCAGGAGGCTGACCTTGTCTGAGCTGACCCTGTTCCTGGTCCGGATCGCCTACCTGGCGATCCTGTGGATCTTCGTGCTCTCGGCGATCTCGGTGATCCGCTCCGACATGTTCGGCGCGCGGGTTCCGACGCCGGCGGCGCCCGGCAAGCAGCCGAAGCCGCCGAAGGCGCAGTCGCCGCGCCGCGGCCAGCCCAGCCACGTCGCCGTCGTCCAGGGCGTCAACACCGGCATCACCGCCGACCTCGCGCAGGCGCCGATCCTCATCGGCCGCGGCAACGACGCGGCGATCCGGCTCGACGACGACTACGTCTCCACGCGGCACGCGCGCATCGTCTCCTCCGGCGGCCAGTGGTACGTCGAGGACCTCGGCTCCACCAACGGCACCTACCTCGGCAGCCAGCGGCTCACCCAGCCGGTCCCGGTCGGGCTCGGCTCCCAGATCCGCATCGGGAAGACCATCGTGGAGCTGAGGAAGTAGATGACCGATCCCGGCACCGACTCCCCCGAGCCCACCGCCGAGGCACCGGACGCGCCCCCCACCCCGGACGCGCCCGCTGACGCGCCCGCCGAGGCGGCCGCGCGTCCCACGCTCCAGCTCCGCTTCCACGCCGTCTCCGACGTCGGCCGGGTACGCCGCGACAACCAGGACTCCGGCTACGCCGGCCCGTGGCTGCTCGCCGTCTGCGACGGCGTCGGCGGCGCGGCCCGCGGCGACATCGCGTCCAGTACGGCGATCGGCGAGCTCCGCCAGCTCGACGAGCCGCCCGGCTCGGTCGACGTCATCGACCGGGTCAACGACGGCATCCACGAGGCGCACATCGCGATCGGCGCCCAGGTCGACCACGACCCCGCCCTCAACGGCACCAGTACGACGGCCACGGTGGCGCTCTTCGACGGCAACCGGCTCGCGGTCGGCCACGTCGGCGACTCCCGCGCCTACCTGCTGCGCGACGGCGAGCTCTCCCAGCTCACCAACGACCACACCTTCGTGCAGAGCCTGATCGACGAGGGACGGATCACCGAAGCCGAGGCCCGGGTCCACCCTCACCGCAATCTGATCCTCAAGGCGCTCGACGGCCTGCACGAGGTCGAGCCCGACCTGTTCGCGCTCGAGCTGGTGCCGGGCGACCGGCTCTTCCTGTGCAGCGACGGCGCGTGCGGCGTCCTCGACGACGCCCGGCTGACCGAGCTGCTGGCCGACGGTTCGCCGGAGTTCGCCTCGATCGAGCTGGTCCGCGCCAGCCTCGACGCCGGCAGCTCCGACAACGTCACCTGCGTCGTCGCCGACGTCATCGACCCGGCCGCCTCCCCGGCCACCCCCGACAGCCCGCCGCCGCCCCCGCTCCAGCCGATGGTCGTCGGCGCCGCCGCCGACCTGGGCCGGCGCCGTCCGCGCGCGCTCTTCCGCGGCCACCGCTCGGGCGACACCGGCGAGCTCGAGCCGATCGCGGCCGAGATCCCCGAGGGCATCGGCGGCCACGTGGTCCGCGAGGACCCGCCGCTCGACCCCGAGGCCCTGCGCTACGCCCCGCAGGCCCCGCCCCGCTACGTCTGGGCGCGCCGGCTGCTCGGCGCCGCCGTCGTCCTCGGCATCGTCTGGGTGGCGCTCGGCACGGCGTACTGGTGGACCCAGCAGAAGTACTACGTCGGCGAGGACCACGGCTACGTCGTGATCTATCGCGGTGTCAACGTTCCGGGCCTGTCGAACGTCTACGAGGTGTCCGACCTCAAGCTCGACCAGCTCCGTGACTCCACCCAGGACCAGATCCGCGACGGCGACATGATCTTCGACAGCTTCGCGCGGGCCCGCGACGAGGTGACCCGGATCGGCCAGAACGCCCGGGTCACGCCGTCCGAGAGCGGCACCCCGACCACGCCCCCGACCAGCCCGACCAGTCCGACGACCCCGACCACCCCCGCCACCAGCAGCGGCGCTGCCGACCTCACGGGCGCCACCCCGGGCGGCTGAGGCGCGCATGGCCACCAACTCCGCCCTGATGGGCTTCGTGCACCGCCGCCGGCGGGGCGCGGAGCTCTTCTTGCTGATCCTCGCGCTGGTCGTCGGCATCGGCGCCTACGCCGCGGTCGGCCTCGGCGTCGACGGCAAGGTGCCGGCCAACATCATCGGCTACGGCGGCTGGCTCGCCCTGCTCGTCGTGGGGGCGCACGTCGTGGTCCGCATCGTCGCGCCGTACGCCGACCCGGTGCTGCTGCCCGTCGTGGCCGCGCTCAACGGCCTCGGGCTCGCGATCATCCACCGCGTCGACCTGGCCAAGGACACCGGACTCGCCAGCCAGCAGCTCACCTGGATGACGCTCGGCGTCGCCCTCTTCATCGGCACGCTCATCGCGCTGCCCGACCACCGGCTGCTCGCCCGGTTCACCTACACCTCGGGCCTGGCCGCGATCGTGCTGCTGGTCCTGCCGATGGTCCCCGGCCTCGGTACGTCGATCAACGGCGCGAAGATCTGGATCTCGCTGGCCGGCTTCAGCTTCCAGCCCGGCGAGGTCGCCAAGCTGCTGCTCGTCATCACCTTCGCCGGCTACCTCGTCGTCCACCGCGACGCGCTCGCGCTGGCCGGCCGCCGGATCGTCTTCGTCGACCTGCCGCGCGGGCGCGACCTCGGCCCGATCCTGATGATGTGGGTGGTCAGCCTCGGGATCCTGGTGTTGCAGCGCGACCTCGGCTCGAGCCTGCTGTTCTTCGGCCTCTTCCTCGTCATGCTCTACGTCGCCACCGAGCGGCCGGGCTGGCTGGTGGTCGGCGGCCTGATGTTCTTCAGCGGTGCGGCGGTCGCCTTCCGGATCTTCGCCCACGTCCAGAACCGCGTCGACATCTGGCTGCACCCCTTCGCCGACCCCAACGGCAACGGCTACCAGCTGGTCCAGGCGCTCTACGGCTTCGCGTGGGGCGGTCTGGTCGGCCGCGGCCTCGGCGAGGGCATGCCCCAGCGGGTCCCGTACGTCGAGTCCGACTTCATCCTCGCCGCCATCGGCGAGGAGCTCGGCCTCACCGCCGTCATCGCGGTGCTGCTGCTCTACGGCCTGGTCGTCGAGCGGGCCCTGCGCGCGGCGCTGATCTCGCGCGACGGCTTCGGCAAGCTGGTCGCCACCGGCCTCGCGGCGGTCTTCGCGCTGCAGGTCTTCGTCGTCGTCGGCGGCGTGACCCGGCTGATCCCCCTGACCGGTCTGACCACACCCTTCCTGTCGTACGGCGGCTCCTCGCTCGTCGTCAACTGGGTGATCGTCGCCATCTTGCTGCGCATCTCCGACCAGGCCCGCCGCCCGCTGCCCGACCTGACCGCCGACGCCGACGACCCCGACGAGCAGGCGACCCAGATCGTGAAGGTGGTGCCGCGATGAACAAGCCGATCCGCGGCGTCGCCATCTTCTGCATGCTGCTGTTCCTCGCGCTGATGGTCAACGTGACCTACCTGCAGTTCGTGAAGGCCAACAGCTACAACACCGACCCGCGCAACGCCCGGGTCGCCGAGGCGTCCTACTCCCGTGAGCGCGGCCAGATCCTGGTCGGCGACGAGCCGATCGCGACGAGCAAGCCGTCCGACGACCAGTACAAGTACCTCCGCGTCTACCCCGAGGCGGGCGCGCGCATCTACGCCCCGGTCACCGGCTACCTCCAGCTCGGCAGCCAGACCGGCATCGAGCGCAGCCAGAACGCCGTCCTCACCGGCGAGGACCCCGAGCTCTTCGTCAACCGCCTGGTCGACCTGCTCAAGGGCGACACCAGCCAGGGCGGCAATGTCGTGCTGACGCTCAACGCCGCCGCGCAGAAGGCCGCCTTCGAGGGCCTGCGCGACACCCTCGGCCCGCGCGGCGAGGGCGCGGTGGTGGCGCTGCAGCCCAAGACCGGCCGGATCCTGGCGATGGCCTCCTACCCGTCCTACGACCCCAACGAGCTCGCCACCCACGACTCCAAGAAGGCGTCCGCCGCCTACACCCAGCTCGCCAAGGACCCCCGCCAGCCGCTGCTCAACCGGGCGATCCAGACCCGGCTGTTCCCAGGCTCGACGTTCAAGCTGGTGACCGGCTCGGCGGCGATCCAGAACGGCGACTACCACGCGGGCGACCAGGTCCCCGCGGGCGCGTCGTACCGGCCGCCGGGCACGACGCGCACCATCTCCAACGACGGCCGCAGCCAGTGCAGCCCCGGGCGGATCTCGTTCGCGGCCGCGCTCGACTGGTCGTGCAACACCACCTTCGCCCAGCTCGCCGTCCAGCTCGGCCCGGAGAAGATGCGCAAGCAGGCCGAGGCGTTCGGGTTCAACAGCGACTACCTGCTCGACCTCAAGGGCCAGGCGCAGTCGGTCTACCCGACCGGCGTCGCGGTCCCGCAGTCCGACGGCGGCGGCACCCGCGAGCTCAGCCAGGCCGAGACCGCGCAGACCGGCATCGGCCAGTTCGACGTGCAGTCGACGCCGCTCCAGATGGCCATGGTCACCGCCGCGATCGCCAACCAGGGCCGGGTGATGCGCCCCTACCTCGTCGACCAGGTGCAGACCGCCGGCTTCGACGTGCTGCGCTCCACCGACCCCGAGGAGCTCAACCCGAGCGCCATCTCGGCGCAGACGGCGCGCGAGATGACCGACCTGCTGGTCTCGGTCGTCGACAACGGCACCGCCTCGCCGGCCGCGATCCCGGGGGTGAAGGTCGCCGGCAAGACCGGTACGGCGCAGCGGACCTCCACCCGCTGCAGCGCGGGCGGCAAGCCGCCGTACGCCTGGTTCGTCTCGTTCGCGCCGGCGGAGAACGCCCAGGTCGCGGTGGCGGTCATGATCCAGGAGGCGCCCGACAAGGCGTGTGACGAGATCGCGGGCGGGCAGCTCGGCGGCCCGATCGCGAAGGCAGTGATGGAAGCGGTGTTGAAGAAGTGAGCCAGTACGCCGACCAGGCCGGCCGCTACCGCCTCGACTCCATGATCGCCACCGGCGGCATGGGTGTCGTGTGGCGAGCGACCGACACCCGGCTCAACCGGCCGGTGGCGGTGAAGGTCCTCAAGGCCGAGTACGCCGACGACCCGATGTTCCGCACCCGGTTCGAGGGCGAGGCGCGCAGCGCCGCGGCCCTGCACCACCCCGGCATCGCGGGGGTCTACGACTACGGCGCCGGCGACGACACGCCCACCGTCGGCGGGCCGCAGGCTCCCTACCTGGTGATGGAGCTGGTCGACGGTCAGCCGCTCTCCGCGCTGCTCGCCAACGCCCGCAGCAGCGGCCGCACGCTCGACGTCGCCGTCGTCCAGGACCTGATGGCGCAGGCCGCCGACGCGCTCGGCGTGGCCCACCGCGCCGGCATCGTCCACCGCGACGTCAAGCCCGCCAACCTG
This sequence comes from Nocardioides ginsengisoli, assembly GCF_039537225.1. NCBI lineage: Bacteria > Bacillati > Actinomycetota > Actinomycetes > Propionibacteriales > Nocardioidaceae > Nocardioides > Nocardioides ginsengisoli. The sequence goes on from NZ_BAABAC010000028.1 coordinate 26,780, forward strand.
CTCGTCACCTCCGACCGGCAGGTCAAGATCACCGACTTCGGCATCGCCCGCGCCGCCGACTCGGTGGCACTGACCCGCACCGGCTCGGTGATGGGCACGCCGCAGTACCTCAGCCCCGAGCAGGCCCGCGGCAACCCGTCGACGCCCGCCTCCGACGTCTACTCGCTCGGCGTGGTCGCCTTCGAGTGCCTCGCCGGCCAGCGTCCCTTCGACGCCGAGACGCCGGTCGCCACGGCGCTCGCCCACCTGCAGCAGCCGGTCCCGCAGCTCCCCGCGAGCGTGCCGGGCCCCCTCGCCGCCGTCGTACGACGCGCGCTCGCCAAGGACCCCGCCGAGCGCTACGCCGACGGCGCGGCCTTCGCGGCCGCCCTGCGCGACCCGTCGGTCGCCGCCGCAGCCGCCCCACCCGCCGACGACGAGGGCACCCGCGTGCTCACCGGCGTCGTCCCGCCGGTGCCGGTCCCCGTGCCGACCCCGCCCACCCCGGCCGAGCCGATCCGCCGTCTCGAGACACCCGCGGCCTATGCCGGCGCCGAGGAGGAGCGCCGGCGCAGGTCGCCGTGGCCGATCGCGATCGCGGTCATCCTGCTGGTGATCGCCGCCGTCGCGGCCGCCGCGCTGCTGCTCGGCCGGGGCAACGACAACACTGCGAGCGACAACCCGAGCACCACCCCGCCGGCCACGACGCGCTCGACCGAGACCACACCGACCGAGCCGACGACGCCCACCACGCCGACGCAGGAAACGACGGTCACCGTGAGCGACAGCCGCTACCGGTGCTATGCCGACGCCGCCACGGCGGTCAAGGACCTCAACGACGAGGGCCTGGTCGCCTCGAGTGAGCTCGACACGCGGCCCAACACCGGCAACTGCGACGAAGGCACCGTGTCCCGGTTCTCGCGCAACGGCAAGCTCCACCAGGGCGACGAGGTGATCGTCTACTACTGGGGCCCGCGCGAGACACCGACACCGCCGACCACCCCGCCGACGACACCGACGGCGCCCACCGACAGCCCGACCGACACCAGCAGCCCGCTGACCCTTCCGAGAGGTGCGGAATGACCACTCCCCCGACCGAACCCGGCTCGAGCCGGCCCGTCGTGGGCGGGCGGTACGAGCTCGGCGAGCTGCTCGGCCGCGGCGGCATGGCGGAGGTCCGCAAGGGGACCGACACCCGCCTCGGCCGGGTCGTCGCGGTCAAGCGACTGCGCACCGACCTCGCCAGCGATGCGACCTTCCAGGCCCGCTTCCGCCGCGAGGCGCAGTCGTCGGCCTCGCTCAACCACCCGGCGATCGTCTCGGTCTACGACACCGGCGAGGAGCGCACCGCGCAGCTCGACGGCTCGTCCGAGGTCGTCCCCTACATCGTCATGGAGTACGTCGCCGGCCGCACGCTGCGCGACATCCTGCGCGAGGGCCGCAAGATCCTGCCCGAGCGCGCGCTCGAGATCACCAGCGGCGTGCTCTCCGCGCTCGACTACAGCCACCGCGCCGGGATCATCCACCGCGACATCAAGCCCGGCAACGTGATGCTCACGCCGTCGGGCGACGTGAAGGTGATGGACTTCGGCATCGCCCGCGCGATGAGCGACGCCCAGTCGTCGATGACCCAGACCGCGGCCGTCGTCGGCACCGCCCAGTACCTCTCCCCGGAGCAGGCCCGCGGCGAGACCGTCGACTCCCGCTCCGACGTCTACTCCGCCGGGTGCCTCCTCTACGAGCTGCTCACCGGCCGACCGCCGTTCGTCGGCGACTCGCCGGTCGCGGTGGCCTACCAGCACGTCCGCGAGCCCGCCGTACCGCCGTCGAAGCACGAGCACGACCTCACCCCCGAGATCGACGCCATCGTGATGAAGGCGCTGGCCAAGCGGGTCGAGGACCGCTACCAGTCGGCCGCGCAGATGCGCGCCGACATCGAGCGCTACCTGGCCGGCCGGCCGGTGCAGGCCGTCGTACCGGGCGGCACCGCGCCGACCGCGGTCGTGGCCGCGACGCCTCCGCCGCCCCCGGGTCCGGCCGAGACGGCCGTGCGCCCCGCGATCCCGCCGGCGCGCAAGGACGAGCGGAGCAAGGTCGGCCTGTGGGTCGTGCTCGGCCTGCTCGTCGCGGCGATCATCGCGACCGCCTACATCGTGTGGCCGCGGCTCTTCGACGACACCCCGCCGCCGGTGCGGGTGCCCGACGTGGTCCGGATGAGCGAGGACGACGCGCGCACCTCGATCGGCCAGGCCGGACTCGAGGTCGGCACGGTCACCGTCCGCAATGACGACACCATCGAGGCCGGCCACGTCATCGAGCAGGACCCGGCAGGCGACGACTACGTCGCGTCGGCGACGAAGGTCAACCTCGTGGTCTCGCTCGGCCCCGGCCAGTTCTCCCTGCCCAACGTGGTCAGTGAGAAGCGCAAGGTGGCCATCGACAACCTGGTGGCGGCTGGCATCGTGCGCCGCAACATCAGCGAGCGCCCGTGCGAGTCCGACGAGGACAAGGGCACCGTCACCGAGCAGAACCCGCCGGCCAGCACCATGGTCGACAAGGACGCCACCGTCGAGCTCTGCATCTCCAACGGGCCCAAGACGGTCCCGAGCCTGGTCGGCAAGAAGCAGGCCGAGGCGATCCGGCTGATCAAGGAGGCCGGCTTCCAGCCGGTCGTCCGCGACGCGCCGGCCGACGACAGCAGCCAGAAGAAGGGCCGGGTCACCGAGCAGGATCCCGCGGCCGGCGAGACCCTCGACCAGGGCAACCGGGTCTACATCTTCGTGTCGATCTACGAGAAGCCGACCACCCCGGTCGACACCGACGGCGACGGGCTGTCCGACGCCGACGAGGCCGCCCGCGGCACCGACCCCAACAACCCCGACACCGACGGCGACGGCATCAGCGACGGCCAGGAGGTCGCCAACGGCACCGACCCGCTGAACCCGCTCGACCCCGGCCCGGTCGGCAATGGCAACGGCAATGGCAATGGCAATGGCCGCCAGCTGCCGACGACGCCGGGGGTCAGCGCAACGGGCGGGCGTACTGCAGGTCGAGGACGCCGTCGTACGCCGGCGCCTCGACCCGCGCCTTGAAGTCGAGCGAGTAGCCGATCCCGATGAGCGGGTTCGCGGCGTCGGTGCGGAAGCCGGCGACGAGCGGGTCGGAGGCCACGCTCTCGTAGAGGCCGGTCGGGTCGCCGACCGCCTCGATGACGTACGGCTGGGGGTAGGGCACGCCCTGGAGCTGGACGGCGTTGCCCTCGCACTTGATGCCGGTCGTCGAGATCACCCGCTGGCCGGCGATGGTGACCGCGCTCGCGCCACCGGCCCACAGCGCGTTGACCACCGCCTGGATGTCCTGCTGGTGGACGACGAAGCGGTTGAGGTTGATCCGCTTCTCGGGGTCGACCTCCTTGTTGCGGGCCACCGCCGCGTCGACGAGCTCGGACGGCGCGTCGGACAGCGTGATCGCCAGCCCCGGACCCGAGCGCGGCGTGAGGCCGGCGGGGTCGCGCAGCTTGGCGACGTCGGCCCGGGCCCGGCCCACGCCCTTGTCGTTGATCGAGGCGGTCAGCCGGTCGACCTCGTCGGACAGCTCGTTGAACCGGTCCTCGACCGTGCGGTAGTCGGACGCCTCCCCGGCGACCAGCTCGGCGAGGTTGTTGTAGCGGCCCGGCCGCAGGTCGGTGCCGTGGCTGTTGGCGGCCGAGACCGCGAGCAGGGACCCGCTGAGCAGGGCCACGACCGGCGTACCGATCCGCCAACCCAGGGACCGCCGCTCGGACCCGGTACGGCGACCCGTCCCACCTCCGGCATGGCTACCCGTCATACTGACAGTGTCCAACACCGGTCGAGCGCCCGCCCGCAGGGGCGACGTACCGACACCCGAGTCTGATCGAGGAGCCCATCGTGGCCAAGCCGTCCCGTCTGTCGAAGCGCAAGGACCGTGAGGTCTTCGGCGACCCCGACCGCGGCCCGGTCCTGAGCATCCGGTTCGCCATCGCGCTGCTGCTGATCGCCGGCGGCATCGCCTTCATCCTGTACTACTACTTCGGGATCCGGCCCACCGACGGCTGGGGCAGCATCAACGCCAAGGGCAAGCCCAATCCGGCCGGCGGCCCGTCCTTCCTGCAGGACCTCGAGGGCAAGAACTACCTGATCGGCTTCATCGCGCTCTTCCTCGGCCTGATCATCTCGGCCCACCCGAAGACCCCCCTCGGCCGCGGCCGCGGCGTCGTGGTCGGGATGCTCGGGTGCTTCCTGATCGGCCTGCTGTGGATCTGCGTCTTCTACATCTTCCTCACGGGCAACGACCCGAAGGACATCCCGATCCTCAACGACCTGGGGCAGAAGAACCTGTTCGTGGGTATCGGGTTCATGGCGGTGGGCTTCGCGTTCGCCACCCGCTGGGAGTAGGCCTCCCGCGCAGCTCAGCCGCGCGCCGCGTCGGTGGACCTCCTTGGTCCGCGGCGCGGTGCTGTTTTTCCCCAGGTCGGGGGCCTCGCACGCACCGGCCTACCGCGCATGTAACTCGGTGTCCGGTGTTCCACCACAGGGTCATGACCGGTAACGACCCAGTGGTAGTTGACGGTTCGCCGTGGTGGATCACCGGACACCGAGTTACAAGGGCGGTCACGCCCCGGCGTTTTCCCCAGGCCTGTCCACAGCTGGGGAGAACTACACACGTGTGATTCATCCACACCGGTGGAGAAACCTGGGGAAATCCGGGTCGCCGCTAGGGAGCGCCCCGCGCCGGCTACGCCCAGCGGCTACGCCCAGCGGCAGCGCCCAGCGCCAGCTACGCCCAGCGCCCCCGCCGCGCTCAGGCGAGGACGAGCGTGCGCGCGAGCGTGGCGACGACGAGGACCGCGCCGATGGCGCCGAGACCGGCCACCTGGACCGCCGTACGACGCTCCTTCGGCGCCCACACGAGCACCGCGGCGATGGCGGCGCCGCCGACCAGTCCGCCGAAGTGTCCCTGCCAGGACACGTTGGGGAGGGTGAAGGTGAGCACCAGGTTGATGCCGATCCAGAGCAGCAGGCTCTGGATGTTGGCCTGGATCCGGATGCCGACCACGACCAGCGCGCCCATCAGGCCGAAGAGCGCGCCCGAGGCGCCGACGGTGGGTGTCTGCGGCGCGGCGAGCCAGTAGACCGCGACCGAGCCGGCCAGCCCGGACAGCAGGTAGAGCGCCAGGTAGCGGCCGCGGCCGAGCAGTTGCTCGAGCTGGGGGCCGAGGACCCACAGGGCGAGCATGTTGAAGGCGATGTGCCACGGCTCGACGTGGGTGAACATCGCGGTGAGCAGCTGCCAGTAGGCGCCGTCGCTGACACCGGCGGTCCAGTGGGCCGTCGTGCCGGCCTCGCAGGCGGCCTGGTTGACGAACGGGTAGTAGATCCCGTTGCCCTCACGGCAGGAGCCGGTGGGCGCGAGCGCGAAGAGCTCGAAGAGCCGGCTGCCGTAGCGGCCGGTGGCCATGATGATCACCCAGACCACGACATTGATGCCGATCAGCGCGATCGACGCTGCGCCGGGGTTGGCCGCGATCCGGCCGCCGTACGCCGTCTTCGCCTGCCGGACGCCGCGCTGGCCCTCGGCGACGCACTCGGGGCACTGGAAGCCCACCGCCGCCTCGCGCATGCAGTCGGGGCAGATCGGCCGGTCGCAGCGCTGGCAGCGGATGTAGGTCTCGCGGTCGGAGTGCCGATAGCAGGTCGGCACTCCGACCGGAGGGGTGCTCATGGCGTGATCGTCAGGTCAGTCGACGAGCTCGACGGACTCGATGACGACCGGCTCGACCGGGCGGTCCATCGGGCCGGTCGGCACGGCGGCGATGGCGTCGACGACGTCGCGGCCGGCCTGGTCGGCGACCTCACCGAAGATGGTGTGCTTGAAGTTCAGCCACGTGGTCGGGCCGACGGTGATGAAGAACTGCGAGCCGTTGGTGCCCGGGCCGGCGTTGGCCATCGCGAGCAGGTAGGGCTTGTCGAAGACCAGCTCGGGGTGCGGCTCGTCCTTGAAGGTGTAGCCCGGGCCGCCGGTGCCGGTGCCGAGCGGGCAGCCGCCCTGGATCATGAAGCCCGGGATGACGCGGTGGAAGGTGAGGCCGTCGTAGAACGGACCGGTGGCGCCGTTGCCGGCGTCGTAGGCCTTCTCGCCCGACGCGAGGCCGGTGAAGTTCGCGACCGTCTCGGGCGCGTGGTTCGGGAACAGGTTGAGCGTGATGTCGCCCTTGTTGGTCTTGAGGACGGCCTGCTGCGCTGCCATGGAAATGCCTCGTCTCCGGCTTGGTACGGGATGGTGATGCTGACGCGTCGATCCTACTGACCGCCGCCCCGGGTACCTCGTGTCGGAGGCACCCGCCGTGCCATGGTGGGATCAAGGAGCGGCCCGGACGGGTCGCGGACACTGGCTGAAGGAGACTCGGGATGAAGAAGCTGAAGAAGCTGGTGGCACTCGGCGCGCTGGGCGCGCTCGTGGCCACCGTCGCGAAGAAGCTGCAGGCCGGTGGTGCCCAGCGCGGTGGCTCGCCGTGGCAGTCCGCCCCCGAGCCGGCAGGTACGGCGGCGTCCCCGCCGCCTGCGCCCACGCCCACGCCGTCCCCGGAGCCGACGCCGGAGCCGACGCCGGAGCCGACGCCGGAGCCGACGCCCGAGCCGACCCCCGAGCCGACGCCCGAGCCGACGCCCGAGCCGACCGCGGTCGACAACGCCCCCGCGCCGGTCGCGGACCCGCTCACCGATCCGCTGCCGGAGGAGCCGGCGGGCGAGCAGCCGCCGATCTGAGTCGCTGAGCCGGGCTCAGGCCCGCGCGAGCTCCGGGTGGTCCTCACGCAGCCGCACGACCACCCGGTGCTCGACCCAGAAGATCAGGCCGGGGATCAGGCCGGCGATCAGCATCAGCCCGAGCTGGGGGATCGACCAGCGCGCCCGCTGGGCCAGCACGAAGGCGACGACCACGTAGACGATGTAGATGAAGCCGTGCAGCATCCAGATGATGCCGAGGTGCTCCCCGAGCTGCTGGAGCGTCGAGCCCTCGGTGAGCAGGTACTTCATCAGGGAGCCGAGCGACCCCACGACGAGCAGGACGCCGACCACGAGCGCGAGCACGCGGTAGACGTTGAAGAGCTTGGTCACGGCTTCGAGGGTACGGCGTCGTCCCCGACGCCCTCGCCGCCGGCCTCCTCGAGGTCCGGCTCGGCCGTGGCGTCGCGCACATAGCGGAACCAGAGGAAGGCCGCGAAGGCCGCGAACACCCACCACTCGATGGCATAGAGGATGTTGCGCAGCGCGGTGAACCGGCTCGCCTCCGGCAGCGCGTCGAGCGTCGCGTGACCGACACCGGCCGCGGCGTCGGTGGTCAGCGGCTCCTTGGCGACCAGGTAGGCGCCGTACAGGTCCTGGCCACCGAGGCGCTGGATCAAGTCGGCGATCCGCAGGCTCGGCAGTACGGCGTCGTTCGGGTCGTCGTCGACCGCGCCGCTCTCCGGCGGCTGCAGCCAGCCGACCACGTCGACCGGACCGGTCGGCGGCGCCGGCAGGCTGGCCAGGTCGGTGCCTTCGGCGACCCACCCGCGCACCACCGGGACCGCGGGCGCGTCCGGCGCGCCGACCGACAGCGGGGTCACCAGCCACAGCCCCGGCTTGCCGTCGGAGCTCTCCCGGTCGGAGATCAGCACGGTGCCCTTCGCGACGAACTCGCCGCGGACGTCGACCTGCCGCCCGAGCCCCTTGGTCGGGAACGGGTCGTCGGGGCCGATCACGTCCTGGATCGGGATCGGCGCGAGGTGGGTCAGGTCGACCCGCTCGGCCGCGCGGCGGGTCTGCCAGGCGTCGTACTGCCACACGCCCATGCCGATCGCGATCGACACGCAGAGCAGCCCCAGCAGGTGGGCACCCCACATCCGAACGCTCCACCACCGCACCACACGAGCAGCCTACGAGGCCGCTCCGCACGCCCCCTCTTCGGGGCAAAACCGTTGCGGTTGGGGACCAAACCGCAACTTTTCGTCGATTTGTCTGCAGTTTCTGCCCATTCGACGCTCGGTCAGTGGTCTGACCACTTGACCATCAGCCGCCACCGACCTACCGTTTCGACATGGCCCTGCGTCCGATCTCCCGCCGCTCCGTCGCCGACCAGGTCTTCGAGCAGCTCCTCGACGACGTCGTCGACGGCGAGCTCCCGGTCGGCGAGCCGCTGCCCAGCGAGCGCCGCCTCGCCGAGGTCCTCGGCATCTCCCGACCGGCCGTCCGCGAGGCGCTGCAGCGGATCGCCCAGACCGGCCTGGTCGAGGTCCGTCACGGCGGCGGTACGACGGTCCGCGACTACCGCCGCTCGGCCGGGCTCGACCTGCTCCCGCGCCTCCTCGTCCGCGGCGGCCAGCTCAACGCGGCGATCGGGCGCAGCATCATCGAGGCGCGCGCCGAGATCGGCCCCGGCATCGCCGCCCTGGCCGCCGAACGCGGCGGCCCCGGCCTCGCCGACTCGCTCGAGGCGATCGTCACCCGGCTCGAGACCACCACCGACCCGGTCGCCTGGCAGGTCGGCGCGCTCGACTACTGGGACGTGCTGGTCGACGGCGCCGACTCGCTCGTCTTCCGGCTGATGTTCAACAGCCTCCGCTCGGCCTACGAGCCGGTCGTCCCGGCCCTCGTCTCGATCCTCGCCGACGAGGTCGGCCGGCTGGAGCCCTACCGGCTGCTCGCCGCCGCGATCCGGGCCGGCGACGCACCGACCGCGCGCGCGGCCGCCGTCCACGTGCTCACGCCGACCGGCGACGCGCTGCTCGCCGCCTTCGCCGCGATGGACGGGCCGCGATGAGCACCCTCGAGCGCCGTACCAGCGCGACGATGGGGGAGGTGTTCGCCGAGTTCTGGCGGCATCCGAGCCCCTACCTGCTCGGCGGCTGCCTCGCCGCCGCGATCACGGGCCGCGTCCTCGCGGGCCCGGGCGACCTCGGCGAGCTCGCCATCCCGGTCGGCCTGCTCGCCGTCCTCCCGGTCGTGGAGTGGCTGGTCCACGTCAACATCTTGCACTGGCGCCCGCGCCGCGTTGCCGGCCTCACCCTCGACCCGCTCCTCGCCCGCAAGCACCGCGCCCACCACGCCGACCCGCGCGCGATCCCGCTGGTCTTCATCCCGTGGCAGGTCCAGCTCTGGCTCGCCCCCGCCTGGACGGCGCTCGCCTGGCTGGTCACGCCCACGCCGAGCGCGATGTTCACGCTGCTGGTGTCGATCTACGCGATCAAGTCGACCTACGAGTGGACCCACTACCTGCTCCACAGCGACTACCGGCCCCAGTCCGCCGCCTACCGCCGGATCTGGCGCCACCACCGGCTCCACCACTTCAAGAGCGAGCACTACTGGTTCACCGTCACCACCGCCGGCACGGCGGACCGCCTCTTCGGCACCGCCCCCGACCCGAGCACGGTCCCCACCTCGCCGACCGCCCGCAACCTGCACGGCTAGCGTCAGTCGAGAGTGGCGGGAGCCGCCCGCCTCTGCAGCTTGCTGCCGTCCGGCGGCGAAGCCGGCTCTCGACCAATTCAATATGTGAGGATCAGCGACGTGCGGATCCATCACCTCAACTGCGCGACCATGCGCCCGCCCCTTGCTCCCCCCATGGTCGCCCACGTGCTCCTCGTCGAGCGTCCGCAAGGACTGGCGCTCGTCGACACCGGCCTCGGCACCGGCGATCTCGCCGACCGCAGGCGCCTCGGCTTCGGCTTCGTCGCCAGCGTCCGGCCCGCCTTCGACCCGGCCGAGACGGCGCAGGCGCAGATCAAGGCGCACGGCCTCGATCCGGCCGACGTCACCGACGTCCTGCTCACCCACCTCGACCTCGACCACGCCGGCGGCCTGAGCGACTTCCCCCAGGCCCGCGTCCACGTCCACGCGCGCGAGCACGAGGCCGCGATGGCGCCGTCCCTGCGCGAGAAGGCCCGGTACATAGGGGCACAGTGGGCGCACGGCCCGCAGTGGACCACCCACACCGAGGGCAACGACAGCTGGTTCGGCTTCCCGTCGGTGACCGCGCTCGACGACGACGTGGTGCTGATCCCGCTGCCGGGCCACACCCGCGGCCACTCCGGGATCGCCGTACGACGCGACGACGGCCACTGGCTGCTCCACGCCGGCGACGCGTTCTTCGCCGGCACCCAGCTCGACCAGCCGCCGACCTGCCCGTCGTCCCTGGCCGCCTTCCAGCGGCTGATGGCGGTCTCCAACCAGCGCCGGGTCGACAACCTCGCCCGGCTGCAGGAGCTCGCCCACGGCCACAGCAACGAGGTGACCGTGTTCTGCGCGCACGACCGGGCGCAGTACGACGCTCTCAGCGCCGGCTGAGCGCCGTCGCACCCGGCATTCTGGTCCCGTTTCGCACCGATTCGCGACCGAGATGCCGGGTACGACGGATCAGCCGGGGCAGACCGCGAACGGCAGGTGCCGCTCGCGGGTCAGCCGCGCCGCGGCGGCGGGATCGCCCAGCACGTAGCCGAGTCGTCCGGTCGACGGGTCGGCCACGCCCCGGCTCATCACCAGCCCGAACTCCGGCTGCGTCGGCGGCATCAGCTCGGCCAGCCGCACCCGGTCGAAGGCGTCCGACCGCTCGGCGCCGAGCTGGACGGTGACCAGCTCGGTCCCGAGCGCGACGGCGAAGGCGTCGAGCGGCTCGAGCCCGGCGAGCGCGGCCTTGGGCGCCGCGGCGAGCTGGCTCTCCATGCCGGTGCCGAAGACGGTGTCGAAGGGCACGCATCCCCGCTGCACGTACGTCGACACGGCCTCGCCGCCGGTCAGCGGCGCGAGCTGCTGGTCGGCGCTCCACGACGTCGCGAGGTCCGGCAGCGCGGCGGAGGTGACCAGGCGCCGCTCGGTGTCGACGACCGCGCCGCGCAGCGGACCGACGCCCGCCTCGACCGCCCGTCGTACGGCGGCCATCGGGATGTCGTCGTGGAACACGAGCACCCAGCCCTGGGCCCCGCCGGCGTAGCGCGCCTCCCAGGCGACGTCGTCCTGGCCGAAGCCGAAGCGGTTGCGCAGCTGCGTCTCGACGGGTCGCAGCAGCCCGGTCGACAGCGCCGCCGTGCGCGGCACCTCGCGCCAGAACCGCTCGCGGTCGGGCGCCGCGCTCGACCCGCGCAGGGTGGCGAACCCGAGGACCAGCCGGAGCTGGTCGAAGTCGGTGACCTCGAGCGTGTCGGCGGCCGCGGGGACCAGGGCCAGCACCGCGGCCGAGGGCTCCTTGGAGGCGTCGTACGGGCTGACGGTCGCGGTCGGCGTGGGCGAGGCCTGGTAGACGGGCTTCGGATCGCTCGAGCAGGAGGCCAGCAGGACGGCGGCGATGAGCGTCGCAGCGACCCGGGTGCCTCTCACGTCGCTGATCTTGCCATGGACGACAGCACGGTGGGCGCCGACCGCACACGGTCGACGCCCACCCTGTGGATCTGTGCTGTGCAGTTGGGGAGGGGAACGCTCAGCGCCCGATCATCTGCACCTGCTCGAGCAGCGCCCGCAGGTCGGCCGGAAGCCGGTCGGAGCTGACGCCCGCGAACCCGCCGCGCGCCCGCATGCTGGCGGCCGGGGGCGGCACCGGCGGGCACTTCTTGTCGCTGCGGTTGCCCGACTTGCGGGCCGGCAGCTTGCCGGTGTCGAGGTAGGTGGCGATGGTGTCGTCGGTGCAGGCGACGCCGGACAGCGAGCCGGCGTGCGTCGTACCGCCGACGCCCTCGATGAGGAAGGACGACGGGAACAGCTTGCGCGTGGCCAGCGCTCCCGAGAACACCGTCGCCGCGTCACGCGTCTCGGCGACCATCAGGATCTTGGCGTGGACCCGCTTGCCGCTGGCCTTGAACGCCCGGTGCGACGGGGCCGGCCAGGTGAGGCAGGGCGCGTTGTACCAGGTGTTCCCCCATGTCAGGAACGGGTGCTGGCGGTAGACGCGCCACGAGTCGGCCTTGGTCTTCTGCCACCCGGGCCACTTCGCGTCGGTGCACTGCACGCCGTTGTAGACGGCGAAGCCGTTGTCGTCGCCGGGGCCGGCGTACATCGCGAGGATGTCGGCGCCGTCGCCGGTCTTGACGAGCTTGGTGTACGCCGCGCCGATGTCGGCCCAGCCGTAGACGTAGTAGGCGGCGCTGAGCATCACGTCGTCGAGCTCGTCGGGGCCGAGCTTGCCGCCGGCGGCCGGGTGCCGGTCGAGCTTGCGGCGCAGCTTGTAGTAGCCCTTGCGGATCGCGTCGCCGTTGGTGCCGAGGTGGTAGACGGCGTCGTTCTTGGCGAGCCAGCGGAAGTAGACGTTGATATTGCGGTCGAACTGGATGTTCTGCTCGACATTGGCCTTGTAGAAGGCGTTCTTGGCGTTCAGGACGCCGTCCCACACGAAGCGGCCGACGTGCTTGGGGTACTTGGTCGCGTAGACCTGGCCGAGGTAGGTGCCGTAGGAGAAGCCGTAGTAGTTGAGCTTCTTCTGGCCGACCGTACGGCGCAGCGTGTTGAGGTCCTGCGCGACGTCGACGGTGCGCATGTGCGGCAGGATCCGGCGAGCGGCGGACTTGCCGCAGTCACGGGCGTAGCCGCGGGTGACCTTGCGCCACCACTTCATGATCCACGGCTTGGTCGGGACGTAGTTGGGCCGGTTGAAGCCCGCGCCCTTGTAGTCGGGGTTGCAGCTGAGCGCCGGCTCGCTGCTGCCGACACCGCGGGGGTCGAAGCCGTACCAGTCGAACTTCGCGCCGACGCCGTTGGGCACGAACTGACCGAAGATCGAGTAGATGAGGCCGGAGCCGCCGGGACCACCGGGGTTGACCACCATCATCCCCTTGTAGTCGGGGTCGGTGTGCAGCACCCGGCTCACCGCGATGTGGATCTTGCGGCCGTGGGGCTTGGCGTAGTCGAGCGGGACCTCGAGCATGGCGCACTGCGCGCCCTCGTCCTGCAGCCGCTGGCTCGCACAGGCGCCCCACTGCAGCGGCGGAGCGGTGTAGCCGCCGCCGGCGGCCGCGGTGGACGCCGTGGACGCCGTGGGCGCGGCCGCCGGTGCGGGGCCGCGGGCCGGCGTGGGGGACGCCGTACTGCTCGCTGCAGGCACCATGACGGCGGCGCCGACGGCGAGCGATGCGAGGATCGTGAGTGGTCTCTTCACCGGTTCCATCCCTCCGAGTCAGACGGCCGGGGGGAGACCCGGCGCTCGATCGACATTGCCGTGTCGATACCCGATACGTCCATACCCAACAGCGGGAAAAGTTCCGGCGAACTCAGGCTTTCACCGCAAGCGTGAGCGCGAAGTCTCCCGCCTCGTCGGTCCACACTCGTGCGACGCCCAGTCCGGCGGCCTCGAGCTCGGCCGCGATCCGGCTGATCCGGAACTTGGTCGAGATCTCGATCCGGATCTCCTCGCCCATCGCCAGGTCGAGCACCACGTCGGCGCCGGGGACGCTCACCCGTTGCGGGACCTCGGCGCGCAGGCGCAGGTCCATCCGCTCCATGTGGGGGTCCCAGAAGGGGATGTAGGAGAAGGCGTCGGGGTCGAAGTCGCCGCCGAGCTCGCGGTTGACGACGACCAGCGCGTTGCGGATGAACGCCTCGGTGACGCCCTGGCTGTCGTCGTAGGCGGCGATGAGCCGGTCGGCGCTCTTGACCAGGTCGGTGCCGAGCAGGACCGAGTCGCCGGGCTCGAGGACGTCGGCCAGCGCCCCGAGGAACGCCCTGCGCTCCTCGAGATAGAGGTTGCCGATGGTGCCGCCGAGGAAGGCGACCATCCGTCGTCCGCCCTCGGGGAGGTGGGCGAGGTGGAGCGTGAAGTCGCCGACCACCGCCACCACCTCGAGGCTGGGGTAGCGCTCGGCGATCTGGTCGGCCGCCGTACGCAGCGTGCCCTCGGAGACGTCGACCGGGGCGAACCGGGTGAGCTGGCCGCTCCGGGTGAACGCGTCGAGCAGCAGCCGGGTCTTCTCGCTGGTGCCGCTGCCGAGCTCGACGAGCGCGGTCGCCCCGCTGGCCGTCACGATCTCGTCGGCGTGCGCCTCGAGGATCGCCCGCTCGGCGAGGAAGGGGTAGTACTCGGGCAGGCGGGTGATCCGGTCGAAGAGCGCGGAGCCGTGGTCGTCGTAGAGCCAGCGGGGCGGGAGGGTGCGCGGGTAGCGGCTCAGCCCGCGTCGTACGTCGTCGGCGATGCTGCCCGTCTCCCAGCCGGGCTCGAGCAGGACCCGGACGCGCGGCTCGCTCATGCGGGGGCACCCCCGTCGGCGAGGCGGACGCCGCTCAACGCCCAGCGCGCACCGGGTGGGAAGAAGTTGCGGTAGCTGGCGCGGGCGTGGCCGGGCGGGGTGAGCGCGCAGCCGCCGCGCAGGACCATCTGGTTGGACATGAACTTGCCGTTGTACTCGCCGATCGCGCCGGCCGCCGGGTGGAAACCCGGGTAGGGGAGGTAGGCGGACGACGTCCACTCCCAGCAGTCGCCGTAAACCTGCCGGAGCCGCCCGTTGCCCGGCTCGGCCGCGCGGGGGTGGAAGGTCTCGGTGTCCGCCAGGTTGCCGTGGGGCTCGGCGGCGTCGCCGGTGTCGGTGCGGACGGCGTGCTCCCACTCGGCCTCGGTCGGCAGCCGCTTGCCGGCCCACGTCGCGTAGGCGTCGGCCTCGTAGTGGCTGACGTGGCTGACCGGCAGGCCCGGGTTGACCGGGAAGGTGCCGTGGAGGGTGTGCTCGAACCAGACGCCGTCGTAGTCGCTCCAGTAGAAGGGCGCCGCCCACCCGTTGGTCTTGACCTGCGCCCACCCGTCGGAGAGCCAGAGCTCGGGACGCCGGTAGCCGCCGTCGGCCATGAACTCCAGCCACTCACCGTTGGTGATCAGGCGGTCGGCGAGCCGGAACGGCTCGAGGTAGACCTGGTGCAGCGGCAGCTCGTTGTCGAACGAGAACCCCGCGCCCTCGCGATGCCCGATCTCCACCAGCCCACCCTCGACCTCGACCCACCCCATGCGGTCGGTGTCGACCAACGGCGCCGGCGCGCCGCCGTACACGGGGCGGAGGGGGTTGAGGGAGAGGACGTGCTTGATGTCCATCAGCAGCAGCTCCTGATGCTGCTGCTCGTGGTGGAACCCGAGCTCGATCGTCGCCGCGACCTTGTCGATCGTCCCCTGATCGAGGCCGTCGATCAGGTCCTGCATCCGGGCGTCGACATTGCCCCTGTAGAGCCCCACGTCATGAGCGCCCGGCCGACTGATCACACCCCGCTCGGCCCGGTTGTAGCGCGGCCCGACGGCCTCGTAGTAGCTGTTGAAGAGGAACCAGTACTGGTCCTGGAACGGCGCGAACCCCGCCTCGTTGCTTGCGAGGACGAAGGTCTCGAAGAACCACGTCACGTGCGCCCGGTGCCACTTCGTCGGCGACACGTCGGGCATCGACTGGACCGTCTGGTCCTCGGGTGAGAGCGGCGCGGCGAGCCTCTCCGTGTGGGAGCGCACCTCGTCGTACCGCTGGAGGAGAGCGGCTGCCGTCCACTGGGTTGCGGTCATGGATTCGACAGTAAGGGGGTGCACCGACAACGACCAGGGGCGAGCGCGGACGGTCAGGAGATGTTCACGTCAGCCCCCGCACGATTCGACTAGTCCATCTGTCGCGAAACTCGAGATCGACAGCGGGCTGGGCACTATCTACCGAGTCGTCAACCTCAAATTGGTCGAGCGCTGCACCCAGCACCTCATCCACGACGATCGAATCCTCCGAAGTTACCCAGGCCCCCGGGTCGATCCCATATTTCTCCGAAAGGAAACGCAGCCGATAGACATCACGAGCACGGCGATAGGTCTGGTCGGCCATCTGCGCCGAGAGACCTCCGTTGATGAGGACTCCGGCAAACGGGACCGCCTGCCCCAGTTTCTGTTGAGTCAGTCGGAGGCCGAGCGCCTTGAACACCGCGTCAATCACCTTGACCAGCGCGTGGTTGTTCAGCTGCGCCCAGGTGGCTCGTCGCATCATCTCCTGGGTGAGGCGAGAGAGGGATGCGAGCGCGGCGACCTTGGCGGCTGGAGATCCCGCCGAGCCAACCGAGATCGTGCCGAGCGCGAAGATCTCCTCCTCGGGGAGCCGTACGTCGTAGCCGTACTCGGCTGCGGCAACGGCAGTGATGCGGCCCAGGAGCCCAATGCTGGAGGCGATGTCCGTTGCCACGGCCCCAATTGCCAACGCGGCAGTCGTACCGCCGCTCACCGTGGTGGCCACCGTCGCTCCGGTGACCGCCAACGCCGTCGCGCCGCCTTCCACGAGCGCGGCCCCTGTGTAGAGACCGCGCGTTCGGGGAGATGCCTCGTCGAGCCGCTTGAGATCCAGCGTCTGGAATTCCTCCCAGGGAACACCCACTCGCGCCGCAACCTTCTCGAGGTTCACCGATTTCATCGCGGGCTCCATCGTCACGCCCACGAGACCTTCCAGAGCCTTCTCGAACTGCAGCGTGATGTCGTCGTTGATTGGAAACTTGTCCCAGGCCTTGCCGGCAAGGTTCGCGATCGGCTTGGTGGCACGACCCACCAACTGCCGGCTCCGCCTTGCGGAAGTGGCGTTCAGACGGGCCACCGCCTTGGTCCACAACTGCTGCTCGTACCGCGTCATCCCGTGGAAACCGGCCGTCGGTGCAGTCATGACAATCGTCCTCAATCGTCGCTAGCGAGCCGCGCACGAATGTCGTGGCTACTGATCGCCCACACCGTAGCCACAGGGTCCGACTGAAGTCCGGCATATCCGGGCTGCCTGCGCTGCAACTCAAGGCTCGCAGAGTTCCTGAGCGGCACTCTCGCGCACCAAGGCGCTGACGGCATCCGCAACGGCTCCAGGGGGCTCGTGCTCCCAGAATCGCGCGACCGTCCATCCTGCTTCCGAAAGTCTCTGACTGGTGTCGGCATCGCGATCGCGGTTGCGCTGGATCTTCGGACCCCAGTAGTCCGCATTGGTGCGAGCTGTCGTTCCATGCTCCGGGCATCCGTGCCAGTAGCAGCCGTCGATGAAGACTGCGACCTTCGCCTTGGAGAAGACGATGTCGGCGCGCCGGTTCAGATCGGGAAGAGGGCGCGCGTCGACCCGGTAACGCAGACCCATCGCGTGCAGGAGTCGCCTCACAGCCATCTCCGGCCGGGTGTCGCGAGCCCGGTTGCCCTGCATGGTCGCACGCGATGCGGCTGACGAAGCCCACGACTGATACCCCCGCGCCACGCCTCCAGCATGCCCCCGGAGAGTCGCGCGCCCCACCGAGGTCGCCAAAGTCAGCGTGCTTGCTGGCGGGTCCTGGTACAAAACGGATCGTGGGAACTGTCGTCGTTGATCAGATCGGCTCCAACGGAGCACTCATCGAGGACGTCGACACGACTCTCAGCGACCTCAAGAAGAATGTTCTCCTGATTGCCGCTCTTCCGGGGGCAGAGGTCACCCGCTACGCAGGGGAACGCGTGATCCGATACAGGGATCAAGTCATCCTGAAGAAGCAGGTCACTCATCTCGGCAACCCGTGGCCGGGTTTCAAGAAGCGCATTCAGATCCCGAAGACATGGCTTGATGTCGAGCGCCACGCCACTGTGGACGGACTCGTCACGCGCTTCGTGGGCATCTATCACTACGGCGACGTCACGATCTTCGTCGACTTCGATCCGACGACCTATGTCCTCCGCAAAGCGAACAACTCCGCGGCCCATGTCTCGACGAACGACCTGTATCAAGCGCAGATGCACGGGCAGTTCTCCCGGGTCGACCGCAACGGCAACCGGCTCACCAGCGTCCGCGCTGACCAGTTCGCCGCGTATCTCATCGGCGGGTACGAGCCGTCACACCCTCGGCTCGACGTTTTTCACCGCTTCAACGTCGAGTTCCTGCTTGACGACCAGATCGACGCGCTCGACGCGATCAAGGAGATGCACGCCGCCGCATGGCCGGACACCTTCCAGGGCGAATGGCCCGGGTTCTATGTCGAGTATCGCCTCGACGCGTTCTTGCGAGGACGCGGACTCGGCGAGCTCGTTGAGTACCAGAAGGTAAAGCACGATGGCGCGTTCGACTATGACCTTGTCTTCAAGAACGGCGACACGCTGGAGTACTACGGCGACCTCAAGGCCTCGGATGTCACGAAGCACGAGTCCCCAGGTAACGACGCCGAGGACATCAAGCGATGCGTCGCCGAGTACGGGCGCTTCTGGTACGTGATCTACGAGCACCTGACCCATCACGCTCGCGACAACGGAGACCGGGCAACCATCGCCTGGAACGAATGGAAGCGCTCGGTTGGCTACCGAGGCCGAAAGCCGTACGACCCGTTGTCATATGCGAACCGATTCAAAGAGTCAGTCCGGTTCGTCAAGATGATGATCCTCGAGGTCAATGAGGCCAACTTCCATGTTGTCCTCGGTGACTTCGCTCAGGGCAAGCAGCCAGGCGGTGCCTCGAGAGCCCTCAAGGTGATGATCAACAAGCGCAATATCGACAACTTCTTGATCTACTCGGAGACCGCCGCGACCAGGTGACTTCATCACGACGGCCATCGCTCGACCTCAGCCCTTGGGCCGGTGCCGCGCCAGAATCGCATCAGGGGACGCCGGCGCATCAAGGACCGCCTGAATGATGTCGCGTCCTTCAGCTGAGTGCTTCAGCAACCACTCGTCGCGTCGCACGTGCTCGCGAAGAACGTGCCAGACAACGCCGACGTTGACGCCATTACCCATCTGCTTGTACGTCGCAGCCGGACGCTGATCACCGAAGTCAAAGGTGTCCGGAAGACCCTGCAAACGCGCGGTCTCTCTCGGCGACAGGCGGCGCTCGCGCGGTCCAACGATGCTCGTCTGCGTGATCGCGACCAGAGCGGGAAGGTAAGTCGGGGCCTTCGCGCGAATGCCCGACGGACGGAAGTGCATGACCGTGTCCCAGAGACGAGCGGTGTCTTGTGCCTGCCACTCAAGCTTGCGCCGCGATGGCGGGAAGGCCTCGGTATAGACCCCCCACCGCTCAGCCCAATCCCGAATGATCCGGTGGTGCGCCGCAAAGAACTCGTAGTTCTTGATCAGGTGAGAACGCTTCCAGTCGGGCAGCGTCGGATCAACGAGAGGGATACGTGGAACGTCCGGAACCTTCTCCTTGTCCCGCTTCCACGCGTCCTTCACATCCCGCCAAGAGTCAGCCCAGAGCGGGAAGCCTGGAAGGCGGCGACCGTCTCGGAGCTCCCACATGATCTGAACGAACTCATCCCACGCGTCGATCCAGCGGCGCTCCGCAGCGGTCAGGTCGCAGCCTGGGAGGTTGTGGGAGTCGTCGAGCAGATCCTCGAGATGCCACTCCGTCTTCGGCTCCCAACCGTCGACTCGATCACTTATGAGCGCGACCGGCGCCGGGTCGAACTCGAGCTCCGGGCTGTTCATCAGCGAATCCGGGATGAGCGTCGCCGTAATGAACACCCGCTCTCGGACCTGGGGCCGCCCGCCGCGGCTCGGCGGAAGAAGATGGGGGGAGAAGATTGCCGGAGTCTCGCTGACTCGGTAGCCCTCGTCGCGCAGCGTCTCGATGATCACCTGCCACTCGTGCAAGTGCCGAGGCCCCGCGAGGTTCCGAACGTTCTCGAGCAGGACGACCTTGGGGCGACGCTCCTGGATGATCCGAAGGATGTTCCAGTACAGCGTCCCGCGCGTCTCGTCCATGCCCTTCTGAGCACCGGACTTCGAGAACGGCTGGCAGGGGAAACCCGCGGCCAAGATCTCGTGAGCACCAACGTTCATCACGTCTTCATTGGCGTCCTTGGTGATGTCACCCAGCGAGTCGTGGCCCCAGTTCCGCTTGTAGACAGCTGCCGCAGCCTTGTCGATCTCCACCGCGTAGACACACTCACCGCCGTACGCGGACAGCGCTGCGTGGAACCCGCCGACGCCAGCGAAGAGATCGATGAAGCGGAAGGGCGGCTTCGACGCCTTCGGAGCCTTACCACGGGAGACGGACGATCCTGCGCGGCTACTCGGCATGTCGCGATAGTAGTCGAACGTCAGCTCGAGCTGGCAACCGGCAACCGGCGTGTCGGGTTGCGCTCGTTGGCGTCTTATCGATCTAGAGCACCACGCCCGCAACGTGCTGCATGCGTGATGCGCAACCTCGCCGTAGTGCGTGGGCCCACGCAGGCTGGAGAGAGGCCTCCTCCCCGGTGTCTGCAGTGGTGCACATCATTCTGCGCCTCGAGCGGGGCCACGACACGATCGATGCAACGCGGTGGGACAGGCGAAGTTTCCATTCTCCTGAATCTGTCGGAGGTTCTTACTACGTTCCAACCGTGGAGATCTCAGCCGGGGAGTGAGTGCGTGAGCGAGTACGACCGTCTGTGCGAGGCGACGGCTGATGCCATGTTCGGTAGCGACAAGGCCGGCCTTCCCGTATACACGCTCGCCGAGGGGGAGACCCTCGCGGCGATCGCGGATGCCGCAGGGTTAGCCGGAGATCCGCTCGCCGCGTACCTGAAGGCGGTCCGTCCGACCCTCCCATCTGGACGGCGAAGGCGCCAGCACCCTCCGCTGGCACGCTCAAGCTACGAAGCGACATGCCGCGGCGCGGTTGGACACGCCACCGTCCCTCCCGCTATTAGTCGTACTGACGATGGCGGCCGAGCAGATGCAGGCAGGCGCAGACATGGCGTCGAACAACTACTACGGCCGCCTGTTTCCACTCCTTGAGGTCCCGGAGTCGCGCCAGCAGAGGCTGATCACCGACTACCGCACGATCGCGGAGGACATGTGGGCGTCTCTGAACGCATGGCTCGAGGCCTGGGAGGGCGAGCGCGGCGTCCCGACCGCCTACGCGCTTGGCGGCATGCGGCTGACGGCCTGCCGATGTCGCAGGCCGTGGTGCGCCGACACGATAGAAGTGGCTTGCACCACGTCTTCGAGGCGGAGGGTCTGCCGCCCGGCTTCCGGATGGGAGCCCCAGACATGGAGCTCTCGCTCGATCTGTACGCGACGAAGGTGCCCAGCCCGCTCAGCAACAACCTGCGGAGGCTGTGGACGGTGCCGGCCGCACGAGAGCGGATCGTACAAGCCGCCTGCCTTGAGCTGGAGGCTTGGACCGGCGGTACAGATCATCAGACGCATGGGTCACCAGTTGCGCGCCGAACGAGGCTTCTCGCCTACGTTCGGACGTTCCCGCGCAAGGTCGTCGAATTCAATCTCGCGATTCCATCGGCTGGGTCATCGTCGGAGCGTGCCGCGTTCGAGACGGCTGACGGCGTGCTCGCCGTGCCGATGGTCTCCGCTGGCAATGGCACGTCTCGCCTGGCGAGCACCGACATGCTCAGTGCGGAGTCTCTTCCCGGCGACGTACTCACCGCGCGGCTGGGAGTTGAGGGGGCTCAGCTGGAGCGCCGCCCCCGCCGAATCATGCCACTGAGATGGGATGAGCTGCAGGGCTGCTTCGTCGAGGTCGAACGGGTCGCAGTTGGAGAGGACAACGTCGTTCTCGCTCTCGCTGACACGCGCGTACGCCTCGAGCGGCATCTCGAGCAATGTGCGCGCCCCGGCTGGGAGCTGATGGACGGGGTCGCCGGCGTGCCCGACGGGTGGATGCTCGCGCGTCAGGTGCAGATCGTCGGGGCTCCAGACGGACAGGTCCATGTGGAGCTCATGCCGTTGGTCCCCCGAGCGAAGACCAGCCTCACCCTCCGTGGTGGCTTTGTGCTGCCCGGGCGACTCCGAAAGTGGTCCTCCCTCGCGCCACCCGAGGTCGTGGCATTGGCATCGGGAGCCTCTTCCGTAACGGTCAAGGTGTTCGAGGGCTCGCGGTTGGCCGCCGAGGACGAGCTCGTCGCCGAGAGATCGGAAGGCGAGCTCGCGATCCTGCCGCTCGAGCAGCATGAGTTGGCGGACGGCGAGTACACCGTTGCGATGTATGTCGACGCGGAGAAGCGACCGTCGTCGACGGCAACGATGAGGCTTCGTAGCGCGGACTCGCCGCTCTTAGCATCGGTGGTAGGGCGGGCGGTGTAGGAGCCGCGTTCAGCGCAGTGCAGGTGCACGAGTTGTCCACCCACGAGCGTCCAATGCTCGGGGACCTTCGTGTACAGATCCATCATCGCGTGCCAGGAGGCAGCCTGCGCCTCAGTCATGGCAGGTAGCACGACCGGGTCGCTCACTCGTTCCGCCCTTCGCTTCGGGGCCGACGCGCCTGCAGGGCCTGGGCCTGAGCCTGTTGCGCCAGGTCGAGCAGCTCCATGGCTCGGTGACGTTCGCGTGGTCCGTCGTGCTCGGAGAGGTCGGCGGCCATCAGCAGGCTGTTCCAGGCGTGGCCGAGGAGCGGAAGGCTTTCCTCGATGTCGGGCGAGACGACATGGAGGAAGACGTTGGCGCGGTCGCGGTCCACGTCTCGCAGCAGGAAGTCCTGCATGACGTCGTCGAGGTCATTGACGGACAGGTAGCCCTCTACGACGTCACCAGACGCGAGGCCGGACTCGGGGTGCGAGAGCCCGGAGAGTCGGATGCGCGGGTCGTTGCGCAGGTCCTTGAGGTCGCGCTGGGCGACCAGATAGCAGCGTCGCGCCGCCCGGTTGCGCATGAACACCGACAGCAGGCGGAGGCTTTCGTGGGAGTCGTCGTGGTGCGCGGCGGCGAGTTTGCGGAGGCGGGCGCGAGCCCGGGATCGGTCGGGGGCCGAGAGCGACTGCAAGAGGACTGCGTTGTCCTCGGCCGCCGCGACCAGCGCCCAAGCGGATCGCTCGGACAGGGGCCGGCCAGGCGCGTTGGAGTCGGAGACCCGAGCCAAGTCCTTCTCATCGATGATCCATTGCCCGCCCACGCGCTCGGCAGGCAACGAGCCGTCCTGGATCCGCTGGCGTACGCGCTGCGCAACCACGCCGAGTCGTGCTGCGGCTTCGGGGACGCTGATGCGAGCCATTGCATTATTCCTAGTCGACAGCAAGTGATTGCCGTAATCCTAGCGTCAGAACTAGGTTTCCCGGAACCCGCAAGTGTCGGAGTCAGGATCACAAACAATCGGCGCGCGGGCGGCTGGTTTCGCCGGCCCTCACCAGTCCTTCGCCGAAGGTACGGGGCGCATCATCGCCTCCAGGTCGTCGGTCTTGATGCGGATGGTCTTGCCGCAGCGGTAGGCGCGCAGCTCGCCGGCGGCGATCTTGCGGCGGATGGTCTTGGCCGAGAGGCTCACCCAGATGGCGGCGCCGGTGATGCTCACCCATCGGGGTCGCTCGTCGGCGGGTCCGGGGGTCGCGGCCATCTCACTCACCGGCCTTGAGGAAGCGGCGCAGCTCGGCGACGGTCGTGTAGAGGCGGCCGTTGCCGTTGAAACGCCACCACCGCGGGCCGCGCCTGAGGCGGCGCCACTCGCGGACGGTGCGTTGCGGCGTACGGATGAATGCGCAGAACTCCTCGAACATGAGGATGTGGTTGTCGTCCCATTCGTCGGGGACGCCCAGCGGTTTGATCGTCATCTCGATCTCCTTGGTGTCGCGAGCACCCGGTTGGCGCTCACGTCGGGAGAAGCAGCCGCGACCGCTCTGGATGGGACATCTGCGGCCTCTTCCAGTCACCTATGTGCTGGACGAGGTCCGCAGCGATCACCTGCGGACGAATTTGGTCAGCGGTGAATGCCGGGGCTGCTCGGGCGGGTCGTGCTGGCGAGGTCCTTTCCCCTGCAGTCCCCCTAACGCCCGATCCCGAACCGAACCAGAGCACTCCTGAAATGAAAGAAACCGCAGGCTGACCTGCGGTTTCAGGTGGTGGAGCCTAGGGGACTCGAACCCCTAACCCCCTGCTTGCAAAGCAGGTGCGCTACCAATTGCGCCAAGGCCCCCTGCCCGGCCGTACGACGGCCGGGCGAGGTGTTCAGTTCTTCGGGAGCGTGTCGGTGGCCTCGGCCCACAGGGCCTGCTCGGCCTTGCTCTCCTGGAGCTTGCGGCCGGCGAGGACGACGCCGGCGGCGGCGAGGACTGCGAGAAGAATCTTCTTCACTGCTTCGCTCCTTCTTCCAAAGAAGCCCCGGTCCGCGTGACCGCGGCCGGGGCTTGCTGTGGGCCTAAGAGGACTTGAACCTCTGACCCCCACATTATCAGTGTGGTGCTCTAACCGTCTGAGCTATAGGCCCGGGTGGCAAGCCGCTCTGGGTGGAAGCCCCGCGGCAGCGAGCCGAGGACAGACACTACCGGAGCAGGCGAGCCAGCAACAAAACGGGGGCGTCAGGCGTCCTCGGCGAGGGTGATCTCGACGCCGCCGAGCAGTGCCGCGGACATGTTGTAGAGGAAGGCGACGAGGGTCGAGGCCGCCGTGATCAGGACGACGTCGATGGCCGCGACGAGCATGGTGAAGCCCAGGACGCGGCTGGTGCCGACGTAGTCCTCGATCCGGAAGGACGCGACGTCCTTGCCGCCGATGCCCTCCTGGATCGTGGAGTTGATCGAGTCCCAGACGCCGGCGGCGCCGAGGACCTGCCAGACCATCGCGACCGCGACCACGGTGACGACCGCGAACGCGATGGACAGCAGGAACGACGTCTTCATGACCGACCACGGGTCGATCCGGGTGATCCGCAGCCGCGCCCGGCGCGGGGTGCGGCCGCGCCCGGCGGCGGGGGCCGCCGGGACCGGACCGGTCGCCGAGGCGCCGTCCGGGCGTGCGGGCGGTGCCGCCGGCCGGACCACGGTGTCCTCGACGCGTTCGGTCATCAGCTCTCACTCTCTCCTGGGGCGGTCGACTCGTCGGACGCCCCCTCGGCACCCGTCTCCGGGCTCTCGGATCCTTCGATTGTGGCATCCGAACCCTGAACGGGCGATTCCGTCGGCACACCCTCGGCGGTCTCCTCGCCCTCCTCGTCGGCCTCCTTGGCCTCCACGGAGCGGGCGACGACGGCGACCGCGTCGCCCTTCTTCGGGCTGACGAACTTCACACCCTGGGTCGAGCGACCGGTGGGGCGGAAGTCGTCGTTGATGGGGCTGCGCACCACCTGGCCGGACTGGGTGATCGAGAGCACCTCGTCGCCGTCGACGACGATGAACGCGCCCACCAGCGAGCCGCGGTCCTCGTTGGCCAGGGCCATCGCCTTGACGCCGAGACCGCCGCGGCCCTGGACCTTGTACTCCGAGATCCGGGTCCGCTTGGCGAAGCCGCCGTCGGTGATGGTGAAGACGTACTGGATGTTCTCGTCCGACTCCTCGTGCGCGGCGTCGGCGGCCCGGATCACGCTCAGCGACAGCAGCGCGTCGCCGTCGCGGAACTTCATGCCGGTCACACCGGACGTCGCCCGGCCCATCGGCCGCAGCTGCTCGTCGTCGGCGTTGAACCGGATCGACTGGCCCTTGCGCGAGACCAGCAGGATCGAGTCGTCGCCGCTCACCAGCTCGGCGCCGATCAGCTCGTCGTCGTCCTCGCGGAAGTTGATCGCGATGACTCCGGCCTGGCGCGGGCTGTTGTAGTCGCCCAGGCGGGTCTTCTTGACCAGGCCGCTGCGCGTGGCCAGCACCAGGTACGGCGCCTGCTCGTAGTCGCGGATCGCCAGCACCTGGGCGATGGACTCGTCGGGCTGGAACGACAGCAGGCCGGCGACGTGGCCGCCCTTCGCGTCGCGCGAGGCCTCGGGCAGGTTGTAGACCTTGGTCCGGTAGACCCGGCCGGCCGTGGTGAAGAACAGCAGCCAGTGGTGCGAGGTGGTCGCGATGAAGTGCTCGACGACGTCGTCGCCGCGCAGCGAGGCGCCGCGCACGCCCTTGCCACCGCGCTTCTGGGTGCGGTACTGGTCGGCGCGGGTGCGCTTGGCGTAGCCACCGCGCGTGATCGAGACGACCTGGTCGTCGTCGGGGATCAGGTCCTCCATGGACATGTCGCCGGCGGCCGCGATGATCTGGGTGCGGCGGTCGTCGCCGTACTTCTCGACGATGACGCCGAGCTCTTCGATGACGATCTGCCGCTGCCGCGCGACGTTGGCGAGGATGTCCTCGAGGTCGGCGATGGTCAGCTCGAGCTCGGCGAGCTCGTCGATGATCTTCTGCCGCTGCAGGGCCGCCAGCGAGCGCAGCTGCATGTCGAGGATGGCGGTGGCCTGGAGCTCGTCGATCTCGAGCAGCTCCATCAGGCCCACCCGGGCCTCGGCGACGTCGGGCGAGCGCCGGATCAGGGCGATGACCTCGTCCAGCGCGTCGAGCGCCTTGACCAGACCACGCAGGATGTGAGCCCGCTCCTCGGCCTTGCGCAGGCGATACTCGGTGCGCCTGCGGATGACCTCGATCTGGTGCTCGACCCAGTTGCTGATGAACTGGTCGACGGTCAGCGTCCGCGGGACGCCGTCGACGAGCGCGAGCATGTTGGCCGAGAAGTTGGTCTGCAGCTCGGTGTGCTTGAGCAGGTTGTTGAGGACGACGCGCGCCACGGCGTCGCGCTTGAGGACGACGACGATCCGCTGCCCCACGCGCGAGGACGTCTCGTTGCGGACGTCGCTGATGCCCTGCACCTTGCCGGCGTCGGCCAGCTCGGCGATCTTCACCAGCAGGTTGTCGGGGTTGACCATGTAGGGCAGGTCGGTGATCACCAGGACGGTGCGGCCGGACTTGTCCTCGTCGACCTCGATGACCGCGCGCTGGGTGATCGAGCCGCGGCCGGTGCGGTAGGCCTGCTCGATGCCCTCGCGGCCCACGATGAGGGCGCCGTTGGGGAAGTCGGGGCCCTTGATCCGCTCGATGAGCGCGTCCTGCAGCTCCTCGCGGGTGGCGTCGGGGTGCTCGAGCGCCCAGACCGCGCCCTCGGCGACCTCGCGCAGGTTGTGCGGCGGGATGTTGGTCGCCATGCCGACCGCGATGCCGGCCGAGCCGTTGACCAGCAGGTTGGGGAACCGGGCCGGCAGGATCGTCGGCTCCTCGGTCTTGCCGTCGTAGTTGGGGGTCATGTCGACGGTCTCTTCGTCGATGCCCCGGACCATCTCCATGGCCAGCGGCGCCATCCGGCACTCGGTGTACCGCATGGCCGCGGCCGGGTCGTTGCCCGGCGAGCCGAAGTTGCCCTGACCGCTGACGAGCGGGTTGCGCATCACCCACGGCTGCGCGAGGCGCACCAGGGTGTCGTAGATCGCGGTGTCGCCGTGGGGGTGGTAGTTACCCATGACGTCGCCGACGACGCGGGCGCACTTGTTGAAGCCGCGGTCGGGGCGGTAGCCGCCGTCGTACATCGCGTAGAGGACGCGGCGGTGCACCGGCTTGAGTCCGTCGCGTACGTCGGGCAGCGCGCGGCCGACGATGACCGCCATCGCGTAGTCGATGTAGGAGCGCTTCATCGACTCCTGCAGGTCGACGGGCTGGATCCGACCGCCGCCGGCGCCCTCACCGAGGTTGCTCTGGGTTTCCGTCACGTTTGCTCTCTCTGGCTCGTTCTATCGAAATCTAGGAATGCTTCTAGAGACCTAGATATCGAGGAAGCGGACGTCCTTGGCGTTGCGCTGGATGAAGGAGCGCCGCTGGTCGACGTCCTCGCCCATGAGGATCGAGAAGATCTCGTCGGCCTGGGCGGCGTCCTCCAGGGTCACCTGCAGCAGCACCCGCTGGTCGGGGTCGAGCGTGGTCTCCCACAGCTCGTCGGCGTTCATCTCGCCCAGACCCTTGTAGCGCTGGATCGGCGCTTCCTTGGGCAGCTTCTTGCCCTGCTCGAGACCGTCGCGCATGACCGCGTCGCGCTCGGCGTCGGAGTAGACGAACTCGTGCTCGTGCGGCTTGTTCCACTTGATCCGGTAGAGCGGCGGCTGCGCCAGGTAGACGTGCCCGGCCTCGATGAGCGGGCGCATGAAGCGGAACAGCAGGGTCAGCAGCAGCGTGTTGATGTGGTGGCCGTCGACGTCGGCGTCGGCCATCAGCACGATCTTGTGATAGCGCAGCTTGGCGAGGTCGAACTCCTCGTGCACGCCCGTGCCGAGCGCGGAGATGATCGCCTGGACCTCCTGGTTGGCCAGGACCTTGTCGAGGCGCGCCTTCTCGACGTTGAGGATCTTTCCGCGGATCGGGAGGATCGCCTGGATCCGGTTCTCGCGGCCCATGACCGCCGAGCCGCCGGCCGAGTCACCCTCGACGATGAAGACCTCGCACTCCTCGGGGTTGCGCGAGCTGCAGTCGCGCAGCTTGCCCGGGAGCCCGCCGCCGCCGAGCAGGCCCTTGCGGTTGCGGGCCAGGTCGCGCGCCTTGCGCGCGGCGATCCGCGCGGTGGCCGCGGCCTGCGCCTTGCGGATGATCTCCTTGCCCTCGTTGGGGTTCTGCTCCAGCCAGGCGCCGAGCTGGTCGTTGACGACCGACTGCACGAAGCCCTTGGCCTCGGTGTTGCCGAGCTTGGCCTTGGTCTGACCCTCGAACTGCGGGTTGGAGATCTTCAGGCTGATGATCGCGGTGAGACCCTCGCGGATGTCGTCACCGGTCAGCCGGTCCTCCTTCTTCTTGATCAGGCCCCACTCCTCGCCCCACCGGTTGACCAGCGAGGTGAGCGCGGCGCGGAAGCCCTCCTCGTGAGTGCCGCCCTCGGGGGTGTTGATCGTGTTGGCGAAGGTGTGGACCGACTCGTTGTAGGACGAGGCCTGCCACTGCATGGCCAGCTCGAGGCTCATCGGGTTGGGGACGTCGTCGCCGGTGTCGGCCTCGGCCGCGATGATCGTGCTGATCGGCGTCTTGCGGCGGTTGAGGAAGTCCACGTAGTCGGCCAGGCCGCGCTCGTACTGGAACACCTGCTCCAGCGCGCGGTGCCCGTCGACGTCGGCGGCGTGGACGGCGGACGCGTCCTCGGCGACACCCTCGACGTCGGAGGTGCCGTCCTCGACCGCCTCGACGAGCTCCTCGGCCTTGGGCCGCGCGTCGCGCAGCTCGATCCGCAGGCCCTTGTTGAGGAAGGCCATCTCGCGGAACCGGGTCGAGATCGTCTCGAGGTCGTAGTCGGTGGTCTCGAAGATCTCGGGCGAGGCGAACCAGGTGACGGTGGTGCCGGTGCGCTCGCCGTCCTCGAGCGGGCGGACCTGGCGCAGCGGGTAGTCGGGCGTGCCGAGGGAGAACTCCTGCTCCCAGACGAAGCCGCGGTTCTTGACCTCCAGGCGCAGCCGCGTCGAGAGCGCGTTGACGACCGAGGAGCCGACGCCGTGCAGACCGCCGGAGACCTTGTAGCCGCCGCCGCCGAACTTTCCGCCCGCGTGCAGCACGGTGAGCGCCAGCGTCGCGGCCGGCAGCTCCTGGCCCGGCGCGGTGTCGGTCGGGATGCCGCGGCCGTTGTCGGCGACGCTGACCGAGCCGTCGGGGTTGAGCGTCACCTTGATCGTGTCGCAGTAGCCGGCGAGCGACTCGTCGACCGCGTTGTCGACGATCTCCCAGATCAGGTGGTGCAGACCGCGCGCGCCGGTGGAGCCGATGTACATGCCGGGTCGCTTGCGCACCGCCTCGAGGCCCTCGAGGACCTGGATCGCGGAGGCGTCGTACTCGGCGGTGACCTCGGAGGTGCTGGCCGTCGGAGTGGGGTCCGGGGTCTCGGGGACCTCGGGCACGACCTGGGGAGACTGGTCGTCAGTGGACACGCGGGACCTCATTCACTTGGTCGACAGCAGGGTCGCCGTGCGCAGGCATGGCGAAGGCCGAGTCGAGCGTCCCGAGACGCGTTCCCGGCCGATGATCCATTCTAGCCGTCTGAGAGCCTTCAGACACGTAGGCAACCCTCGACGCGGAGGTGACCGGCGAGGAAATATGTCGCTCAACGGCCCAGAAAGGCGGTTCGGAGCGCCGCGCAGGGGGTCGGCTGACTCCCTGTACGCCGACAGGGCCGCCGAGGCCCCCGATCAGCCGTAGGTGTCGCGGGGCCCTCGACTGCCGGGCGCCTTGCGTCGTCCGTGCTTCCAGCTGGGGGCGTGCGGACCCAGGACCTCGACCACGGTGACCGTCCCCGCGCCGAGCTCCTCGTTGAGCCGCTTGACCACCGACGCGGCGAGCAGCTTGAGCTGGGTCGCCCATGCCGTGGAGTCGGTGCGGACGACGAGCGTGCCGTCGGTCAGCGACTCCGGGGTGGAGTGGGCGCCGATCTCGGGGCCGACGATCTCGGTCCAGCGGGCGAAGACGCCGCGGACCTGCAGGTCGAGGCCCCAGCCGCGGCCGTCGATGAGCCGGTCGACCTCGGAGCCGAGGCCCTGCGGGTCGCGCCCGTCGGGATGGGCGCCGCTGAGCTGGGCCTCGCCGCGGTTGCGCCGGCGGCCGGGCGTCCACGTCGAGCCCGAACCGCTGCCGGAGCCGGACGACGAGCTGCGGCGCGGGATCCGCCGGGCGGGCGTCGTACTCGCCCCGGCGGTGCCGAGCATCAGGGTGCGGGCCAGGTCGAGCCCGTCGGGGCGGTGCTCCTCGACCTCCTCCTCGACGCTCTCATCGGTCTCGTCGGGCCCAGCGGTCTCGTCGGGCCCATCGAGCTCAGCCACGGGTCACCTCCCCCGCGGCGACGTGGAAGGTGGCGCCCGCCAGCTGCGCCGGGACGTCGGCCGCGACCGCCGCGGTGACCAGCACCTGCTCGGCGCCGGCGACCAGCTCGGCGAGCTGGACCCGCCGCTCGGCGTCGAGCTCGGCGAAGACGTCGTCGAGGATCAGGATCGGGTCGTCGCCGTCGGCCCGCAGCAGGTCGTACGACGCCAGCCGCAGCGCGAGCGCGAACGACCACGACTCGCCGTGGCTGGCGTAGCCGCGCACCGGCAGCCGCTGGTCGTCGCCCGGCCCGAGCGTGAGCAGCAGGTCGTCGCGGTGGGGGCCGACCAGGGTGAGCCCGCGGCCGATCTCGTCGGACTGCCGGCGGGCCAGCTCGTCGCGGAAGGCCTCGGGCGTGGCCTCGGGCACGGTTGCCTGGTAGGCAATCCGGGCGTCGTCGCGCGACGCGCCGCGGGCCACGGCCTCGTAGGCCTTCCCGACGTACGGCGTCAGGTCGGCCGCCAGCGCCTGCCGGGCGGCGAGCAGCTCGCTGCCCGTGGCGACCAGGTGGTCGTCCCACACCGCCAAGGTGGCGAGCGCGGCCTCGCGGGAGGATCCGCGGGCGGCGTACAGCGTCTTGAGCAGGGTGTTGCGCTGCTTGAGCACCCGGTCGTAGTCGGAGAGCAGGCCGGCGTAGCGCGGGGTGCGCAGCACCAGCAGGTCGTCGAGGAAGCGGCGCCGCTGCCCGGGATCGCCCTTGACCAGGGCCAGGTCCTCGGGGCTGAAGACGACGGTGCGGACGATGCCCGCCAGGTCGCGGGCCCGCGAGAGCGGCGAGCGGTTGATCCGGGCCCGGTTGGCGCGGCCCGGGTTGAGCTCGACCTCGAGGATCGCGGTGCGTCCCTCGCGGACCACGGCCGCGCGCACGATCGCCTGGTCGGCGCCGGCGCGGATCAGCGGGGCGTCGGTCGCGACCCGGTGCGAGGACAGCCGGGACAGGTAGTCGACCGCCTCGACGAGGTTGGTCTTGCCCTGGCCGTTGCGCCCCACGAAGGCGGTGACGCCGGGCTCGAGCGCGACGTCGATGTCGGCGTACGACCGGAAGTCGTGCAGCGTCAGGTGTGCGACGTGCACAGCCCTCACCTCCTCCTCTCGCCATTCTCCCCGAATCACTCGGTCAAAGCTCGCGCGGATCAGGTTTGAGCGCGGCCGGATCACCCTAGGCTGAGCCGCATGACGCAACCACCCAACCCTCCCTACGGCGCTCCCGACCCGGGCCAGCAGCCCCCGCAGGGCTACGGCCAGCCCGCGTACGGCGCGCCCGGTGCTCCCGGCGGCCCCGGTGGCCCCGGTAGCTACGGCGCCCCCGCCGGCTACGGCGCGCCGAACGGCCCGTTCTACATCAACTACCTCGGCCAGGAGCAGGGCCCCATCGACATGGGCACCCTCGCGCAGATGGCCCGCGCCGGCCAGCTCAAGGCCGACACCGCGGTCCGCTCGGCCGACAGCCAGCAGTACGTCCTGGCCAAGGACGTCCCCGGGCTGTTCTCCGACAAGGAGTGGGTGATGACGCTGATCTTCACCTGGCTCCTCGGCGGGCTCGGCATCGACCGCTTCTACCTGGGCTACACCGGCCTGGGCGTCGCCAAGCTGCTCACCTGCGGCGGCCTCGGCATCTGGTCGCTGATCGACGCCATCTTGATCACGCTGCGCAAGATCCCCGACGCGCAGGGCCGTCCGCTGCGCTGACGCGCAGCCGTAGGGATCGATGAGCACCACCCACGCGCCGGCGACCCGGTGGCCCGCGAGCTCCGAACTCGTCGCGGCCGCCGGTGTCGTCGCGCTGGGCGTGAGCGCCCTGCTCGCGCCCGCCCACATCGAGGACGGGCCGGTCATCTGCCCGTTCCGGCGGATCACCGGACTGCCGTGCCCCGGCTGCGGCCTGACCCGCTCGTGGACCTACCTCACCCACGGCTGGTGGCACCACGCGGTGAGCGCCAACGCCTTCGGACCGGTGCTCGCGCTGGTCGTCCTCGGCCTCGCGGTGGCCGTGGTCCGCGCGCGGCTGCGCCGGCAGCCGGCGCCCTCGCTCGACCGGCTGGTCAAGCACCCGGCCGCGCGGATCGTGCTGATCGCGTGGCTCGGCTTCGCCGTCGTCCGTGCGGCGCTCGTCGCGTTCGGCTGACTCAGCGACCGTTCGGGTTGGCCTCGCCGCCCGGGGGCGGCTCGGTGTGGACGGCGTGCCCGCCGAACTGGTTGCGCATCGCCGCGATCGCCTTCATCGCGGGGCTGTCGTCCTGCCGCGAGCTGAAGCGCGCGAACAGCGAGGCCGCGATGACGTGCATCGGCACGGCGTTGTCGATCGCCGCCTGCACCGTCCAGCGGCCCTCGCCCGAGTCGTCGGCGTAGCCGCGCAGCTTGTCGAGGTGCTGGTCGCTCTGGATCGCCTCGGTGAGCAGGTCGAGCAACCACGAGCGGATCACGGTGCCGTGGCGCCAGGACTCGAAGATGTCGGGCACGTTCTCGACGATGTCGACCTTCTCGAGCAGCTCCCAGCCCTCGGCGTAAGCCTGCATCATCGCGTACTCGATGCCGTTGTGGACCATCTTGGCGAAGTGCCCGGCACCCGGCGTCGGGCCGGCGTGGACGAAGCCGCCCTCGGCGGGCTTGAGCGCGTCGAACGCCGGCTGCACCTTGGCGATGTCGTCGGGCGACCCGCCGCACATGAGGGCGTAGCCGTTCTTCAGGCCCCACACGCCGCCGGAGACGCCGCAGTCGACGAAGCCGATGCCCTTCTCGGCGAGCGAGGCGGCGTTCTCGGCGTCGTCGGTGTACTTGGAGTTGCCGCCGTCGACGACCAGGTCGCCCTCGCCGAGCAGCTCCTTGAGCTCGGCGACCGTGGAGCGGGTCGGGTCGCCGGCCGGGACCATCACCCAGACCACCTTCGGCGCCGGCAGCGCCTCGACCATCGCGGCCAGGCTGTCGACGTCGGCCAGGTCGGGATTGCGGTCGTAGCCGACCACCGTGTGCCCGGCCTCGCGCAGCCGGGTGCGCATGTTGCCGCCCATCTTGCCGAGTCCTACGAGTCCGATGTGCATGCGCGGATCTCCCTCCGGGTTGCGTGGCTGGCGTACGGCGGTCGGCGGTTCCTGCTCCGGTGGTGCCGCTCGCTCAGCTGAGCAGACGGCGCGGCATCAGCAGGTAGCGGAACGAGGCGCCCTCGGTGGCCTCGTCGCCGGTGCCGCTGATGACGACCGGCTTGGACGCCTGGGTGAACGCGAGCTCGACGACCGCCTCGTCGATCGCGCCGAGGCCGTCGAGCAGGAAGTTCGGGTTGAAGCCGGTGACCAGGTCCTCGCCCTGGATCTCGGCGGGGACCGACTCCGACGCCTGGGCGTCGTCGCCCGACCCGGCGTCGAGGATCAGCGCGCCGTCGCGGAAGCTCAGCTGGACGGCGGTGTTGCGGTCGGCGACCAGCGAGACGCGCTTGACCGACTCGATGAGCTCCTGCCGGTCGATCTTGGCGACGGTCAGCTTCTCGGTCGGGAACAGGCTGCGGACCTTGGGGAACTCGCCGTCGAGCAGGCGGGTGGTCGTACGACGTACGCCGCCGGGGCCGGTGCCCTCGAAGCCGATGATGCCGTCGCCCGAGCCGGACGCCGACAGCGCGATCGTCACCTCGGGGCCCGCGGTCAGCGACTTGGCGGTGTCGCCGAGGACCTTGGCCGGCACCAGCGCGGCGAGCGTGGCGTCGGGGGTGCCCGGGTTCCAGGCCAGCTCGCGCTGCGAGAGGCGGAAGCGGTCGGTCGCGAGCAGCGCGATCGTCTCGCCCTCGATCTCGAGCCGGACGCCGGTGAGCACCGGCAGCATGTCGTCGCGACCCGCGGCGGTGACCGCCTGGGCGACGGCGTGCGCGAAGGCGTCGCTGGGCACGGTGCCGGTCGCGGCCGGCATCTCGGGGATCGTCGGGTAGTCCTCGACGGGCATCGTCTGCAGCGAGAAGCGCGAGGAGCCGCAGGTCAGTGAGACCCGGGCGCCGTCGAGGGTCAGCTCGACGGGCTTGTTGGGCAGGCTGCGGCAGATGTCGGCGAGCAGCCGGCCGCTGACCAGCGCCTTGCCCTCGTCGCTCACCTCGGCGGCGAGCGTCGCACGGGCGGAGGTCTCGTAGTCGAACGTCGAGAGCACCAGGCCGTCGCGGCCGGCCTCGATGAGGAGTCCGGCGAGCACGGGCGCGCTGGGGCGCACGGGCAGGCTGCGCGCGGCCCAGGCGACGGCGTCGGCGAGGACATCGCGTTCGACACGGAACTTCACGTCGTCGTACCTCTTCACGAGTGGGATGGGAGTTGCATCCTGCCACGTCGCCCCTGAGCGCGGCACCGGGCGGGTGTGATCCACAGGAATGGGGCTCGGAGGAGTTCCGGCGATCGAGGTGCGTATGTCGTCAGGGAGTGGTCATAGGCGCGGTGGAAACTGTGGAATACATGTGTTTCCCCAGGTGAACGGCCGAATGACCGGTGGATGACGGTTGTGGATGAAATCGGGAATCACAAGCTTCGGTGTGGACGACGACCCCCTTGTGGAGGCCCGCACTGGCGGCTCCACGGAATCCTCCCCGTGTAGTTCGCACCATTTCCCCCGCTCTCTCCACAGCGGCGGATGACAGATTCCTGTGGTTCGACCGGACTACAGATCGCCCGCCGACAGGTCGCTCAGCCCTGGCGCGCCTGCATCTTGACCCGGTTGGTGAGCTCGCTGACCTGGTTGAAGACCGCGCGGCGCTCACCGAGCAGCTGGTTGATCTTCCGCTCGGCGTACATCACCGTCGTGTGGTCGCGGTTGCCGAACTGCGCGCCGATCTTGGGCAGCGAGAGCCCGGTGAGCTCGCGGCACAGGTACATCGCGATCTGCCGGGCCATCACCAGGTGACGGCCGCGGCTGGGTCCGGTGAGCTCGTCGATGGAGAGCCCGAAGTACGCCGCGGTCTGGGCGATGATCAGCGACGCGGTGATCTCCGGCTCGCCGCCCTCGGGGATCAGGTCCTTGAGGACGATCTCGGCGAGCGTCATGTCGACGTCTTGGCGGTTGAGGTTGGCGAACGCGGTGACCCGGATCAGCGCGCCCTCGAGCTCGCGGATGTTGGTCTGGATCTTCGAGGCGATGAACTCGAGGACGTCGGAGGGTGCGGTGAGCCGGTCCATCGCGGCCTTCTTGCGCAAGATCGCGATCCGGGTCTCGAGGTCGGGCGGCTGCACGTCGGTGATCAGGCCCCACTCGAACCGGTTGCGGAGCCGGTCCTCGAGCGCCTCGAGCCGCTTGGGCGGGCGGTCGGAGGTGAGGACGATCTGCTTGTTGGCGTTGTGCAGCGTGTTGAAGGTGTGGAAGAACTCCTCCTGCGTCTGCGTCTTGCCCTCGAGGAACTGGATGTCGTCGATGAGGAGCACGTCGATGTCGCGGTACTTCCGCTTGAACCGGTCCTGCCGGTCGTCGCGGATCGCGTTGATGAACTCGTTGGTGAACTCCTCGCTGGAGACGTAGCGCACCTTGGAGCCGGCATAGATCGTGCGGACGTAGTGGCCGATCGCGTGCAGCAGGTGGGTCTTGCCCAGGCCGGACTCGCCGTAGACCAGGAGCGGGTTGTAGCTGCGCCCCGGCGCCTCGCTCACGGCCACCGCCGCCGCGTGCGGGAAGCGGTTGGAGGAGCCGATGACGAAGGTCTCGAAGGTGTACTTGGGGTTGAGCCGCGACTCGCCGGCGGGCGTGGCCGAGGGACCGCTGCCGGCGGCTGCGCCGAGGTCGGGCGGCGTCGGGGCGCTGTCGTAGGCGGGCACATAGGTCGACGTGTCGTTTTGTCCCTTTGTCGACATATCGATCTGTCGATCGGCGACGGGGGCCGGCGCCTCGGCCTCGCGGGGGCGCTCGTAGGCCGTGGCCACGGGGGCGTCGTAGCTCGGCGCGTCGTACGACGTGCCGTCGTCGTAGGAGGTGGTGTCGTAGCCGACGTCGTGGCGCAGGCTCGCGTCGACGGTCACCGCGAGCTGGACGTCGTGGCCGAAGCGGTCGGTGAGCGCGTCCTCGAGCTCGCCGCGCAGCCGGCCCTCGAGCCGCTTGCGGGTGAAGTCGTCGGGGACGGCGACGATCGCGGTGGTGCCGTGCAGGGTCACCGGGCGGCTGGCCTGGAGCCACGCGCGCTGGTGGGTCTGCAGATCGCCGACGACGGCGGCCCACTCCTGCACCAGGCGAGCGGTGGCCGGGTCGACGGGCGGGGTGTCGGGCGCCGCGCCGCCCGCGCTGCTCGTGTCGTCCTGGGGCTGATCCGGGTTGCCGGTCACGCCGCTCCCTCTTTCGTCGGTCGTCGTACGTCCTGGTGGAGCGACACCAACGGAAGGCCGGTTGCTCCACAAGTTTGTCCACAGGTTGTGAAGAGTTGCATCATCGCAGTGACGACACCTAACCGGGACCATTCCCCAGGCCTCGTGACGACGGTGTTCGTGCAGGTCAGAGGCACAATCCCGAGCTGGCGGAGGGTGCAGTGACGATGCGGGTCGGCGGCGGTGCCCGGAGCTGGTGGGGAAGACCGGATCGGTCGAACCTAACGGCCCGTGTGGGGAGGGATCAACCCGCTATCCACAGGTTTTGATCTGGCGCACGGCAGGAACCTCCAAGCACGCGTCGGTTTGACCCCTGATCCGGCCTCCGCGTACCGTTGATTGGTCAACCGGAGTCGACCGGTGCCGCATGTCCACGACGATCTCGCAACCGTGAGGGCCTCGTGGCTGCGCGGTGCCGGCCGACGTGCTGTTCGGCTCCTGACCGGAGTCGCTGCCGCAAGCCGGTGATGACCCTTCCCGAGCATTGCACCACCTTTGAGAGGCCGATTCGTGAGCAAGCGGACGTACCAGCCCAACAACCGTCGCCGTCACAAGGTGCACGGTTTCCGACTGCGCATGCGCACCCGCGCCGGTCGCGCCATCCTGGCGAACCGTCGCCGGAAGGGCCGCTCGAGCCTGTCCGTCTGAGGACGGATCAGCGTGTCCGCCCAGCGGTTCCCGTGGGGCTGACGTGCTCGCTGCCGGCCAGCGGCTGACCGAACCGGAGCTCTTCCGGTCCGCCAGCCGCCAAGGCCGTCGTGCCGGGTCGCGCACCCTCGTCGTCCACCTGCTACTCGCTGACGAGCAGCAGGTTGTCGGCATGTCCGGGGGTGTTCACGAGCAGCCTCACGAGCAGCCGAACGAGCGTCCGGCTCGCGTCGGCTTCGTCGTGAGCAAGGCCGTCGGCGGCGCCGTGGTCCGCAACCGGGTCAAGCGCCGGCTGCGCCACCTCATGCGCGAGCGAATGCTCGCCTTCCCGCCCGAGGCGGTGCTCGTCGTGCGCGCCCAGCCGGCCGCGGCCGACGCGTCGTACCCGACGCTGGCCCGCGAGCTCGACCGCTGCCTCGACCGCGTGCGCGCGGGCGGGCCGGAGGCCGCGCGGTGAACCCCGTGACGTGGCTGCTGATCGGGCTGGTGCGTGGCTACCAGCTGGTGATCAGCCCGCTGCTGGGCCCGACCTGCCGTTACTACCCGTCGTGCTCGGCGTACGCGCTCGAGGCGCTGCGGGTGCACGGCGCGATCAAGGGCACCTGGCTCGCCGTACGACGGCTGCTGCGCTGTCACCCCTGGGCGCCCGGCGGCGTCGACCACGTCCCGCCGCGCCACCGCCACGGTGACGACCCCTCCCCCGCGCGTACCGAGCGCGACTCTGAAGACCTCCGCCCGGCGACCGTCGCCGGCGACCACCACTCCCCGCAAGGAGCCTGATCCGTGGGTTTCATCGGCGACATCGGCCACTTCATCATGGTGCCGCTGTACTACATCATCTCGGCGGTGCTCATCGGCTGGCACGAGCTGTTCAGCCTGTTCCTGGACCCCAAGGGCGGTCTGTCCTGGGCGCTCTCGATCATCGGCCTGACGCTGGTCATCCGGGCGGCGCTGATCCCGCTGTTCGTCAAGCAGATCAAGTCCAGCCGCAACATGCAGCTGCTGCAGCCCAAGGTGAAGGAGCTGCAGAAGAAGTACGGCCACGACCGGCAGAAGCTGGCCGAGGAGACGATGAAGCTCTACCGCGAGGCGGGCACCAACCCGTTCGCGTCGTGTCTGCCGATCCTGCTGCAGATGCCGATCTTCTTCGCGCTCTTCCGCCTGCTCTCCGGCGCCACCAAGAGCGACACCGCCCACGGCTTCCTCACCGTCGCCAAGGCGCACGAGTTCGGTGAGTCGAAGATCTTCGGCAGCCTGCCGATCAACGGCAACTTCTGGGCATCGCGGACCTGGGGCGACACCCCCAACACCGCGGTGATGATCGTCGCCGCCTTCCTGGTGCTCGCGATGACCGCCACCACGTTCACCACGCAGCGCCAGCTGATGGCCAAGAACATGCCGGCCGAGGCGATGAGCGGCCCCTACGCCCAGCAGCAGAAGATGCTGCTCTACATCCTCCCGGTGGCCTTCGGTCTCGGTGGTGTCGCCTTCCCGATCGGCGTCCTCCTCTACTGGACGACCTCGAACCTGTGGACGATGAGCCAGCAGTTCTACGTCATCCGCAACAACCCCGCGCCCGGTACGCCGGCCTTCGCCGCCAAGGTGGAGCGCGACAAGGCCAAGGCCGCCAGGCACGGTCACACCGCGACGGAGACCGTCGTCGAGGAGCGTCCCGAGATCGAGGAGCGTCCCTCGGTCCGGCAGCAGCCGAAGCGGCAGAGCCGCTCGCAGCGCAAGGGCGGTCCGCGGACCACTCCCCCGAACACCTCCGGCACCCAGGCGAACCCGTCGCCGAACCCGGACCAGACCACGAACGACGAGGAAGGCAGCAAGTGAGCGCCGAGATCGAGACCGACACCGCAGCCGTGCACGAGGACGCCGAGAGCGTCGAGACCGCCGAGGTCGACACCGACACCGAGGTTGAGAGCGACGAGGCGGACGCGCCCGCCGAGGGTGACCGGGTCTCCCGCCTCGAGCAGGAGGGCGACATCGCGGCCGACTACCTCGAGGAGCTCCTCGACATCGCCGACCTCGACGGCGACCTCGACATCGACGTCGAGGCGGACCGTGCGGCCGTCTCCATCGTCGGCGCCGACCTCTCCCAGCTCGTCGGCCAGGACGGCAAGGTCCTGGAGGCGCTGCAGGAGCTCACCCGCCTGGCCGTCTACCGGGAGACCGGTGAGCGCTCGCGGCTGATGCTCGACATCTCGGGCTACCGCGCCGACAAGCGCTCGCGGCTGACCCAGCTCGGCGCCGAGACCGCCGCGGCCGTGGCCGGCTCGGGCGAGCCGGTCTCCCTCGAGCCGATGTCCCCCTTCGAGCGCAAGATCGTGCACGACGCGGTCGCCGCGGCCGGACTGCGCTCGGAGTCGGCGGGCGTCGAGCCGCGCCGGTACGTCGTCGTACTGCCCGCGGACGCCTGAGCGTCCCGGTCCGTAGGAGTCGACGTTTCACGTGAAACACGACGACAAGGCACCCCCGGTGTCCCCCGGTCCTGAGGACCGCGAGGGCCCGGGGGTGCTGCCGTCACCCCCGGCGGTTCTGGGTGAGGTCTTCCCCGCCGACCGCCTCGATCTCGTGCTGGCGTATGCCGAGCTGCTGGCCACGGACGGCGTCGTCCGCGGCCTCATCGGCCCCCGCGAGACGCCGCGCCTGTGGGAGCGGCACCTGATCAACTGCGGCCTGCTGGCCGCCGCCCTGCCCGCCGACGCCAGCGTCGCTGACGTCGGGTCCGGAGCGGGCCTGCCTGGCCTGGTTCTCGCGATCGCCCGTGCCGACCTCCGGGTGACGCTGATCGAGCCGCTGCTGCGCCGGACGACCTTCCTCGAGGAGGCCGTCGATCAGCTGGGCCTCGACAACGTGACCGTGATCCGGGGCCGCGCCGATGCGGTCCACGGGACGGCGAGCTTCGACGTGGTCACCGCCCGCGCGGTGGCGGCGCTCGACAAGCTGGCGACCTGGTGCATGCCGCTGGTTGCGCCCGAGGGGGCGCTGCTGGCGATGAAGGGGACGAGTGCCGAGGAGGAGGTCGCCGAAGCGACGCCGACCCTCGCCCGTCTCGGCTGTGCTCCGGCCGTCATCGAGGAGCTGGGTGCGGAGCTCGCCGCCGAGGGCGCGGTCGAGCCGATCCGCATCGTCCGACTGTCGTGGGCCGATCCGGCCCGCGTATCGTTGCCGCTTCGTGGCCAGCGCGATTCTCGGGGGTCGCGACGTGGTTCGACGAAGAAGAAGAGGAGGAAGTCGTGAGCGACTCGTTGGGTCCTGGTCCCGGGTTTTCCACCGGTCCGGGGGCAGGTGCTGAGCGTGACTCTCCACAGTCCGCCCCTAGTTATCCACAGAACGGCGGTGTGGCCACCTCGGCCATGGAGCACGAGGTTTCACGTGAAACCGGCTCCTCGGACGTCGATGTCGACGTCGCCGTTTCACGTGAAACGGACACCGTGACTGCGCCGACGGCCCCCGCGGCTCCGGCCGCCCCGATGACAGCGGCCCAGCTCGCTGAGCGCGCGGCCGCCGAGGACGACGACCTCACTCCCCTGGCCCGGGCCGCCCAGGCGACCGTCATGGTCCGCGCGGGCATCCCGCAGGAGCAGCTGAGCCGTCCCTCCGAGACGCGCGTCTTCGTGGTCGCCAACCAGAAGGGCGGCGTCGGCAAGACGACGTCCACGGTCAACCTGGCCGCCGCCCTGACCCAGCTCGGGCAGCGCGTCCTGGTCATCGACCTCGACCCGCAGGGCAACGCCTCCACGGCGCTCAACATCGAGCACCGGCAGGGCACGCCGTCGTCGTACGAGCTGCTGGTCGACGGCGTGCAGATCGCCGACATCGTCCAGCCCTGCCCCGACGCGGCCGGCCTCTGGGTGGTCCCCGCGACCATCGACCTGGCCGGAGCCGAGATCGAGCTG
The DNA here is from genome assembly GCF_039537225.1 of Nocardioides ginsengisoli. Lineage (NCBI taxonomy): Bacteria > Bacillati > Actinomycetota > Actinomycetes > Propionibacteriales > Nocardioidaceae > Nocardioides > Nocardioides ginsengisoli. Next base: position 68,069 of record NZ_BAABAC010000028.1, read on the forward strand.
GTCAGCGTCGTGGCCCGCGAGCAGCGGCTGAAGAAGGCGCTCGACGCCCACCCCCGCATCGGCACCGCCGAGGTGATCGGCGAGGAGCGGTTCGACTACGTCTTCATCGACTGTCCGCCCTCGCTCGGCCTGCTCACGCTCAACGCGCTCGTCGCGGGCGCGGAGATGCTGATCCCGATCCAGGCGGAGTACTACGCCCTCGAGGGGCTCGGCCAGCTGCTCTCCACGGTCGACATGGTGCGCGCGCACCTCAACCCCGACCTCGCCGTGTCGACCATCGTGCTCACCATGTTCGACGCCCGGACCCGGCTCGCCGCCGGTGTCGCGGCGGAGGTGCGCGAGCACTTCGGCGACCAGGTGCTCAAGACCGCCATCCCGCGGTCGGTGCGCGTGTCCGAGGCGCCGTCGTACGGGCAGACCGTGATGACCTACGATCCGGGCTCACCGGGCGCGCTGAGCTACCTCGAAGCGGCGCGCGAGATCGTCGTCCGAGGGAGTCTTTCGTGAACGCAGGTGCCCCCCGCCGTGGCCTCGGCCGTGGCCTCGGATCGCTCATCCCGACGGCACCCCCGCCGGCCCCGACCAACGGGAATGACACCGCTGTAGTCAACTCGAATGACCAGCATGCGGACTTTGCCGCTGGAGCGCCTTCTGGCGCATCGGTGGCCCCTGGGTCCACCCACCCGGTGAACGGCTCTCAGATCGAAGATTCGGCTCTGCGGGCCGTCGACGGGGCCTACTTCGCCGAGCTGCCCGTCGGGTCGATCCGACCCAATGCGGTCAACCCGCGGACCGTCTTCGACGAGGAGGCGATGGCCGAGCTGGTCCACTCCATCAAGGAGATCGGCCTGCTGCAGCCCGTCGTCGTCCGCAAGACGGGCGCCGACGCCTACGAGCTGGTCATGGGCGAGCGCCGGTGGCGCGCCACCCAGGCCGCCGGCCTCGACACGATCCCGGCGATCGTGCGCGAGACCGACGACACCGACATGCTCCGCGACGCGCTGCTGGAGAACCTGCACCGCAGCAACCTCAACCCGCTGGAGGAGGCGGCCGCCTACCACCAGCTGCTCGAGGACTTCTCCTGCACCCACGACGAGCTGGCCCAGCGGATCGGTCGCTCGCGCCCGCAGATCAGCAACACGCTGCGCCTGCTCAAGCTCTCCCCCGCCGTCCAGCGCCGCGTTGCCGCCGGCGTCCTGTCCGCCGGCCACGCACGCGCCCTGCTGGGCGTCGGTGACGCGGAGCAGCAGGACCGCCTCGCCCAGCGGGTCGTCGCCGAGGGGATCTCTGTCCGCGGCCTCGAGGAGATCGTGGCGGTCGGCGACGGCATCGGCGGTACGGCGCCCAAGCCGCGCCGCGCCAAGCCCCAGGCCCCCGGACTCGGCGAGCTTTCCGAGCGCCTCGGCGACCGGCTGGAGACCCGGGTCAAGATCGACCTCGGCAAGGCCAAGGGGCGGATCAGCATCGAGTTCGCCAACACCGGCGACCTGCAGCGCATCGTCGACCTGATCGACCCGCGCAACCGCCAGGACCGGCCGATCTGATCGCTCCCCCCAGCACGCCCGCTGCACGCCCGCTGTGGGCTCCGCAGCAGCCCAGCGCCCCGGTACGGCGTACCGGGGCGCTGTTTATTTGTCGACAAGTCGCCATGACGACACATCGATAAGGCGATAGATCGACCGTCACTCAGGCGTGGAACGGACTGCGACGCGCATCTCGCCGCTTGTTTCCCGTGAAACAACGAGGCCCGGCGTCGTCACGGTGACGACGCCGGGCCTCGGGTGAGCGGGGGTGGTCAGCCCTTCTTGGCCGCGGACTTGGCGGCGCGGCGGGCGGCGCGAGCGCGCAGCTCCTCGCGGTCCAGCTTGTCGGCCTCCTCCGGCGTGGGGGCGCCGCCACCGAAGCGGGCCGGCGTCCACCAGGAGCCCGGCGCCTTCTCGGCCTCGGGGTACTCCGCGATCACCTCGTCGAGCATCCGCTGCATCGCGGCGCGGAGCTCGGCCGTCTCGGCGGTCGTGTCCTCACCGGTCGGGTAGATCGGCTCGCCGACCTTGACGACGATGGTCTTGGGCGAGCGCGAGAAGTCCTTGGGGTGGTCCTTGGTCATCAGCCGGTGCGCGCCCCAGACGATGACGGGGATCAGCGGGACGCCGGCGTCGGCGGCGATCCGTGCGGCGCCCGACTTGAGCTCCTTGATCTCGAAGGAGCGGGAGATGGTGGCCTCGGGGTAGATCCCGACCACCTCGCCGGCCTTGAGGTAGGCCAGCGCGTCCTTCATCGACTGCACGCCCGAGGACCGGTCGACGCGGATGTGGTGGAACGAGCGCAGCAGGTGACCCACGCCCGGCTTGTCCATCATCTCCTTCTTGATCATGAACCGGACCAGGCGGTTGCGCGGCTCGGCGCCGGCGCCGGCGTAGATGAAGTCGATGTAGCCGGTGTGGTTGATCGCGAGGAGGGCGCCACCCTTGCGCGGGATCGAGTCCGAGCCGGAGACGACCACCCGCTGGCGCATCAGCTTGAAGAGCACCTTGGCGGTGACGATGACAGGCGGGTACGTGATGTCGAGCACCGGTGGAGTCTGACAGGCCAACCTGAGAGAACGCGACTGCGTGTCGCGCAGAATCGCCCTCGATCTTCACCCCGGGCGAACAAAAGCCGACGGCCGCCTGCCCGGGGGCAGACGGCCGTCGCGTGTGCGAGGGGTGCGGGCGTCAGAAACGCGCGGCGAGGAACTCCGCGATCCGGCCGATCGCCTCCTCGAGGACGTCGACGTCGGGCAGCGTCACCAGGCGGAAGTGGTCGGGCTCGAACCAGTTGAAGCCGGTGCCGTGGGTGACCAGGATCTTCTTGGCGCGCAGCAGCTCGATGACGAACTGCTCGTCGTCCTCGATCGGGTACATCTCGGGGTCGAGTCGGGGGAAGCAGTAGAGCGCGCCGCGCGGACGCACCGAGGTGACGCCGGGGATCTCGTTGAGCAGCCGGTCGGCGAGCATGGCCTGCTCGTAGAAGCGCCCGCCCGGGACGATCAGCTCGTTGATCGACTGGTAGCCGCCGAGCGCGGTCTGGATCGCGTGCTGCGCCGGGACGTTGGCGCACATGCGCATGTTGGAGAGCGTGGTGAGGCCCTCGAGGAAGTCCTCGGCGATCTCCTTGGGGCCGGAGATCATCACCCAGCCGGCGCGGTAGCCGCAGACCCGGTAGGCCTTGGAGAGCCCGCTGAAGGTGAGGCACAGGACGTCGCTGCCGGCGGCCTCGGCCGCGTGGTGGTGGACGGCGTCCTCGAACAGGATCTTCTCGTAGATCTCGTCGGCGAAGACGACCAGGTCGTGGCGCCGGGCGATGTCGACGAGCTGGGCCACCATCTCCTTGCTGTAGACGGCACCCGTGGGGTTATTGGGGTTGATGATGACGAGGCCGTGGGTGTTCTCGGTGATCTTGGACTCGATGTCCTCGAGGTCCGGCATCCAGCCGTTCTCCTCGTCGCACCGGTAGTGCACCGGCGTGCCGCCGGAGAGCGACACCGCGCCCGTCCACAGCGGGTAGTCGGGCGAGGGGACGAGGATCTCGTTGCCGTCGTCGACGAACGCCTGCAGCACCATGGAGATCATCTCGGAGACGCCGTTGCCGATGAAGACGTCCTCGACGGCCGTCTCCTTCAGCCCGCGCGACTGGTAGTACTGCGCGACGGCGGTGCGGGCGGAGTAGATGCCGCGGGAGTCGCTGTAGCCCTGGGCGTCAGGCAGGTTGTGCACCATGTCGGCGACGATCGCCTCGGGTGCCTCGAAGCCGAAGGGTGCCGGGTTGCCGATGTTGAGCTTGAGGATCTTGTGACCCTCTGCCTCGAGGCGCTGTGCCTCGACGAGGATCGGTCCCCGGACGTCGTAGCGGACGTTGCGAAGCTTCTGGCTCTGGCGGATCTTGCGCACGAGAGGCATTCTCTCAGGTCGGTGCCACCGGATATCGCGGCGTAGCATCAGGTGTGGCCCGGACCACGCTCCCGCTGACCCTGGACCTGCTCGACGCCGTCGGCGCGCCGTGCCGTACCTGCCTGTTCTGGGAGCGGGAGCCGGTCCATCGCGAGCACCTCGAGCCCGAGGAGCGGGCGCGCGAGAAGGAGGCCTGGATCTCCGAGGTGCTGCGCGAGTGGGGCTCCTGCGGCCGGGTCGCGCTCGTGGACGGCGAGCCGGTCGGCTACCTGGTCTACGCCCCGGCGGCGTTCGTGCCCGGCGTCGCCGCCTTCCCGACCGCGCCGGTGTCGGGCGACGCGGTGCTGCTGACCACCGCCTGGATCCGCCCCGAGCACACCGGCGGCGGGCTCGGCCGGCTGCTGATCCAGGGCATGGCCCGCGACCTGGTCGGCCGCGACGGGATCCGCGCGGTGGAGGCGTTCGCCCGCGTCGGCCGGGCGCCGCGGCTGCCGGTCACCGGGCCCACCGCCTGCGTGCTGCCGGCGGACTTCCTGGCCCGGGTGGGCTTCAAGACGCACCGCCCGCACCCGCGTACGCCCCGGATGCGGATGGAGCTGCGCTCGCTGGTCACCTGGCGCGGCGAGGTCGAGGCGGCCTGGGAGCGCCTGGTGGGCGTCGTACGACGGCCCAAGCACGTGCCGACGCCGGTGCCCCGGGAAGCACGAAGCCCCCGTTCCTGAGGGAACGGGGGCTCTGGAACGTGCTGTGCCGGCAGCGTGGCGGGAGGCGGCGATGGCAGCTTGCTGCCCCCTCTACGCCGGAGACACGCTCGGCGGATCAGGAAATGAAGTCCGAGAGCTCGTTGAGGATCGCGGCCTTCGGACGGGCGCCGACGATGGTCTTCACGACCTCGCCGCCCTGGTAGACGTTGATGGTCGGGATGCCGGTGACGCGGTAGGACGCGGGGGTGACCGGGTTCTCGTCGACGTTCATCTTGTAGAACGTGATCTTGTCGCCGTGGGCGCCGGCGATCTCGTCGAGGATCGGGGCGACCTGGCGGCACGGGCCGCACCACTCGGCCCAGAAGTCCACGAGGACGGGCTTGTCGGACTTGAGGACCTGCGCGTCGAACTCGGCGTCGGTCACGGCGGAGATGTTGTCGGCCACGGGTGGCGCTCCTTCAGCTGGTTGAACGTAGAAGTCTGGTGTCTTGAACCTACGCGGGCGTCGAGACATTCCCCGCCGCGCGGCTCCGGGTGGGTCAGGCGGTCGCGGCCGCGGTGGCCGCGGCGTGGTCGAGGACGGCGATGTAGCGCTCGGCGTCGAGCGCGGCCGAGCAGCCGGTGCCGGCGGCGGTGATGGCCTGACGGTAGGTGTGGTCGACCAGGTCGCCCGCAGCGAAGACGCCGGGGATGTTGGTCGCCGTCGAGCCGGGCTGGACCAGCACGTAGCCGTTGTCGTCGAGGTCGACCTGGCCGACCAGCAGCTCGGAGCGCGGCTCGTGGCCGATCGCGATGAACAGGCCGGTGGCGGGCAGCTCGCTCGTCTCGCCGGTGACGGTGTCCTTGAGGGTGAGCGACTCGAGGGAGTCCTCGCCGTTGATGGACTCGACGACCGAGTTCCACACGATCTCGAGCTTGGGGTCGGCGAAGGCGCGCTCCTGCATGATCTTGGAGGCGCGCAGCTCGTCGCGGCGCACGATCAGGGAGACCTTCGAGCCGAAGCGGGTGAGGAAGGTGGCCTCCTCGACGGCCGAGTCGCCGCCGCCGACGACGGCGATGTGCTGCTCGCGGAAGAAGAAGCCGTCGCAGGTAGCGCAGTAGGACACACCGCGGCCCGACAGCTTCTCCTCGTTGGGCAGGTCGAGCTTGCGGTAGCCCGAGCCCGTCGACAGGATCACCGCGCGCGCGGTGTAGGTGTCGGTGGCGGTCTTGACGACCTTGATGTCGCCGGTGAGGTCGACCTCGACGACGTCGTCGGCGATCAGCTCGGCGCCGAAGCGCTCGGCCTGGGCCCGCATCTCGTCCATCAGCTCGGGGCCCTGGATGCCGTTGCGGAAGCCGGGGAAGTTCTCGACCTCGGTGGTGTTCATCAGCGCGCCACCGGCGGTGACGGAGCCCTCGAAGACCAGGGGCTTCAGCTGCGCCCGGGCGGCGTAGATCGCGGCGGTGTAACCGGACGGGCCGGACCCGATGACGATCACATTGCGGGTCTCGGAGGTGGTCACGTCGGACATGGGGCTCCCCAGGAGAAGGAAAAACAACGGCAACTGAGCAACCCGATCGTAGGCGGCGGCATTCCCGGACGGGAGTCCGGGCCGCTGCGCGGTCAGCCGGTGGCCGCGAGCGTCGTCGAGCGCTGGACGTCGCCGGTGCCGCAGGAGAGCACCTCGGCCTCCTGGGTGGTGCCCATCGGCTTGCGGAAGGCGACCACGGCGGGCGTGCCGTCGTACTCGACGCCGACGAGGTGGCCGGGGCCGAAGGCGGCGGCCGCGCACATGAAGTCGGCGGGCGCGGTGAGGGTGAGGCCGGAGTAGTCGGCCGTGGCCGGGTCGGGCAGGACGGCGGCCTGGAGCGCGACGAGGTCGGCACGCAGGTGGTCCGGGCGCACCCGGCGCAGCGGCTGGTCGGTGTCGACCCGGCGCAGCTCGGCGGCGTAGCCGCCGGCGACGGAGTCGGGCACCCGGTTGTTGCTCGTCGTGCTGTCGTCGGTGGCGCTCTTCAGGGCGCTCCCCTCGGGGGCGGCCTCGGGCGAGTCGGAGCGATCGGCCGGGGCCTCGGCCGCGGTGGACGCGTCGCCGGCGGCGGCGTCGTTGCTGCTGCGGTTGCCGAGCGTGCCGACGCCGACCGCGACGAGGGCGACGGCGGCGGCCGCGCCGAAGAGCACCCGCACGCGGGTACGGCGACGCCGCGCCGCGCGGTCGAGGACGACGACCGCCGGCGCCTCGGGGTGTCCCTCGGGCACGCCGCCGGGCAGCGCGGTCGCGCGCTCGCCGGCGAGGTCGGCGATGACGGCGTCGAGGCGGTCGACGACCTCGCCCGGCATCGGCTCGGGGCCGCCGGCCTCGGCGAGCGCACGGCGGACCGCCGCCTCCTGGGCAGGGGTGAGCGGCAGGTCGGGCTCGGTGGTGTCGTTCATGGGGCAGTCCTGATGGGGGTTCTCCGGCCGGGGCCGGGCGAGTCAGTCGACGGCGGCGGTGTCGGCCGGCGGTCCGCGCGACGCCAGGGATCCGACGTCCGGCGGACCCGGCGGGTTCCCGTCCGGCGCCGTGGGGGCGCTCACGTCGGCGTCGACGCCGTGCAGCTCGGCCAGCAGGACGGCGAGCCGCGCCCGCGCCCGCGAGCAGCGGCTCTTCACGGTGCCTTCGGCGCAGTCGAGGATCTGCGCGGCCTCGGCGACCGAGTAGCCCTCCATGTCGACCAGGACGACGGCCGCCCGCTGCTCGGCGCTCAGTGTCCCGAGCGCGGTGAGCACCTGCCGGCGGCGCTCGCCGGCGAGGCTCTGCTCGGCCGGGTCGGCGGCCCGGGGGTCGGCCTGCGTGTGGTGCGGGCGCTCCGCCTCGTCGAGGTCGTCGGGCAGTGGCTCGGCCCGGCGTACCTTCTCGGCGCGGAGCCGGTCGAGGCAGGCGTTGACGATGATCCGGTGCAGCCAGGTGGTGACGGCGGCCTCGCCGCGGAAGGACTCCGCCCGGCGGAAGGCCGCGACGATCCCCTCCTGGAGGCCGTCGGCCGCGGTCTCGGCGTGCCCGCAGGTGCGCAGCGCGACGGCCCAGAGCCGGTCGCGGTGACGGGCGAAGAGCGTCGCGAAGGCGTCGGGGTCGCCGGCGACGTGGGCGGCCAGGAGCTCGGCGTCCGTGGGGTCGGCCGAGAGCTCACTCGCCACGGACCACCACCTCGGAGATCTCTGCCCGATAGCCGTCACTGACCTTGGGCAACGCTGTCCACCACAGGACAAGGTAGCGAGCCTTCACCGGCGAGGTCGCGGCCGGTGTCAGGTCGAAGCGTCCCGAGCCGCTCGCCCGGGCCGACGGGTCGCCGGTCGGCGCCGCCGACGGCGCCGTGTCGTAGGCGTAGAGGGAGACGGTGCTCTCGCCCGCGACCGCGCGGATGTCGACCGAGCTGATCGTGTGCGCCGCCCCGAGATCGAGCACCAGGCCGACGCCGGACTTGAGCGCGGGCGCGACCGGCCCGAGCTGGGCGTCGTACGTCGACGTGCGCCAGGTCGTCGCGGGGTTGCCGTCGACGACATTGCCGACGCTGTCGGGATTCTCGGTGCCGCCGCCGAGAGGGTCGAAGTCGCGGACGTTGACGCCGTTGATCACCGCGGCCCGCGCGGCGCGCGTCGTGGTCTGGCTGGGGGTGTCGCCGGAGCCCGGGTCGCCGCCGAGGGCGGTGCGGCCGCGGCCGAGGTTGAACGCGATCGCGATCGCCACCAGCAGCAGGACGGCGGCGCCGACGGCCATCGCGAGCCGCAGCCAGTTGCGGCCGGGGACGCGCTCGTCCTCGGCGGTGTCGTCGTCGGCGCCGGGGGGCTGGCCGGACCCGGTGTCCCAGGGCCAGTAGCCCGGGCCGGCCGTCGGTGCCTGGTCGGACGGTACCGGCGGGATCCGCGGACGCCGTACGCCGCCGGGCGGGTCGGGCGCGAACAGCGGACGCTCCGGCAGGTCCTCGAACGGCGGCGGGGGCGGCGGCGGGGTGGTGCGGGTGCGCAGCCACGCGACGTCGTCATCGTCGTCGCCGAAGACCGGCATCCCGGCCTCGGTGGGCAGCTCGGTGACCAGCGGGATCGGCGGGTCGGGCTCCTTGGGCTCCTTGGTCTCCTCGGGCTCCGGTCGTACCGGACGTTCGGGTCGCTCTGCGGCCGCTGCGGCGACCGAATCGTCCGGTACGACGGGGAGATCGTCGCGGGAGGAGTCGTGCGGCAGCGGATCGGCGACCGCGGGCAGCCAGACCGGACGCAGCTCGTTGATCGGCGGGATGGCGCGGGCGAGCTCCTCGGGCATGCCGGTGGTGTCGCCGACGAAGGCGAGCAGCTCGGCGGCGATCGCCGCGGCCGAGCCGACGTCCGGGTGCTCGCCGCCGCGCAACAGCCGGCGGCTGTGGACGCCGGGGCAGTCGAACTCGCGCCAGAGCAGGTCGAGCGGCTTGGGGACGCCGGCGGTGACCTGGCGCGGGCTGAGGAAGGCGCCGTTCTCGCGGGGCGCGGCCGGCACGATCGAGCCGGACGGGCCGGGCCAGGTGCCGGTGAGGGCGCAGTAGAGCAGGCCGCCGAGGTCCTCGAGGTCGCTGCGGACGTCGCCCGGCGAGAGGCCGTGCAGCGCGGCGTCGACGCACATGCCGATGATCCGGACGGCGCCGTAGCGGTCGATGAGGACGTTCTCGGGGTTGAGCCGGCCGTGGGTGACGCCCGCGGCATGGGCCTTGGCCAGCGCGCCGGCGACGTCGGCGACCAGCCAGGCCGCGCGTCGCGGGTCGAGCGGTCCGGCGTGGGTGACCAGGATGTCGAGGGAGATGCCGGTGCCCCACTCGTTGACCACGAAGCAGCGGCCGTCCTCCTTCTCCGCGTCGAGGACGCGGAGGATGCGCGGGTCGAGGACCTGGGCGGAGGTCCGCGCAGCCTCGACCAGACCGGCCGCGCGCTCGTCGTCCTCGGCGATGACGTGCAGCGCGACGTACCGTTCGAGGACGTTGTCGTGGGCACGCCAGAACCGCCCGCCGCCGCTCTCGGTCAGCAGGTCGATCAACCGGTAGCGGCCGGCGAGGACATCCCCCGACCGCGTCGACGTCGCCACTCCGATCCCCCTCGTGATCCCTCTGGCCACCCTAGCCCGATCAGCGTCGCTGCAGGCGGCCCAGGACCGTGCCGACGACGGCGCTGACCTCGGTCAGCCGCAGCGGACGCGCCACCGCCAGCAGCGCGGCGCCCGCAGCGGCGCAGACGACGGCGACCTCGACCGCCGCGAGCGTCCAGTGCGGGTGCGTGCCGACGATCTCGACGATGGTGTCGCCGACCACGAGGTCGACGAAGCTCGCCACCAGGAAGACCACGATGCTGGCCGCGACCAACCGCAGCACGAACCCGCGCCAGGCGCGCCGACTGTCGGCGGCGCCGCCGCGGCGCAGCCGCCGGACCAGCACGAACGCCGAGATCGCCGAGCCGACCGTGTAGGCGCCGGTGTAGGCGACGACCAGCATCGGGGAGGTGTCCCACGGCTGCACCCGGCCGACCAGGACGACGGCGAGCAGGATGTTGGTCGCCGCGATCGCGCACTGGATGAAGAAGACCAGCTTGTTGAGCTCGAGCGCGTAGAAGCCGCGCAGCACCAGGTAGTGGACGGTGAACGCGACGATGCCGAAGCCGAAGAGCACCAGCGACGGCTCGAAGCGGTAGTACGTCGTGGCCGACCCGCCGTGGCCCCACAGCACCTGCGACACCGGGCTGGCGATGGCGGGCAGCAGCGCCGCGAAGGGCACCACCACCGAGAGCGCCGTCCGCATGGTGCTGCTCAGCGTCGTGGCCAGCCGGCCCAGGTCGCCGGTCGCGGCGGCCGAGGACAGCCGCGGCAGGATCGCGGTCGCCAGGGAGACGGTGATCACCGAGTGCGGGACCATCACCACCTGGAAGACGTTGGAGTAGATCGTGATGCCGGTGCCGTCGTGCGCCTCGGCCGTGCCGCCGGACGCGAGGCGCACCACGACGACGTACGCGATCTGGTTGGCGATCACGAAGAGCACCGTCCACACGCCGAGCCGGAAGGTGTGGCCGAGGCCGACGCCGCGCCAGTCGAAGCGCGGGCGGAACCGGATCCCGGCGGAGCGCAGGTAGGGGATCAGGATGAGGAACTGCGCCGCGATGCCGGCGGTCGAGCCGAGGCCGAGCAGCAGCTCCTGCTGGGAGGAGAAGGCGGCGATCCGCTCGTCGGGGCCGACGGTGCCGAAGGACACGATGTAGGCGATGAGCACCGCCACCGAGATCACGTTGTTGGCGATCGGCGCCCACATCATCGGGCCGAACCGGCTGCGGGCGTTGAGCACCTGCCCGAGCAGCACGAACATGCCGTAGAAGAAGACCTGTGGCAGGCAGTAGCGGGCGAAGTCGATCGCCGACTGCTGCTGCTCGGCATAGTGGGGCGCCCCGAGCTTGGGCATCATCAGGTCGATGACCAGCGGCGCGGCGAGCACGAGCAGCACGCTCGCCGCGCCGAGGAAGCAGGCGGCCAGGGTGATCACCCGGTTGACGTACGCCGCGCCGCCGTCCGGGTCGTTCTTCATCGACCGCACCAGCTGCGGCACCATCACCGCGTTGAACACGCCGCCGGCGATGAGGATGTAGAGCATGTTCGGCACCGTGTTGGCCACGGTGAAGATGTCGGCGTGCAGGAAGGTGCCGAGCGCCGCCGCGAGGAGCGTGGCCCGGATCAGACCGCTCAGCCGGGAGAACACGGTGCCAGCCGCCATCACGGCGGTGTTGGCGAGGATGCCCTTCTGCTCGCCGGCGGGCGCGCTCTCGGTCACGGGGTGACCTCGGCGGGCTGGGTCGGCTCGGTGGGCTCGGTGGGCTCGGTGGCCTGGCCGTGGCGGCGGATCCGGCGGTAGAGCCGGACCGCGATCGCGAAGAACAGGATCCCGCCGCCGGTGCCGATGATCACCCAGATCACCACGCCGACCTGTCCGGAGCGGATCGGCAGCGCGTCCTCGGCGCCGATCGGGTTGCCGTCGGCGTCGGTCAGCCGGAGCCGGATGTTGTGGACGCCGGCCCGCCGCATGCTCGCCTCGATCGGCACCGACGCGCGGCTGTTGGCCGTGAGCACGATCGGGTTGGCCGCGCGGATCGTCGCGCCCTCGTCGGTGGTCGCCTCGATCCGGACAGTGACCGGCTGGTCGAGCGTGTTGCGCACCGAGATGTTGAAGCTGCCCGAGCTGCTCGACAGGGTCACGCCCTGCGGGGCGTCGATGGTGATCTTGTCGAGCTTCTCCAGCACCCAATCCCGGGTGCGGCCCAGGCGAGGACCGGCGTCGCTGTCGCCCCGCACGCCGTACGACGTGCCGGCGAGCGCCTCGCCGACGAGCTCCTCGCCGATGGCGTAGTCCTTGCCGAGGATGCTCTGCAAGGTCCGCGCCGAGCGGATCAGCGTGCCCGCCTCGCCGAGGACGTTCGGGTCGAGCTGTGCGTCGTGCTGGCCGTCGGGGTAGGACAGCTCGTCGGGGTCGATCTGCCGGTCCGAGGACGGCCCGGCCCCGACCGAGCTGGCGCCGACGAGGGTCGGCAGGTCGACCAGGTGCAGCCACGGGACGGCGCCGAGGCCGTCCCAGAAGGAGCGGGCGCCGGCGGCGTCGATGCCGCTCGGGAGGACGAGGGTCAGCGGCTCGGGGCGGCTGGCGCCGGCCTTGAGCACGCGTACGGCGGCCTCGCTGAGCAGCCGCTGGCGCAGCCCGACCGGCGACTGGGCGTCGTCGGGCCCGGGGCCGCCGCGGGCCGCCCCGGAGCTGGTCACCACGACCGACCTGTCGCCGATCAGGCCGCCGACGGGCGGGGTCTCGGAGAAGGTCTCGGTCGGGAACATCTGGTCGGTCAGCAGCACCGTGGCGCCGTCGTCCACCTTGGTGATGGCGGCCTCGTCGAGGTAGCCGTTGGGTGCGCCGACGACCGGGGTGCCGTGCACGCCCCAGTCCTTGAGGACCCGGCCCGGGTGCTCGCGCGCGGTCTTGTAGAGGTCGGGCAGGCCGGTGGCGGCCGCGGCGAGGTCGGGGTCGCCGTACGGCAGGAGGGCGACGGAGCCGCCCGGCAGCACCGCCTGCGCCTGGCGCAGCCAGCTCTCGGCCGTCGTCACGACCGGGTTGTCGGGCTCGAGGGTGGCGCCGTCGACCTCGGCCGCCGCTCCCCCGCCGTCGCCGGCGTCGCCGCTCGGTGTCTCACTGGGCGACGCGCCGTCGGAGCTCGGCGGCTCCTCGTTGGGCTTGTTCGGCGTGATCGCCCGGACCGGGTTGCCCCGGGCCAGCTGGCGTACGGCGTCCGGCAGCGCCGGGTCGAGCAGCCAGGTCACCGGGTTGGCGCCGCTCGCGGAGCCGAACGCCAGCGCCGACCCGAGCGTGCCGTCCGGGCTGAGGGCCTGCTCCCACGCCTGGGTGCGCCCGAGCTCGCCCTCGGCGGCGTGCGCGATCCGTCCCCGCAGCGGTACGACGACCGCCGTGTCGACGCTGTCCTTGGTCGAGGCCGGCACGGACGGCAGGAAGGTCCGGGCCCGGCCGTCGGCGGTCGGGTCGTTGTCGGACGGGCTCGACCCGAGCGCATGGACGCCGAACCAGTAGACCCCCGCCTGCGGGTGGGGGAACCGGTCCTTCAGCACCGACTGCGGGATCCGGATCAGATAGCTCACCGACTGCCCCGGGTCGAGCGTGGTGATGTCGTAGCGGACCTTCGGGTCGCGCGTGTAGCGGTCGCCCACCGGCGTCTCCGGGTCGCTCGCGGCGGCCGTCGCCAGCTCCGCCTCGGTGGTCATCACCGGCGGGCAGGTGGTGCAGTCGGGCCCGGCGCCGAACATCGGGTAGAGCCGGATGTCGTGCCACGTCTCGAGGTCGACATTGGTGATCGTGCCGGTCACGATGAGCGGGCCCGAGCGCGGCAGCACCCCGGGCGTGAGGTCGTCGATGGTGACCTGCAGCGGGGCGTCGTAGGTGTCGCCGGGCCGGGCGCTCGCCGTCGTCGGGGCGACGAGGAGACAGAGAGCGACCACGAGAGCCGTCACCACTCCCCCGAGCAGGCGTGACTGACGGCGGACCACGATCCCGAGGGTAGTGGGGCACCCGGGAGGGTCACGCCTAGACTCTCCGCCCGTGACCGACGCCGCCGACCGCCCCACGCCGCTGCCCGCCCCGGGTGAGCCGCTCCGGTTGGCCGACGTCCAGTCCGCGGTCGCCGCCGAGCTCGACCGGATCGCTCCCGTCATCGACGAGCTGGGCGCCCTCTTCGCCGCGGCCGGCCACGAGCTGGCGCTGGTCGGGGGGCCGGTGCGCGACGCGATGCTCGGGCGGCGCTCCAACGACCTCGACTTCACCACGTCGGCGCGCCCCGAGCAGACCGACAAGATCCTCAAGGCCTGGGGCGACGCCTGGTGGGACATGGGCCGCGACTTCGGCACCATCGGCTGCCGCAAGGGCGACTGGGTGGTCGAGATCACGACGTACCGCTCCGAGGAGTACGACGTCGACAGCCGCAAGCCCGACGTCCAGTACGGCGACAGCCTGGCCGGCGACCTCGGCCGGCGTGACTTCACCGTCAACGCCATGGCCGTCCGGCTGCCGGGGCGCGAGATCGAGGACCCGTTCGGCGGCGTCCTCGACCTGGCCCACCGGGTGCTGCGCACGCCGGGCACGCCCGAGCAGTCGTTCTCCGACGACCCGCTGCGGATGATGCGGGCCGCGCGCTTCGCCGCGCAGCTCGGCTTCACCGTCGACCCGGGCGTGGTCGAGGCGATGACCGCGATGGCCGAGCGGATCGACATCATCTCCGCCGAGCGGGTGCGCGACGAGCTGACCAAGCTGATCTGCGCGCCGTACCCGCGGCTCGGCCTCGAGCTCCTGGTCGCGACCGGGCTCGCCGCCCGAGTGCTTCCGGAGCTGCCCAAGCTCAAGCTCGAGCGCGACGAGCACCACCGCCACAAGGACGTCTACGAGCACACGCTCACCGTCCTCGAGCAGGCGATCGACCTCGAGCCGCGGCTCTCCGAGCGCAGCGACATCCCCGCCGGTCCGGACTTCGTGTCCCGCTTCGCCGCGCTCATGCACGACGTCGGCAAGCCGCGCACCCGCCGCTTCCAGGACGACGGATCGGTTACTTTCCACCACCACGACGCGGTCGGCGCCAAGCTCACCCGCAAGCGGATGAAGGCGCTGCGCTTCTCCAACGACCAGATCGACGCGGTCGGGGACCTGGTCGAGCTCCACCTGCGCTTCCACGGCTACGGCTCGGGCGAGTGGACCGACTCCGCCGTACGCCGCTACGTGCGTGACGCCGGCGACCAGCTGGAGCGGCTGCACGTGCTCACCCGCGCCGACTGCACCACGCGGAACAAGAAGAAGGCCGACCGGCTGCGTCGTACCTATGACGACCTGGAGGCCCGGATCGACCGGCTCTCCGCCGAGGAGGAGCTGGCTTCGATCCGGCCCGACCTCGACGGCAACCAGATCATGACGATCCTCGGCATCGGCCCGGGGCGCGAGGTCGGCGAGGCCTACAAGTTCCTGCTCGACCTGCGCCTCGACAACGGACCGATGGCCGAGGAGGACGCCGCCGCGGCGCTGCGGGAGTGGTGGGACGCGCGCGACTGAGCGCCCTCCCCCGGCTACTCGGCTGCTCGGCTGCCCGGCTGCTCGTCGCTTGTGCTCCGCGCACGAGGCGGACGGCGATCTGTGGTGCGGGTCACGTACCGTCGGTACGCTACCGGGCGGTAGCGTGCCGGAGATCCGACTGTCTCCCTCCGGAGGAACACCATGGCCGACACGTACGCGAAGCTGCTCGAGGACACCATCGAGATCGACGCTCCGACCGACCGGGTCTGGGCCCTGGTCACCGACATCCCGGCGATGGCCAAGTGGAGCCCGCAGGTCGTGAAGTCCACCGTCAAGGGCGGCGTGGTCACGATGGGCGCCAGCTTCAGCAACCTCAACAAGCAGGGCCTCAAGCGCTGGCCGACCGGCGGCAAGGTGGTCCGCTTCCAGCCGCCGACCGACGCCACGCCCGGCGACTTCGCCTTCCGGATCCGCGAGAACCGCACCGTGTGGTCCTTCGAGCTGGAGCCCACCGCCGCCGGCGGCACCCGGCTCACCGAGCGCCGCGAGACCCCGCACGGAGTGTCCGGCCTGTCGCTGCTGCTGACCAAGGTCGTCCTCGGCGGCCAGGAGCCGTTCACCGACGAGCTGCGCCGCGGCATCCGGCAGACCCTCGAGCGGATCAAGGCCGAGGCCGAGGCCTGAGGCTCCCCGTCGGGGGTTCGGGCCCGCGGTGACCGCGGGCCCGGTTGAATGGGCGCGTGAGCGACGACCGTCCGCCGGAGCCGGACGACGAGGGAGAGGGCGCCGCCGAGCCGGAACGGCCGGCGCGCCCCCAGGCCGTGCCCGGAACCAGCGTGGCCGCCCAGGTGGCGACCGTCGCGGCGGCGGTCGTCGTCCTGCTGGTCGTCGGGATCGTGTTCGTGATCCAGGGCGCCAAGGAGCCGCCGCGCAGCGCTCCCCGATCGCCCGGCAGCGGACAGAGCGAGGTGCCCTCGGCGCCGTCGTCCGGCTATCAGCCCAGCCGCGACGAGCCGCTGCCGCCACTGCCGGACATCCCGGCGTCCCTGTGCCCGTCGGCGCCGCTCAGGCGCCCGCTCACGGTGCTCACCTTCAACATCCACCACGGCGCGACGCCCGGTGAGAGTCTCCAGCTCGGCGCGATCGGCCACGAGATCTCCTCCTGGAAGCCCGACATCGTCCTGCTCCAGGAGGTCGACCAGGGCCGCGCCCGCACCGGCGGCATCACCCAGGCCGCGGCGCTCGCCAAGGCGACCGGCCTGGCCTGGGTCTACGGCGGCAACCAGCGCAGCCGCGGCACCGGCCCGATCGGCAACGCGATCCTGTCCCGCTACCCGATCACCGCGTGGAGCAACACCCTGCTCCCCGTCGCCGGCGGCCGCGAGCAGCGCGGCCTGCTGCACGCCACGGTCAACGTCGACGGCACGATGATCAGCGTCTACTCGACGCACTTCGACCAGGGCGCCGGCACCGCCCGGATGGCGCAGGCGCGCACCGCCATCCAGATCCTGGCCAAGGACCCGAACCCGAAGATCCTCGGCGGCGACCTCAACGCCGGCCCCGGCACCGCGCCGGTGCAGATGCTGCGCTCGTCAGGCCTCGGCGACGCCTGGGCGGTCGGCGCCGGCGCCGGCGACACGGTGCCGGCGGGCAACCCGCGCAACCGGATCGACTACGTGCTCCACGACGGCTGGTTCACGCCGATCCAGGCCGCCGTCCTGCGCTCGGCGGTCTCCGACCACCGCGCGGTCTGGACCCGGCTGGAGTTCCGCAAGGAGCTCGGCTGCTTCAAGATCGGCGGCTGAGCACCCTTGTAACTCGGTGTTCGGGGATCTACCGCGGTGCTGTGACACGTCATGACCCTGTGGTGGATGCATGGACACCGAGTTACAAGCGCGCTCGGCCCGGCCCCCGACGCCGCGCGCCCGAAAACGACACCGACCCCGACTCGCCGTAGCGAGCCGGGGTCGGCAGGGAGCGATGTGTAACGCTCGCGTCGATAGGGCTAGACGCCCTTGATGAAGGCCTCGAGCTGGGCGCGACCCTCGGTGTCCTCGATCTGCACCGGCGGGCTCTTCATGAGGTACGCCGACGCGGGGATGATCGGGCCGCCGACGCCGCGGTCCTTGGCGATCTTGGCCGCACGGACGGCGTCGATGATGATGCCGGCCGAGTTGGGGGAGTCCCAGACCTCGAGCTTGTACTCCAGGTTGAGCGGGACGTCGCCGAACGCGCGACCCTCGAGGCGGACGTAGGCCCACTTGCGGTCGTCGAGCCACGCCACGTAGTCGGACGGGCCGATGTGGACGTTCTTGTCGTCGATCTTGCCGGCCAGCGGGCCGTTCAGGTTCGACGTGACGGCCTGGGTCTTGGAGACCTTCTTGGACTCCAGGCGCTCGCGCTCGAGCATGTTCTTGAAGTCCATGTTGCCGCCGACGTTGAGCTGGTAGGTGCGGTCGAGCACCACGCCGCGGTCCTCGAACAGCTTCGCCATCACGCGGTGCGTGATCGTGGCGCCGACCTGCGACTTGATGTCGTCGCCGACGATCGGGACGCCGGCGTCCTCGAACTTCTTGGCCCAGACCGGGTCGGAGGCGATGAAGACGGGGAGGGCGTTGACGAAGGCCACGCCGGCGTCGATCGCGCACTGGGCGTAGAACTTGTCGGCCTCCTCGGAGCCCACCGGGAGGTAGGAGACGAGGACGTCGACCTGGGCGTCCTTGAGCGCCTGGACGACGTCGACCGGCTCGGCGGCCGACTCCTCGATCGTCATCCGGTAGTACTTGCCCAGACCGTCGAGCGTCGGGCCGCGCTGGACCTCGACACCGAGGGTCGCGACGTCGGCGATCTTGATGGTGTTGTTCTCCGAGGCGTTGATGGCCTCGGAAAGGTCCTTGCCGACCTTCTTGTCGTCGACGTCGAACGCGGCGACGAACTCGACGTCGCTCACGTGGTAGTCGCCGAACTGCACGTGCATGAGCCCCGGGACGGTGCTCGCTGCATCGGCGTCCCGGTAGTACTGCACGCCCTGGATCAGGGACGTGGCGCAGTTGCCCACGCCGGCGATCGCTACTCGAACCGAACCCATTGGGGGTGTTCCTTCCTTGGTCATGAACTGCTGACTGCTCAGGTGGGGTGAATGTCTACTCAGGTCGACGGCGCCGACGAGGTCGGCGTCTCGGGTGAGGCGGTGCCGTGCCCCTGGGCACCGCGCTCGGCGTTGATGAGGTCGGAGAGCCACCGGACCTCACGCTCGACCGACTCGACACCGTGCCGTTGCAGCTCGGTGGCATAGCGGTCGACCTCCTTCTGGGTCATCGAGAGCTCACGCTGCACCCGGTCGAGTCGCTCCTGGAGGCGCGAGCGACGTCCTTCGAGGACGCGCAGGCGGATCTCCATGTCGGTGGAGGAGAAGAACCGGAACCGGATGTCGAAGTTGTCGTCCTCCCATGCGGCAGGACCCACCTCCGACATCAGGCGCGAGAACTCTTCGGTGCCCAGCTCAGTGACCTGATAGACGATCCGCTGCCGGCGGGTCTGCACGCCCGACGGGACGACTTCCTCGATGAGGTTGCCGCGGAGCATCTTCTTCAGCGCCGGGTAGAGCGAGCCATAGGAGAGCAGGCGGCCCCATCCGAGCATCAGGTTGAGCCGCTTGCGCAGCTCGTAGCCGTGCATGGGTCCCTCGTGCAGCAGTCCGAGGACCGCGAGCTCGATGGTGTCTCCACGCCGTGCCATACGACCTATCGTAGCGATATATCCACGGGACGTGAACTTCCGATGGATCAGGAGTGTCGGTACGACGTCCCGACCGTGGCCCGCCGCCGCACAGCCCATCCCCGGGCCACGGCTCGGAATCGGGCCGACGTGGTGCCCGCCCGTACCCTGTGGTCCGTGGTTCAGGGAAAACGCAAGTCCGCCGGCGCCTCCCCGCAGTCCTCGGCGCGCTCAAAGGGGCGCTCCAAGGGGCGCTCCAAGAAGAGCCGTGAGCCGCGCACCTGGAAGCAGCGGATCAAGCGGCTCGCGCTCTGGAGCCTGATCACCGGCCTGGTGCTGGCGCTGCTGGGCGTGGGCGCCTTCTTCGTCGCCTACAAGTCGATCGACATCCCCAACCCCAACCAGCAGTTCCTCACCGAGACCACCCAGGTGTTCTACGCCGACGGCAAGTCCCAGCTGGGCCAGTTCGCGATCCAGAAGCGCGACTCGATCAGCTACGACGAGATGCCGCAGACGATCAAGGACGCCGTGGTCGCCTCCGAGAACCGCACCTTCTGGACCGACAACGGTCTCGACCCCAAGGGCATCCTGCGCGCGGCGTTCAGCAACGCCCAGGGCAATGCGACCCAGGGCGCGTCGACGATCACCCAGCAGTACGTGAAGATCCTCTACCTCACCCAGGAGCGCACCTGGAAGCGCAAGGTGAAGGAGGCGATCCTCTCCCTCAAGATCAAGAACACGCTGAGCAAGAAGCAGATCCTCGAGGGCTACCTCAACACCATCTACTTCGGCCGCGGCGCCTACGGCATCCAGTCCGCCGCGCAGGCGTACTTCGGCCGCGACGCCAAGAACCTCACCCTGCGCCAGTCCGTGGTGCTCGCCGCCGTCCTCAACAACCCGACGCTCTACGACCCGGCCAACGGCGACGCCGCCAAGGCCCGGCTCGCCGACCGCTTCGACCGCATCGTCAAGGGCATGCAGAGCATGAAGACGATCACGGCTGACGAGGCGGCGAAGGCGCTCGAGCAGGGGCTGCCGAAGTTCCCGAAGATCAAGCAGACGACCCAGTACGGCGGCCAGCGCGGCCACGTGCTGACCATGGTCCGCAAGGAGCTGCTCCGCCTCGGCTTCTCCGAGCAGGAGATCAACGGCGGCGGCCTGCGGGTCACCACCACCTTCACCCGCAAGGCGATGAACGCCGCCGCCGCGGGCGTCGCCGAGGAGCGCCCGGAGGGCTTCGGGCCCAAGCAGCTGCACGTCGCGGTCGCCTCGGTCGAGCCCGGCACCGGCGCCGTCCGCGGCATCTTCGCCGGTCAGGACTACCTGCAGTCCCAGCTCAACTGGGCGGTCGCGGGCGGCCAGGCCGGCTCGACGTTCAAGCCGTTCGCGCTCGCCGCGGGCCTCAAGGCCGGCTTCGAGCTCAAGGACACCTTCGACGGCAACTCGCCCTACTACCTGCCCGGCGGCGGCCGCCCGTTCGAGAACGAGGCCAACCACGCCTACGGCAAGGTCGACCTGATCAAGGCCACCGAGGAGTCGATCAACACCGCCTACATCGACCTCACCCTCGCCATCCCCGGCGGCCCGGCGAAGATCATCGCGACCGCCAACGCGATGGGCCTGCCGCCCGCGAAGCCGGCCAACCCGCCCTACGGCTACCCGAGCTCCAGCGCCGGCCTCGACGCCAACACCGGCGTCTCGCTGGGCTCGGCGACGGTCAGCCCGATCAACATGGCCAACGGCTACGCCACCATCGCCAACCGCGGCGAGGCCGCCGACGCCTACATCATCGAGAAGGTCGTCGACCGCAACGGCATCGTGAAGTACAACCACAAGGTCACCACCCACCGGGCGATCTCCGAGGGCATCTCCGACGACGTGGGCTACGCGCTGCAGCAGGTGGTCAAGACCGGCACCGGCGCCAAGACGCTCTCGCTCGGCCGCCCCGCCGCGGGCAAGACCGGCACCGCCACCAACGGCAAGGGCGAGGTCTCCTCGGCCTGGTTCGTCGGCTACACCCCGCAGCTCTCGACCGCGGTGATGTACGTCCGCGGCAAGGGCAACGAGGAGCTCAAGGGCTGGCTGCCGTCGTACTTCGGCGGCACCTACCCGGCGCTCACCTGGGCCGCGGTGATGAAGCAGGCCCTCGACGGCGACCCGGTCGAGAGCCTGCCGCCCGCCGCGTGGGTCAAGGGCACGCCGCCGTCCAGCGGCCACGAGCCGGCTCCGCCGCCGCCGCCGAAGAAGACCAAGCAGCCGAAGCCGACGAAGACGACGCAGACGCCGACCGTCCCGACGGCTCCGACGACGCCGACGGCTCCGCCGACGACCGAGATCCCGCCGACCGACCTGCCGACCGACACCCCGTCGTCCGGCGACACGAGCGGCGGCGGGATCCTGGGCGGCGGCAAGCCCAAGCCGTCGAAGCCCGCGCAGTCGCAGGGCCGCGCCACGCTCGGGCGCCGCAGCGGCGGGCGGCGTACGGGCGGGCGCCGCTCCGGCACGCGACGCAGCGCCGCCTGAGGCCATGGCCCACGTCCACCCGACGCGGGACGACGGCGTCGTCGCGGCGCTGAGCGAGGTCGTCGGCGGGCCGATGGGCGAGCGGGCGCGCCGGCACCGGTGGTGGACGCCGGTGCGGGTGCTCCTGCTGCTCACCGCGGTGGTGTTCGTGGCCGGCATGGCGCAGAAGGCGCCGTGCTCGGTGGCGCAGGGCAAGGACCAGAACTGGACCTACTCCCACATGTGCTACACCGACCTGCGGCCGCTGTACGTGCCGCGGGGCTTCGCCGAGAACGCCTGGCCGTTCACCGGCGACGAGCAGACGCGGGCACGCTACGAGGTGATGGAGTACCCCGTCGGCATCGCCTACTGGGCGTGGGGCACGGCGTGGGTCACGCACTGGCTCAACGGATCGCCCGACCTCGAGCCGCGCTACCGCGAGTCGGTCTCCGACCTCTACGCCGACCCGCAGGTGATCCGCGAGCAGAGCATCTTCCTCCTGGTCAACGCGGTCGGCTTCGGGGCGCTGGCCCTGCTGTCGGTCTGGCTGCTGGCCGGCGTCCATCCGCGGCGGCCGTGGGACGCGGCGGCGTTCGCCCTCTCCCCGGCGCTGCTGCTCACCGGGCTGATCAACTGGGACCTGCTCGCCGTCGCCCTGGTCGCCGGGGCGCTGTGGGCCTTCGCCCGCGACCGGGCGGCGCTGACCGGCGTCCTGATCGGGCTCGGTACGGCGGTCAAGCTCTACCCGCTCTTCCTGCTCGGCGCGGTGCTCGTGATCCTGCTGCGCCGGCGCGAGGTCGGGCGGTTCGTCATGATCACCGTCGGGGCGATCGCGGCCTGGGCGGTCGCCAACGCGCCCGGCTACCTGAGCGGGCCCGACCAGTGGAAGGTGTTCTGGTCGTTCAACTCCGAGCGGCGCGCCGACCTCGGGTCGGTGTGGATGCTCATCGACCAGGCGGCGAACGCCGACTTCTCGGCGCACACGATCAACGTCTGGTCGTGGGTGCTCTTCGGCGCCTGGTGCGCCGGGGTGTTCGTCATCGGCATGACCTCGCGGCGACCCCGGTGGGCGCCCCGGCCCGAGCTGATCAGCGAGCCCCCGCTCCCGCGGCTGGCCCAGCTCGGCTACCTGATCGTGGTCGGCTTCCTGCTGGTCAACAAGGTCTACTCGCCGCAGTACGTGCTGTGGCTGCTGCCGCTCGCCGTCCTGGCCCGGCCGCGCTGGCGCGACCAGCTCGTGTGGCAGGCGTGCGAGGTCTTCTACTTCTGCACCGTGTGGTGGTACCTCGGTGGCTACCTGGCCCCGGCGGGCGGCGGCGACGCCGGCTTCTACTGGGTCGGCATCGTGGTGCGCGTGGCCGGCGAGCTCTACCTCGCGGCGATCATCGTGCGCGACCTCTACCGGCCGGCGCACGACCCGGTCGAGCGTCAGCCGGTGACGACGATCCGGTCGAACGCCGTCGCGGTGTAGCGCACCCGGACGTCGACGTCCTCCCCCACCGCCGGCACACGGGCGCCGTGGGGGACGAAGAGCATCGAGGCCTGCATGTGCGGCGGCTCGGCGAAGAGGCGCTGCTTGCCGTCGATCGAGTACGGCGAGCGGACGAAGCCGACCGCGTCGAGGCCGCCGCGGGCCAGCGTCGCCGCGCGTGCCTTGATCGACTGCTCGCCGGTGGGCGCCTCGAGGCCGATGCCGTGGGCGGTGCCGCCGCTGACCACGAGGACGTGGCCGGACTTCGGGGCGGTGCGGCCGCGGTAGCCGAAGGCGTCGCCGCGCTCGACCGGATGGACGTCGAGCACGGTCGCGGACACGGTGAGCGCGCCGCGGTCGCCGAGCCAGAGGCCGGTGCCGATGCGGGGGCGGAAGACGAAGTCGCCGTACTGGCCCCGGAGGGTGGCGAGCTCGGCGTCGGTGAGGTGGCTGACCCAGACGACGGGCGCGCCGCGGGCGGGGACCTCGGCCGCGACGAAGTCGTTCATCAGCCGGGTGACCTCGCCGACATGGGTGCCCTGCCCGAGCGGCAGGTGGAGGGCGAGGCCCTCGACCCGGGCGCCGGGGTGCTTGCGGAGCAGGTCGCCGGCCTCCCACAGCTCGCGGGCGGCCATGCCGTGGCGGCGCATCGAGGTCATCCGCTCGAGCACGATCCGGGCAGACGGGTCGAGGTGGAGCAGGTCGCGCAGGTCGTCGACGCGGCTGATCGTGTGGATCAGGCGCCGGGCGAGCCCGGGCTCGGGCAGCGGCACCCACGGGCGCCACGGGGTGAGCACGAGCAGGTCGCCGTGCCAGCGCTGGGCGACCTCGGGCAGCTCGTCGTAGGTGCCGACGGCGAGGGTGCGGACGTCGTGGCCGCGCTCGGCCAGCCACTGCGTCTTGCGCGCGAGCCGGCCGAGGGTGAAGCCGTAGCCGTTGCCCTTGGCGACGGGGACGATGCCCGGGTGGGTCGCGGCGACCGACTCGAGGTGGGCGCGCCAGCGCGGGCCGTCGACGGACAGCGTCAAGCTCATGCCCGTCCTCGCTTCGCTCCGGGCGGGCATGAGGCACTCCAAGCCCTGTTCTGAATGATTCGCTCGCTCATGATCAGCCCCTCCGCTTCAGGTAGAGCTGGAACGCCTTGTAGAGCGGGCGGTTGACGGGCAGGTCCCACTCGCCGGCGTACTCGACCGCCTCACCGCCGGTGCCGACCTTGAACTGGATGAGTCCGACATGGGAGTCGTCGGCGTCGAGCGTCTCGGTGATGCCCCGAAGGTCGTAGACCGCGGCGTCGGCGGCGATCGCGTCGCGGATCATCGCCCACTGGACGGCGTTCGAGCCGCGGACCTCGCGCTTCTCGGTGGAGGAGGCGCCGTAGGAGTACCAGGCGTGCTCGCCGACGCGGATCGCGATGGTGGAGGCGACCAGGTCGCCGTCGTGGCGGGCCAGCCAGAGGGTGAACCGCTCGGGGGCGTCGGCGCTCAGGGCGTCGTACATGGTCTCGAAGTAGCGCAACGGACGCGGCGTGAAGTGGTCGCGCTGGGCGGTGTGGACGTAGAGCTCGTGGAAGGCGGGCAGGTCGGCGCGATTGCCGCGGACCACCTCGACGCCCTCCTTGGCGGCCTTCTTGATGTTGCGGCGCCAGAGCTGGTTCATGCCCTTGAGGACCTCGTCCTCGGTGCGCTGCGTGCCGTCGGGATGGCGCAGCGGGATCTGGAAGACGAACTGCGGCTGGCCCGCGGCGAAGCCGCCCTCGACGCCCTGGTGTCGCCATCCGAGCTCGTGCAGCTGGGCTACCACGCGGGCGCCCCCGGGGGTGCGCTCCGCCGGCGGGATCTGGCCGAGCAGCCGGACGCCGGGGTCGGCGATGCCGTCCTTGACCTGCGCCGTCGTCCAGCGCCGGGTGACGACGGGTGGGCCGATCCGGACCGCGAAGGCGCCCTGCTTCTTGAGGTGGCGCACCATCGGGTCGAGCCAGGCGGCGAGGTCGTCGCCGGTCCAGTCGATGACCGGCCCCTCGGGCAGGTAGGCGAGCGAGCGGTTGAGCTTGGGGAGCTGGCGGTAGAGCACCAGCGCCGAGCCGACCTGGCGGCCGGCGTCGTCGAACCAGCCGAGCGACTCGCTGCGCCACTCGCTCTTCACCTTCGCCCAGCCGGGCGTCTGCAGGAAGCTCGCAGACGGCAGCGACGCCAGGTGGTCGCGGTGCTCGGTCGGAATGATCGGGCGCACGCTGGGCATGCGGGCCAGGCTATCGGGCGGTCGTAGGGGGGAGGCGGGTGGCGCGACGGGCGCTGGGTACAGCGTGACCATGACCGCACCGCGCCCGCTCGGCTACTGGCTCACCACCCTCGGCCGGCTCCTCGACGAACAGGTCGCCGACGCCGTCGAGGCCACCGGACTCTCCCGTGCCGGCTGGCAGGTGCTGAGTCGGCTCGCACAGGGCGGCGTCGTCCACGACCGGGTCGCGGAGCTGCTCGCGCCCTTCGCGGGGTCCGACGTCGAGGACGCCGTACGGGGGCTGGAGAAGGACGGACTGGTCGAGCACCAGGGCAACGAGGTGCGGCTCACGGCGGCCGGGCACGCGCGGGTCGCCGAGCTGCAGGACGGTCCGGTGCAGGCCGTGGTCGAGCGGGCGACCGAGGATCTCGACCAGCAGGAGTACGACGTCCTGGTCGGCGCGCTGGAGAAGGTCGCCCGCAGCCTGGGCTGGCTGGAGTCGGTGTCGGACTAGGCGTCGCGGACTAGGTGTTCTGTCCACGCAGGTTGGGCACGAGGTCGGCTGGTGACTTGCCGCCGAGTGCGGTGT
>NZ_BAABAC010000029.1:0-7323 GCF_039537225.1 Nocardioides ginsengisoli
GGAGGAGCCCGAGCCGGAGGTCCTTCCCGAGCCCGAGCCCGAGCCCGAGCCCGAGCCGGAGCCCGAGGTCGCCGAAGAGCCCGCGGCCGCCGAGGCCGCGGCCGCCGAGCCCGAGCCGGAGCCCGAGCCGGAGCCGGCCACGCCGGCGGCGCCCACGTCGTCCGGCGCGGCCAACCAGCCCCGCACCGACGCCGACATCAACGCGGCAGGGTCCCTGTTCGACCTCTGAGCAGACAGCGGCACCGAGTGGCCCCGCTCTACCTTCCTTCGAGGGTGTGAGCGGGGTCACTCTTTGCGTCACCCTGGATCTATGAGCGACATTCAGCTGTCGTACGCCGCCGGCGAGACGACCACGCCCCTCCTGGACGAGACGATCGGGGCCAACCTCGAGCGGACCGTGGCGCGCTGGCCCGACCGCGAGGCGCTGGTCGAGGTGGCGAGCGGTCGGCGCTGGACCTGGCGCGAGTTCGACGCCGCGGTCGACGAGGCGGCGCGCGGCCTGATCGGGCTGGGCATCGCCGCGGGCGACCGGGTCGGCATGTGGGCGCCCAACTGTGCCGAGTGGACGATCGTGCAGTTCGCGGCGGCCAAGGCGGGCGCGGTGCTGGTCAACGTGAACCCGTCGTACCGCACCCACGAGTTCGCCTACGCCGTCAACCAGTCCGGTCTCCGGCTGCTCCTGGCCGCGACCGGCTTCAAGACCAGCGACTACCAGGGCATGGT
Source organism: Nocardioides ginsengisoli (assembly GCF_039537225.1). NCBI lineage: Bacteria > Bacillati > Actinomycetota > Actinomycetes > Propionibacteriales > Nocardioidaceae > Nocardioides > Nocardioides ginsengisoli. The sequence goes on from NZ_BAABAC010000029.1 coordinate 724, forward strand.
CGAGGAGGTGACGGCGTCGGGCGAGGTGCCCGGCCTCGAGCGGACGCTGTACGTCGACTCCGCCGACTGGCAGGCGCTCGTCGACGCCGGGCGCGACCTGCCCGCCGACGTCCTCACCGAGCGGCAGGCGCAGCTGCGGCCCGACGACCCGATCAACATCCAGTACACGAGCGGCACCACCGGCTTCCCGAAGGGCGCCACGCTCAGCCACCGCAACATCCTCAACAACGGGTTCTTCGTCACCGAGCTGATCGGGTTCTCCGAGCAGGACCGGCTCTGCATCCCGGTGCCCTTCTACCACTGCTTCGGCATGGTGATGGCCAACCTCGGCTGCGTCACCCACGGCGCGACGATGGTCATCCCGGCACCCGGCTTCGACCCGTCGATCACGCTGCGCACCGTCCAGGACGAGCGGTGCACGGGCGTCTACGGCGTGCCGACCATGTTCATCGCCATGCAGAACGTCCCCGACTTCGCCGACTACGACCTGAGCAGCCTGCGCACCGGCATCATGGCCGGCTCGATCTGCCCGGTCGAGGTGATGAAGCGGTGCATCAACGACATGCACATGGCGGAGGTGTCGATCGCCTACGGCATGACCGAGACGTCGCCGGTGTCGACCCAGACCCGCGCCGACGACGACCTCGACCGCCGTACGTCGACCATCGGCCGTGCGGCCCCGCACGTCGAGATCAAGATCGTCGACCCGGTCACCGGCGAGACCGTCCCGCGCGGCGAGCCGGGAGAGTTCTGCACCCGCGGCTACTCGGTGATGCTCGGCTACTGGAACGACCCCGACAAGACCGCCGAGGCGATCGACGCCGACGGCTGGATGCACACCGGCGACCTCGCCGTCATGCGGGAGGACGGCTACGCCAATATCGTCGGCCGGATCAAGGACATGGTCATCCGCGGCGGCGAGAACATCTACCCGCGCGAGATCGAGGAGTTCCTCTACACGCACCCGGACGTCGAGGACGTCCAGGTCGTCGGCGTCCCCGACGAGCGCTACGGCGAGGAGCTGTGCGCCTGGATCCGGCTCCGCGCCGGCGCCCAGCCGCTCGACGCCGAGGCGGTCAAGGCGTTCGCGACCGGCAAGCTCGCGCACTACAAGATCCCGCGCTACGTGCTGCTCGTCGACGACTTCCCGATGACCGTCACCGGCAAGATCCGCAAGGTGGAGATGCGGGAGCGGTCGACGGAGATCCTCGGCCTGGGTTGAGGGTTCGGAACCGTTCGGGGCTCCTCGCCGGTCACACTGGGTGACCCGAGGAGGAGCTCGGATGGACTTCAGCGCGTACGTCGCCGCGCGCCGGCCGCGGCTGGTGCGGACGGCCGTGCTGCTCGGCGTCCCTGCCGCCGACGCGGAGGACGTCGTCCAGAGCGCGCTGCTGCGGTGCTACTACTTCGCCGACCTGTCCGAGCGCGACACGGCCGCGGTCCTGGGCATCGCGCCCGGGACGGTGAAGTCGCGTACGTCCCGGGCGCTGTCCGCGCTCGCTCCACTGGTGGAGGCGCCCGATGTCCGATGAGATCGCCGACCGGGTCGGCGAGGAGCGGGCGCGGGTCCTGCTCGCCGGTGCCGCCGCGACGGTCGAGGTCGCCGAGCGCCCACCGCTGCCCGCGCCGCGATCTCGCCGCCGGCCCGTCATGCTCGCCGCGGCGGTCGTCGTGATCGCGGTGCTGGTCGTCGCGATCGGCCGGCTGGGCGTCGACCGTGCCGTTCCGGACGCCGTCCCGTCGCCGGCGCCGCGAGTGCCGACCGCGCCCGCGCTCGACCCGGCGCGCGCCACGGCTGCGGAGACCTTCATCGCCTGGGCTCGCGGCAGGGGAGCGGCGCCGCGCTTCGCGGCGCGGGTGCGGAACATGCTCGCCGGCGCCGACCACTTCGGCGCGCCGCGGTGGAACGACCGGCCGGGGGAGCGTGCCTCGTGGGCGGGGTGCTCGGGGCTGGGGTTCCCGGACTGCGGTCTCGACCCGGTCGCCGTCGTCCTCCGCGAGCCCGGCCGCCCCCGGATCGCGGCCGGCCGGCCGCCGTGCGCCGACGGCGCGCTCCCGGTCCGGTACGCCGGAGCCGGCGCCGACATCGTGCGCCTCGAGGCCCCGGGTGGCGGCTGCGCCGGATGGGTGGTGGAGCTGTGGATCGACCACCGCGGTGAGATCTACGCCGTCAACCTCGCCCGGGGGCTCGCCGGCGGCTGATGCCTCGATGACGTCACATGGGCGTTGCGATGACGTCATAGTGATGTCATAGTGATGCACATGGACATCACGCCGTACGTCGACAGTCTCCGTCGCGACCTCCAGGCGGCCGCCGACAGCGCCGGCCCGCAGGCCGGCGAGGTGGCCGAGCGGCTCGGCTATGCGCTCGACCCGGCGGTCCGGCTGGCCGTGATGGAGGCCATCTCGCAGGCGGCGGCCGAGATCACGGCGGCGATGCCGGCGGGCGGCGTCGACGTACGACTGGAGGGGCGCGACCTCGGCTTCGTCGTCGACGTCGGGGTCGAGCAGGAGCCGGTGGCGCCGCCCGCGCCGCCGTCGGCCCCGTTCTCGCCCGTGTCCGACGACGAGGGGCTGGCGCGGGTGAGCCTGCGGCTGCCCGAGTCGCTCAAGGCGCGCGCCGACGAGGCCGCCGCCCAGGCCGGGCAGTCGCTCAACACCTGGCTGGTCAACCTGATCCGCGGCGCGACCGACGAGCGCGCCGTCCATGTCGACGTCGACCTCTCGAGCCGGCGGCTCGGCGCCTCGTTCCCGTTCGGCACGACGCCCGGCGACCGCCGGGTGACCGGCTGGCTCTGACCGGCCGTCCCCCCGATCCCGCTCACCCCCAAGGAGCCCGCCATGTCCCAGCCCGAACCCCTTCGCCAGGTCTTCGAGACCCCCCACGCCGTCAAGCTGCACGTCGAGAACGGCCGCGGCCGGATCGTCGTCCGCGCCACCGACCGGGCCACCACCGAGGTGACGCTCGGCGGGGCGCGGGCGAGCGACGTCCGCGTCGAGCACAACGGAGCCCGCGTCGACGTCATCGCGCCCAAGCCGCGCGGCGGCCTCTTCGGCAACGGCGACGACCTCGACATCGAGATCGACGTCCCCCTGGCCAGCGACCTCGTCGCCCGCAGTGCCAGCGCCGACGTCACCGCGAGCGGCCGGCTGCGCAGTGCCCGTGTGAAGTCCAGCTCGGGCACCGTGAGCGTCGACCAGGTGACCGACGTCGTCGTCGACACCGGCTCCGGCGACATCGGTGTCGCGGAGGTCGACGGCGACGTCCGCGTCCGCACCGGCTCCGGCGCGGTCGACCTCGGCCGGGTCGCCGGCACCGCCTCCGTCTCCACGGGCTCCGGCGACGTCTGCCTCGGCCAGGCGCTCGGCACCGTCGTGGTGAAGACCGGCTCCGGCGACCTCGAGGTCGGTGAGAGCACGGCCGACGTCACCAGCAAGACCGGGTCCGGCGATGTCGTCGTCCGTACGGCGCGCCGCGGGCGGATCCAGGTCAAGGGCGCCTCGACGCAGGTCCGCGTCGGCGTCCCCGTCGGCACGCCGGTATGGACCGACCTGACGACCGTGTCCGGTCGGGTGCGCTCGACGCTGCCGCCCGTCGGCCAGCCGGAGCCGGGCGCCGACCACCTCGAGCTGCGGGCGACGACCGTGTCGGGTGACATCGCGCTGATGCCGGCGTGAGGTGTGGGAATCCCCGCTTCAGCGGGGATTCCTGCGCTTCCTGACGGTTGCAACCGTCAGGAAGCGCCAGTTTCCGTCAGGAAGTCCGTATTGAACCGCCGCGCACGCTGGCCTACACTCCGGCTTATCTAACAAGCGTTCGGTAGGCGAGGAGAGTGACATGCGGGTCCTGGTGGTCGGTGGAACCGGACTGATCGGGTCGACGGTGGCCGACGAGCTCGCCCGGCGCGGGCACGAGGTCGTGGTCGCGGGGCGCAACCGTCCCGAGGCCGGCGCGCCCGGCTCGGCGTACGACTGGATCGAGGGCGACTACACCCAGCCCGGCTGGGGCGAGCGCCTGCGCGGCATCGACGGCCTCGTCTTCTCCGCCGCCCAGGACATCCGCCACGTCGGCCCGCACGCGTCGGAGGAGACCTGGCAGGACGTGCAGTCCGCGAGCCTGCCGGCGTTCTTCGCCGAGGCGCGCGAGGCCGGCGTACGACGGGCGGTCCTGGTCGGCAGCTACTACCACCAGGTGATCCCCGAGCTCGCCGAGACCAATGCCTATGTCCGGGCCCGTGCGGTCGCCGAGGTGAGCGTGCTGGCCCTCGCTGCGCCGGGCTTCGACGTCTGCGCGGTCAACCCGCCCAATGTCGTCGGCGTCATCCCGGGCCGGCCGCTGCGCGGGTTCGCGAAGATGGTCCGCTGGGCGCGCGGCGAGATGGACCAGGTCCCCGCCTGTGCGCCCTTCGGCGGCACCAACTACATGGCCGTCGGCGCCGTCGCGGCCGCCGTCGCCGGCGCACTGACCGACGGCGAGGCGGGCCGGGCGTACCTCATCGGCGACGCCAACCTCACCTTCCAGCAGTACTTCCAGGAGCTCTTCGACGCCGCCGGCTCTGATCGCACGGTCGCCGTCTGCGACGACGACCACGCCTTCTTGCCCAACGACTTCCTCGTCGCCGGCAAGGGGACGACGCTGTCGTACGAGCCGGACGCCGCCGAGGTCGCGCTGCTCGGCTACCCGCGCGGCGACGTGCCGGCGACGCTGCGCTCGATGGTCGCCGCGGTCGACGCGCTGAGCTAGTGGCTGCCGTAGAACACGGCGAGGTACTGCTCGGCGAGCGTGGCGGCGTCGTACGGCTCGCCGGCGCGGTACCAGCGCACGGCCGTCCAGGTCGCGTCGCGGATCAGCCGGTAGCGCACGTCGACCGGTACGTCGACCGCGAAGTCGTCCGCGGCCGCGCTCTCGGTGAGCGCCCGCACCCACGCCGCCTCGATCCGCGCGCTCATCTCGCCGACGAACTCGAAGCCCGGCTGGCCGTCGAGCCGGAGGAACTCGTTCTGGTAGGTGAGCACCCAGAAGGGCCGCTCGCTGATCAGCGCGAACCCGTGGCGGACCAGGTCGCCGACCTTCTGCCGCGGCGAGACGTCGGCCGCGACGACCGCCTCAGTGGCCGCCTCGAGGTCGACGAGGAAGGCGCGCAGGACCGCCTCGAGGATCGCGTCCTTCGAGGAGAAGTAGTGGTAGAGGCTCGCCGCCTGGACCTCCACCTCGTCGGCGATGTGGCGCACCGTCGTGTCGGCGAAGCCGCGGGTCGCGAACAGCCGCGCCGAGCCGTCGAGGATCGCCTGGCGACGCACGGCCGGGTCCTCGCGCACGCGCAGCCGTCGCCCGGAGGCGGGCGACGAGGAGTCGGACGAGCGAGGCACGGCGCGATCCTGCCAGAGACCCAGCGAGGAGCGGAGAAGTGATGGAGCAGCCTGTGGATGAGCGCGTCAGCGTCGTGACCGGTGGCGCCGGTGGGATCGGCGGCGCGATCTCGCGCGCGCTGGCGGTGCGCGGCGACCATGTCGTCCTCAACGACATCGACGCCGATGCCGCGGAGACGACGGCGAAGGAGATCCGCGCCGACGGCGGCGCGTGCACCGTCGTCCCGGGCGACGTGACGAGCGACGAGACCGTCGCCGCGATCGTGGGGACGGCGGCCGGGCTGCGCGGCGCCATCGACGTCCTGGTCAACAACGTCGGCGACTTCCGGCCGGCCTCGCGCGACTTCGCGCACAGCACCCCCGAGCAGTGGCAGCGCCTCTACGAGGTCAACCTGCGCCACGTCTTCGCGATGACGTACGCCGTGCTCCCGCACCTGGTCGCCGGATCGTCGATCGTCAACGTGTCGACCGTCGAGGCCTACCGCGGCATCCCGGCCAGCGCGCCGTACTCGGCGTTCAAGGCGGGCGTCTCCGCCTTCACCAAGTCGATGGCCGTCGAGCTCGGCCCCCTCGGCGTGCGGGTCAACGCGATCGCACCGGACCTCACCGACACCGCCCAGACCTCGCGGGCCGCGATGCTCCGGGGCCGCTCGGAGGAGCTGGTGCCGCTGTGGCTGCCGCTCGGCCGGTTCGCGGAGGCGGAGGATCACGCGGGGGTCGTCGACTTCCTGACCAGTGACGCCGCCCGCTTCGTCACCGGCCACACCGTGCCGGTCGACGGTGGGACGCTCGCCGCGTCGGGCTGGTTCCGCCGCCACGACGGCAAGGGCTGGACCAACATGCCCGACCAGCCCTGACGCCGGCTGCGCCGGAGTCATGTGCCTGAGAACCCGTGGAGACAGGTTCTCAGGCACACGACTCCCCAGGGGCGAGCGTGACCGGGGGCACGGTCGGCTCGTTACCGGTGAGTACTCAGGGAGGGCTCACCATGATCGACCTGTCCACGCGACGTCGGACCGCCGCGCTCGTCGCCGCCGCCGTGACCGCCGCCTTCGTGCTCCCGGCCGCGGCCGACGCGCTCGCCACCGACCACCCTGCCGACCACCCCGCCGACCACCCCGCCGATCACCCCGCCGGTACGACGAAGGCCGGCGCCGCCCGTCACGCCCCCGCGCAGCGCCCCGCACCGGCCGTCGACCGCACGCGGGCCCGCGCGGCCGCGCCGACGCC
>NZ_BAABAC010000030.1:0-29257 GCF_039537225.1 Nocardioides ginsengisoli
GTGCCTGAGAACCCCTGTGGACGGGTTCTCAGGCACACGACTCACCGCGGAGCGGGCGGCCGCCGACCAGCCCCGACGGGCCGGCTCGAAAACGAAGATCGGCGCCAGGAGACCGGGCGAGCGAAGGCGGCCGCGTCAGCGGCGGCGCGGACGAAGTCCGTGCCGACAACCGCGCCCCAGCGTGCCGTCAGGGCCCCGCAGTCAAGGACGCCGAAGGCGCCGCGCAGCGGGCCGAGCGAAGCGAGGATCCTTGACGGCGGGAGACGGCACGCTACGCGCGGCCGCCGACCAGCCCGTCACACCAGCCCGTCACACCAGCCCGTCACACCAGCCCGCAGGAGACCAGCGGGAGCGACGTCACCCCACCCGCCGCAACCACAGCGACGACGGCGGGTTCGCGTCGTCCGCGACGGCCACGTACGCCGGGTGCTCCCGCCGCAGCGCCGCCTCGTCGTCGTACCGCAGCATCGGCACCGACAGCTCGATCGGGAACTCCTTGTTGAAGGCGAGGAAGGTCTGCACGACCATCGCCTCGTTCCAGTACACCGGCCACCGCTCGCCGAACAGCCAGGTGTCGGCCGGGAAGGGCGTGTTGAAGGGGAAGGGCACGTCGTGGATGTGCACGATGACGCCGGGCTTCACGCGCGGGAGCACCTCGAGGAAGAGGTAGGCGACGTCGCTGTCGATCTTGAGCGAGTGCGAGGAGTCGATGAAGAGCACGTCGCCGGCCTCGAGCTCCTCGAAGCGGGCGGTGGGGACGTCCTGAACGAAGCCCTCGATGAGGTTGAAGTTCGGGACGGTCCGCAGCGCGTCGAAGGGGTACGGCTCGACGCAGGTGATCTGCAGGGGCGAGCCCTCGGCGGCGTTGCGGCGCCCGGCGAGCGAGGCGTAGTACGTCGACAGGCCCGAGCCGACCTCGAGGTAGCGAGCCGGCTTGTGCTCGCGGAGCATGTAGTAGAGCGTCCGGGCGTCGAACTCGGGGTAGCCCGGGCCGAAGCCCTTGCGGGTGTTGGCGAGGTAGTCGCCGGTCTCGGCGAGGAACTCCGCCTCCCAGCGCTCGGCGAGGGCGGTGAGCCGAGCGCGCATCGCCGGTACGTCGACGTCGACGCCCGGCAGGCTCGACGGGCGGTCCCAGCGGGCGCGGGTCTCCTCGATCTCCTCGAGCACGGGCAGCGTCGAGTAGTAGTCGGCGCGGTGGGCCACGTTGAAGCCGAGCGCGGCGAAGATCCGTCGTACGGCGCGGATCCGGGCGCGGCGCACGCGGAACACGATGCGATCCAGGAAGGTGATCAGGAACGCCGGGGCGAACCGGCTCAGCACCCGCTTGACCCGTCCGGTCAGGGGCGCGTTGGCGGTGCGCTCGGTCAGGACGGGGGTGACCTCGGGAGCGGTCTCGACACTCGGCATGGCGGGGATCCTACGCACCTGCGGCGCTCTCGGAGGCAGGTCCCACGGACCCGTTCTCGGGACGATGTCCCGACGCGTGCGTCACGAGCACCCCGTAGCCCAGGAGCACGCACGCCGCGGCCGATACGGCGAGCAGCAGGATGCCGACCAGCACCAGGCTCTCGTTGAGCGCGGCGACCACGATCCCCGCGGCGAGCGCGGCGGCGAGCACGAACTCCACGACCGACGCGTACCTGCCGTGGTCGCGCGCCTGCAGCACCGAGATCAGCACCCGCCGCATGCCGAGCAGCCCGGCGGCGAGCACCACCCAGCGCGCGCACTCGACGGCGGGCAGGAACTCCCGGCCGAAGGTCCAGCGCACCACCGGCTCCATGAGCAGCTCGAGCGGCACCGTCACCGCGATCATCAGGACGGCGGTCAGCCCGAGCGTCTTGCGGACGTACTCCCGCTCCGCCTCGGGGTTCGTCTGCAGCACCGACAGCCTCGGCAGGGCGACCCCGGCCAGCGACATCCCGAGCACGTTGTGCAGCGCGGACAGCGCGTACGCGACGCCGTACAGGCCGAGCATCGCGTTGCCGAGCAGCGATCCGACGAGGAAGCGGTCGAGCGCGAGGCCGTCGATCGGACCGACGCTGCTGACGTGCCCACGCCGGGCGAGGGCGCGCAGCTCGTCGGGGTCGAGACCCGGCGCGTCGGGGCCGAGCGAGGGGCGCAGGCTGGTCACGCGGGCGATGAGGACGCCGCCGGAGAAGGCCACGATGACGAACGGGACAGCGACCGGCCCGAGGTCCCAGCCGAACAGCAGGCACGCGCCGAACGCGATGACGACGGCGACCTGCGGCAGCACGCCGGTCAGCGCGATCCGGATCGGCTCGGTGCCCTCCCCCAGCATCGCGCCCATCAGGATCCGCGCAGCCATCGCCTGCAGCGCCGTGAGCACCACGGCCAGCGCGAGGAGCAGCGTGTCGACGCCGATGTCGTCGCGGTGGATCAGCAGGAAGTACGCCGCCGCGACGACGCCCGCGCCGACGCCGAGCGGCAGCCACTGCCGCGTCAGTCCGCGCAGTCCGTCGCGGGCCGGGATCGCCCGCTCCGCGAGCTGCTTGGTGATCGCGTTGGGCAGCCCGCCGCCGAGGGTGAGCTGGGCGGCGACGGCCGCGAGCGTCGCGACGAGCAGCACCTGGCCGCGTCCCTCGACACCGAGCATCCGCGCGGCCATGACACCGGCGGCCATGGTGAGCAGCTGGGTGAGCACGCCGGTGCCCGCGAGCAGCCACCAGGGCACCGCACGGTGGCCTTCGACGACGGGAGCAGTCCGGCCGGAGGGGGACGTCGACACGGGTGCAGGATACGGGTAACGCGGACCCCATGACGGTCGTTGGAGAACGCGGGCCCGTTGGGTGCGCGGCGAATGCCGCCGGGCCCTCGAAAGGAGTGCCGTGAGCGCGCCGTCCCCCCAGCGACCTCTCGTCTTCAACCACATCCCCAAGTGCGCAGGCACGTCGGCACGCAACGCGATCATCGCCGCGCTGCCGCCGGATACGACGACCGTCTATCGGGTCGACGTCTCCCTCGTCGGCGGCTACGACCGCTTCGACGCGCTGCGCCCGCAGGCTGCGGCGACCTTCGTGCACAGCCCGGAGCAGATGCCGCTGGGCGCGGCCTTCGTGACCGGCCACGTCTCGCCCGGCACGACCCGCCCGCGGTACGACGAGCGCCAGGAGGTCACCATCCTGCGCGCCCCGCGGCTGCGCGTGCTGTCGCAGTGGGTGCACAGCCGCGCGCTGTCCGACTTCGACCTGCGCCACTTCGGCCACGCGGGCTCGATCGCGTTCCGGGTCGCCCGCGGCGGCCTCGGCGACTACCTCGAGCACGCGATGATCGCGCCGAACATCGACAACACGATCACGCGCTTCCTCACCTGGCCGCACGCGCTGCTCTCCCCGACGGAGTTCATCGAGGACAAGTACGACGACGAGCTCCTCGACGCCGCACTGGAGTCGCTCGACCGCTTCGACCACGTCGGCCTGGTCGAGGACCCGCACTTCCTCGACAACCTGGGCGCCGCGATCGGCCTGGCCCTGCCCGAGACCCGGCTCAACGAGCGGGTGTCCGTGCCACGCCGCCGGCGTCCGAACCTCGGCCCCGAGCTCGACCAGCGCACGCGGGAGCTGCTCGCCCGCCGTACGCGTCTCGACGAGCAGGTCTGGGCCCACGCCGCGCGCAAGGTGCTGCCGGACGCCGATCCCGGGCAGGTGCTGGACGCCGCCTGGGACAAGGCCCTGCAGCGCTACGACGCCGCGCTGAACGCGCCCTACGAGAGCCGCCCGGTACGCCGGGCCGCCGAGCTCGCCTACGGCACCTACGCCGCGGCACGCGGGCTGCGCCGCCCCTGGTTCTAGGGGCGGCGCAACCGCCGGGCTCAGCCGGTCAGGCCGCCGTCGACGACGAGCACCTGGCCGGTCATGTAGGTGTTGCGCGGGTCGGTGAGGAACAGGCACGCGCGGGCGATGTCCTCGGGGTCGCCGAGCCGGCCCGACGGCGTACGACGCACGATCTGCTGCAGCTGCTCCTCGTCGAGCCCGTGGCTCATCTCGGTGCGCAGGTAGCCGGGCGCGATCGCGTTGACGGTGATGCCGCGCGAGCCGAGCTCACGGGCCAGCGCGCGGGTCATGCCCTCGAGCGCGGCCTTGGTGGCGCTGTAGACGGCGAGACCGCGGTAGCCGGAGCGGCCGACGACGGAGGAGATGTTGACGATCGTGCCGCTGCGCTTGACCATCATCCGGCGGCTGACCTGGCGGGCCATGTAGAGCGAGCCCTTGACGTTGAGGTCGACGACGACGTCGATGTCCTCGTCGGAGGTCAGGCCGATCACGCCGTCGCGCGCGACGCCCGCGTTGTTGATGAGGACGTCGATCCGGCCGAAGCGCGCGTGCACGGCGTTGACGAAGGCGGTGCAGTCGTCGGAGCTCGACACGTCGGCGGCCTGGAAGAGGAAGCGCTCGGCGACCTCCGGGTCGGCCTGCCACTTCTCGACCTCGGGCGTGATGGAGCGCGCGCAGGTGGCGACGATGTCGCCCTCGTCGAGATAGGCCTGGACGATGCCGGCCCCGAGGCCGCGGCTGCCGCCGGTGATGATGACGACGCGCGGCTCGCTGGTGGTGGTCCGGTCGCTCACTGTGCTTCTCTCCTGACGATCTTGCTCCCGGTCGTGCTGACCTCGTCGACGAACCGGATGCTGCGGGGGCGGGACGCCGAGGGCAGGTCGGCGCACGCCGCACGGATGGCGGCGTCGATCGCGGCGGTGTCCGCTCCCGCGGACGCCACCACCTCGACCGCAACGATCTGACCCGTCATCGGGTTCCGCCGTCCGTAGACACGAGCCAGGTCGACGCCGTCGACGGCGCCGATCCGCTCCTCGATGACGAGGGGGTGCACCTTGACTCCGCCGACGTTGATGATCTCCGACGAGCGGCCCAGGAAGACGACCCGATCGCCCTCGACGGCGACCAGGTCGCCCGTCGGCCGCCACGCCTCGGCGTCGATGTCGGGCTCGCCGTAGTAGCCGACCATTCCGGTGCGCGAGCGGATCCAGAGCTCCCCGTCGACGACCTTGAGCGCGATGTCGGCGTCGTCGCCGCGCTCGAGCACGGACGTCGACAGGCCGGCCTGCCGGTCGCGCATCGAGCCGGTGGAGCCGAACTCGGAGGCCGCGTAGACCTGCGAGACCTGCGCGTCGGGGAAGGTCCGCTCGAGCTCGCCCAGCAGCGGGCCGGGGATCGCCTCGCCGCCGAGGGTGATCTGGCGCAGCGTCGGCACCGCTCCCCCGTCGGCGCGCAGCTCGGCCAACAGGAAGCGCCAGTAGGTCGGCGTCGCGCTCGCGTGGGTCACGTCGAGCGTCCGCATCGCGTCGAGCCCCTCGCGCGGCCGGCGCGGGGCCGGACCGACGAGCGTCGCGCCGGCGGCGAAGACGTGCAGCAGGACCTGCAGGCCGGCGAACTGGTGCAGGCCGAAGCAGAGCAGCCAGCGCTCGTCGTGGGCGGGCTTGATCCGCTCGGTGGTGCGCACCAGACGACCCCAGTCGTGGCGGACGCCGCGCGGGGCGCCCGTCGTACCGGTGGTCAGCACGAGGTGCGGACGACGGGCCGGCGGCTCGCTCTCGAACCGCGCGTCGCCGGGGGCGAGCAGCGCGCCGAGCGCGACGCGTCGTACGCCGCCGGGCAGCGCGGACTCCGGCAGGTCGTCGCGGTCGGTGACGACGACGGTGTGGTCGAAGCGGCCGATCAGGTCGAGCACCTGCTCCGCGCCGTCGGGCGGCAGCAGGCACACCTCGACGCCGACCGCCGAGCCGGCGGCCATGAGCGCGACGACGGGCGCCGCCTCGTGGTCGGCGACGGCGACCCGGTCGACGCCGAGCGCCGCGAGCCGGGTCGCGGCGACCTCGGCCTGCGCGAGCAGCTCGCCGTAGGAGACGGTCAGGTCGTGGGTGACCACGGCCGGACGCTCCGGCCGGACCTCCGCGCCGCGGCGCAGGAACTCGATCACGCGGAAGCGCTCAGGCGGTCGCGTAGAACGACACGATGTCGTTCAGCGTCTCGGGCATGGTCTCGCCCTGGAACGGGTCGGTGCCGAACTCGTCCTCGAGGACGGCCGAGAGCTCGGCGGCCTCGAGCGAGTCGAGGCCCGCGCCGTCGGCGTACAGCGGGGTGTCGGCGGCGAGCTCGCCGGCCTCGGGCTTCACCCGCGACACGAACTCGCGGACGACCTGCTCGACACGTTCCTGCATTGCTGCTCGCTCCTCAGATCTGGGTGCCCCGACAGCACACGATCCGCCCGGGGCAAGGCGCGCCCACCTTAGCGTCCGAAGTCGTTGCGCAGGGCGAGTTCCCACGGTCAACCGCCCACCGACGGCCTTTACTTGCCCTACGCTCTCCGCATGCGTGCCGACATGCGTGTCCCTGCTCCCAGGACCGCCCGGGAGAAGGCCGTCGCCCGACTGAAGCGCAGCGTGCGCCGATGGGTCGACGGTCACCAGGTCCGTCACTTCGACGAGCTCGACGAGCGACTGCTCACCTACGAGTACCCGTCGTACCCGACGATGACCATCCTCGAGACCGTCGAGAACGACGGCCACCCCGTGCACGTCAAGAGCTACGCGGGGATCCACTACACCGCGACGTTCATCCCCGGGGGTCTCCACCACTCCGACTGGGTCAGCACGGTCCACAGTCATGCCGAGAACGGCGAGTGGATCCAGGCGCCCGGCGCGATCTACGACAACGGCCCGATCACCGTCGGCCACGACGCATTCATCGCCTACCAGGCGGTGATCACGTCCGGCGTGACGATCGGCGACGGCGCGATCGTGGCGACCCGCGCGGTCGTGATCAAGGACGTCGAGCCGTACTCGATCGTCGGCGGCAACCCGGCCAAGCACATCAAGTACCGCTTCGACGAGCCCACCCGCGAGGCGCTGCTGCGCATCAAGTGGTGGGACTGGGAGCCGGACAAGGTGGCCGCCCACCAGCACATCATCCACTCGCCGAAGGTGGCGGAGTTCGTCGCCGGTCACGACCCGGCGCTGGGCGCGCCGTCCTGCGAGCTCTGCACGGCCTGAGAGTGCCCTGATCTCGCCCGGAGGCCCGCGCGGGGCGATTCTTCGAGAACGGTCGCCGAACCTCTCATCTGGTGGGATGCTCTGCCCGTGCTCTACCGTCCCGAACTGGACGGCATTCGTGGGATTGCTCTCCTTGCCGTCATCGCCTGCCACACGAACGCTCCCCTGGCGCTGGGCGGCTGGATGGCCGTCGACGTGTTCTTCGTGCTCTCCGGCTACATCATCACGACGCTGCTGATCCGGGAGTTCGAGCGCACCGGCGACATCCGGCTGGGGCCCTTCCTGTGGCGCCGCATCCTGCGCGTCTATCCCGCACTGGTCGTGGTGCTGCTCGTCGGCGCCTTCTGGTTCCGCTACCTCGGCGTGGAGCCGACCTTCCGCGGCTATCTGCGGACGGCGGGCGCCGCCGCCGGCTACGTGCAGAACTTCGTCTGGGGCTTCGGGGGTGGCGAGCTCGGGAAGTTCGGCCACACCTGGAGCCTGGCCGTGGAGATGCAGTTCTACATCATCTGGCCGATCTGCCTGGCCGCCCTGCTGCGCCGCGGCAAGCGGCCGCTGCCGTGGATCGGCGCGGGCATCGCGGTCAGCTATCTGCTGATGGTGCTGCAGTCCGGTGAGCAGGGCGGGCACGCCTTCGCGCCGGCCTACTACCTGCCGTGGACGCGCGCGTGGGAGATCCTCGTCGGCTGCGGCCTGGCGTTCGTGCTGGCCAAGCGGGCGATGCCCGACGCCGGCCCGGAGTCGAAGCCGAAGGGCCGCTGGATCGGCTGGGCGATCGCGGGCTTCGGCGGCTGCTGGGTGCTCATGGGCGCGACGTACACGATCTTCGTCGACTCCAGCTACATGATCTGGCAGGCGCCGGTCATCACGCTGCTGGCCGCCGGCCTGATCACCCACCTCGACCGGGTGCACCGCTACGGCGTCGGCCGCTTCCTCGGCTGGGCACCGGTCGCGCTGCTCGGCCTGATCTCCTACAGCGTCTACCTCTTCCACCTGCCGGTGATGGCGGTGCTGCGGCTCAAGTTCCACATCATCGACCCACCCGAGCTCTTCGTCATCACGACCCCGATCTCGATCCTGCTGGCGGCGCTGTCCTACAACCTGATCGAGCGCCCGGTGCGCGAGTGGGGCAAGAAGCTGATCAAGCCCCGCCGGCAGCCGGTCGCGGTCAGCCCAGACGCTCGTACGATCCCGGGATGACCGGCTCGCGGGTGGCGACCTTGCGGGCCGGCACCCCGAACATGACGGCGCACTCGGGTGCGTCGGACAGCAGCACCGAGTTGGCGCCCACCTGGGCGTAGCGACCGACGGTCACCGGGCCCACGAGAACCGCGTTGGCGAGCACGATCGCGCCGTCGCAGACGGTCGGGAAGCCGTCGTCCTCGGGCGGGGTGTCGGGCTGCTTCACGCCGGCCGTGACGCCGCCGCCCAGGGTGACATTGGCGCCGACCCGCAGCCCGTTGCCGATCACGATCCCGTTGGGGTGCGGCATCAGCAGGCCGGGGCCGACGTCCATGCCCGGCACGAAGTCGGCGCTGACGAGCATCAGGCCGATGGTGCGGAGCAGGAAGGCGAGCCGCGTGCGGCCCCGTCGTACGGCGATCTGCTGGGCGCGCAGGATGACCGACGCGATCAGGCCGGGGTTCGACACGGCCTTGACCGCATACGCCGGCCAGGACGGGCGTACGTCGGGCCGGTAGCGCACCAGGTCGGAGAAGACGAGGTCGCGGAACCCCATCCCCTCCGACGTGGTCAGACCCTCCGGCTCGACGGCGGGAGAGCTCAACGGACCGCCTCGATCGCCATCTGCGCGCCACCCTCGCCGGTGCGCTTGTCGAGTCCGCGCAGCGCCTCGTGCCGGCTGTCGGACAGCGACCACTCCTGCGCGTCACTGAAGCCGGCCTTGGTGAGCTCGGCGCAGAGCGACGCGACGTCGTACAGATAGCCGGTGTGGTGGCCGAAGGACGCGATCGGCACGCGGACCAGGTCGGTCGGGTGCTCGACGGTCAGGCCGAGCGAGCGGTAGAAGGTGCCGACCTCGTCCTCGACCGAGCGGCTGCCGGCGAGGTAGAGCTCGACGTGCTTGCCCAGGTCGGGCGTGACCAGGCGGATCACCCCGCCGGGGCGCAGGCAGCGAAAGGCCTCGGCGAACATCCGCCGGCCGGCCTCGAGCGGGACGTGCTCGATCATGTTGTCGGCGTAGACGACGTCGAGCGCGCCGTCCTCGAAGGGCCACGGCTCGGTGGCGTCGAGGTAGTTGCGCGTGCGCGCGTTGACGTTGACCACGAGCCAGCCGGCCCGGTCGGACAGGCCGCCGATCTCCAGCTTGATCGGCCGCGCCGCCGCGTCAGCGGCCTTCCCCATCCGGCGCTTGGCGATCGGGGTGTTGACGGCGTGGACGGTCGCGCGCGCGGCCGCGTAGAGCCGCGGGTGCTCGGCAGGGTGAAGCCTCATGTGGGGAAACGCCTCCAGGGGGGATCGTTGCGGGCGCCGCTCAGGCACGTTGGCGCGAGCGAGGACGTCGTACCCTTCCCAACGAGTCGACACCCAGCAGGTTCTCCGCGAATTCCTCGGCAGTTGCCGGCGGGATCGCATTGGACCGCTTGCGGTCGGCCGGATAGGCGAAGACACGGGCGATCGCGGCCCCGATCGACACCGGATCGAGCTCGGCCACCTCGCCCCCGTCGGTCGCCGTGAGCTCACGGGCACGCACGCGCGACCCGGCGGTGACGACGGGGACCTCGGCGGCGAGGGCCTTGCCCATGATCCCGGACGGACCGTTGTTGGTCAGGATGATCGGCGCCACGTCGACCGATGCGACCAGCCGGTCGAGCACGTCGCCGGCGAGGAAGCCGTCGCGGACGATGACCCGCCCGCGCTCCTCCGCCGGCAGCGACTCGGCCCACGCCAGCACCTCGGGCGCGATCGGCCCGGCGAGCAGCAGGTCGGCGTCGAGACCCGCCTGGCCCATCGCCTCCCACACCAGCTTGGCGTTCTTGCGCTCGTTGACGACCCCGAAGATGCCGGCGATCCGGCGCCCGGCGGGCAGGCCGAGCTCGGCGCGGTGCTGCGCGCGGTCGCGCGAGTGGGCGTCGCACAGGTCGGGGTCGCGGGTGCGCTTGACGATCCAGCCCGGCGTCAGGTCGTCACGGCCGGCGAAGCCCGCCGTACGGTCGAGGGTGCGGGTCGCCATCGCGGCCACGGCGAGCGTGGCCTTGGGGATCCGCAGCTTCCAGCCGGTGAGGTCGTTGATGCTCAGCTTGGCGGGATAGCGGGTCAGCATGAACACCACGCGCGGCCGCGGCGCGATCCCGCGCAGCACGCGGGGCGCCTCGAACCACCAGCGCTTGAGCGCCTGGTCGGCGTCCATGATCACGATCGTGTGCCGCTCCCCCGCCGCTACCGGCGTACGCAGGCACACCTCGGCCGCCGCGGCGGCCATCTGCCGGGTCGGCGGAAGCACGCCGTCGAAGACCTCCTCGACGTGCACGTCGAGGCCGCCGAGATAGTCGGCGTAGGCCTCGTGCTCGGTGGCGCCCTTCGACGTCAGCAGCACCACGTCGCCCTGCAACAGAGCGACCTTGGCGACATTGGCGACAGCCTGGAACCGGTGCCCGACCGGACTCGGCTCGACGAGAACGGTCGTCATCACACCTCTCCACCCACAACTGGAACGGGGCCGCAGCATAGCCGCACGCGGGACCACCGACCACCGCTACGGTGTGCTCCCATGGACCGAAGGCAGTTGACCTCGCGCGCTCTCCGCTCGGCGATCCAGCGCGTCGCGGACCGCGGGTTCGTCGTACGTCGTCACCCGGCGGTGCGGCGACAGACCCTGCTGGCCGAGCACGCCGTCGACCTGGTCTTCGACGTCGGCGCCGCGAAGGGCCTCTACGCCGCCGAGCTGCGCCACTTCGGCTACCGCGGCCCGATCGTGTCCTGCGAGCCGATGAGCGCGCCGTACGCCGTGCTGGCGTCGGCCGCGGCGGCCGACCCCTCGTGGCACACGGTCCAGGTCGGCCTCGGCGCCGAGAACGGCACCGCCGACATCCACATCGCCTCCAACAGCGACAGCAGCTCCTTCCTCCCGATGGGCGAGCGCCACGCCGCCGCTGCCCCCCACGTCGGCTACGTCGGCACCGAGACCGTCCGCGTCGCGCGCCTCGACGACCTCGTCGACGAGGTGCCGGTGCACGGCTCGCGGATCTTCCTCAAGGTCGACACGCAGGGCTTCGAGCGGCAGGTGCTGGAGGGCGCGGCGAAGACCCTCGAGGCGTGCGTGGGCGTGCAGCTGGAGCTGTCGTTCACGACCACCTACGAGGGCGGGATGCTGGTCGACGAGGCGATCAGCCGGATGTACGACGCGGGGTTCGTGCTGACCGGGCTGGAGCCGGGGTTCGCGGCGGCGTCGGGTGCGGTGCTGCAGGCGGACGGGACGTTCTTCCGGGAGCGCTGACGCCGACCCGGCAGAAACTAGCTCACGAGAAGCACTGACCCTGCTTGATGCGATCCCCGCCGATCACGCCGCGACAGGTGCCGCCGCCGGAGTCGTGTGCCTGAGAACCCGCCCACAGGCGTTCTCAGGCACACGACTCCGCGCAAGCAGGGCGGCCCCCTGATCCGGCAGAAGTTTCTGCCGGGTCAGCGCATTTCCCGAGCCAGTTTCTGCCGGGTCGGCGCGTTTTGGGAGCTCGTTTGTGCCGGGTCGCGTCAGCAGGTGCGGAGGAACTCCTCGAGGTTCCGCGCCCACGACGAAGGCGACAGCCGCAGCGACAATCCCTTGCTCACCGCCGACATCTCCTCGAGCCGAGCAGCGGAGGACGTGCTCACCCGAGCCATCCGGTCCGCCAGGGCGGCAGCGTCCCCGGTCGGGTAGAGGTAGCCGTTCACGCCGTCCTGCACCATCGTCGGCGCCGCACCGACCATGTCCGAGGTGATCACGGGCAGCCCCGCGGCCGTGGCCTCGTGCAGCACCACACCGTAGGGCTCGGCCAGCGACGGGTTCACGTAGGCGCTGCTGGCGTGGAACAGGCCGGCGAGCTCGCGCGGCTGCACGAACCCGTGCCGCACCACCCCGGGTACGCCGTCGAAGTCCGACAGCAGCGGCCCGACGCCGGCCAGGTGCAGGTCCCACGGCTCCGGTACGGCGTCCCGGTAGCGGCGGTAGGCGTCCGCGAGGACGTCCGCTCCCTTGTGGTGCACCATGCGCAGCGCGGCCAGGAAGGCCCGCCGCGAGGCGAGCTCGGAGCCCGGCCAGGGGCCGGCGCCGTACAGGTCCGTGTCGGCGCACAGGCTGCCGCGCAGGATCGTGTCGGGACCGAAGCCGAGGTGGCGGGCGAAGGTCTCGGTCCGCTCGCACGGCACCATCGCGGCGTCGAACATCGGCTGCAGGAACCACCGCGAGGTGGCGCGGCCGACCCACTGGCGGGGCGTGCCCAGCCAGTTGTTGTCCATCCAGCACACGCGCAGCGCCTGGCCCTCACGGCCCTTGAGCACCTCGCGGTACGGCGGGATGTGCCACGAGTGCACGAGGATCGCGTGCGGCGCGAAGCCGTCGACGAGGCGGTTGAGCTCCTCGCCGGTCGGCATCTCGTGCCACGCGTGCACCTTGGCGACGTCCTCGAGCGGGAACCGCTCGTAGGCGACGTTGTCGCGCTTGGCCTGGGTGATCACGAACAGCTCGACGCCGCGCTCGACGAGGGCACGGAACTTCGCGTCGAGGTAGCCGGTCAGGCCGGTCGCCAGCATGACGACGCGCAGGGGCTCGGCGTCCCGGCGCGCCGCCGCCACGGCGAGCGTCACGTCAGCTGCCCGTACGACGCGCGAGCAGGACGTGGCGGTCCCGCTCGGTGCGCAGGACGACGTCGACCTGGTCGAAGCCGAGCGAGTTGAGCAGCGCGATCTCGTCGTCCAGCTCGTCGTGGCCCTCGTAGAGCAGCTCGGCGTGCTGGGCCAGGAAGCGCAGGACCCGGTCGCGGTCGGGCAGCCAGTGGACGATCGACAGGGCGGTGACCATGTCGTAGCCGCTGAGCCGCTCCTCCCACTTCTCCTCGCCCATCAGGTCGAGCTGCTCGAAGGTGCAGCCGGTCTCGAACGCCCGGGCGACGGTCTTGGCGGCGTCGACGATCGTGTGGTCGTGGTCGACGCCGTGGGTCTCGGCGGCGCCATGCATCTTCGCGAAGTTGGAGAGCAGGCCCATGTTGCAGCCCAGCTCGAGCACCCGCTTGCCGGTGAAGTCGACCGACGCGGCGATCGGGTCCCAGCGCAGCGGCCAGGCACGCTCACCGGACAGGTGGCTGCCGCGATAGCTCAGCGCGTAGTAGGCCAGGCCCTGGCCGCGGGCGTTGGCCGCCGACTGCTCGGCGAGGTGCCACGCGTCGCGCAGGATCGCCACGTCGCGGGTCTCGCCGGCGACCTTGGCCGCGGGCCGGTTCTTGACCAGCTGGTAGCGGACCCGGCGGGCGGCGGTGAGGCTCTTCGGCGCGAGCGAGACCGCGGCGAGCTTCCAGAACGGCGTCGGGCCGGCGCCGATGCCGACCCAGTCGCGCAGCGCGGCCCGGCGCGGCGACGTGCGGGTCGCGCGGTCGAAGTCGACCAGGCGTACGTCGTCGCCCTCGACCAGGATGTTGTCGGTGCGCAGGTCGCCGTGCGCGATGCCCTGCTTGTGCAGCGCCCGCAGCTCGGGGACCAGCGAGCGCAGCACGCGCATCCGGTCCTTCGTGGTGAACGACGTCTCCTGCTGGTCGAACAGGTGGCTGCTGAACGTGCTGCCCGGCAGCACCTCCTGCAGCGAGATCTCCCAGCCGTCGCGCTGCGCGTAGTCGACCTCACGCCCCAGCGAGCGCAGGAACCCGGCCTCGACCTCCATGCCGGCGTCGGCCGGCCAGGCGGGGTCGATCCGACGGATCTTCGCCAGCTTGTCGCCGGCCCGGTAGGTCCGGCTGTCGGTGATGAACCGGCTCACCGACACCAGCTCGGCGCCGGCGCCGAGGACGTCCGCGACGATCGCCTGCCACGCCGCCTCCTCGGCCTTGACGTGGTCGGCGGGAGACATCGCGGCGACGTCGTTCGGTTCTGTGGGGGCGGCCATGACGGGTCACTTCCTCCTGGGGGGTCCGGGGGGTCCGGCGAATCCTAGAGGGACAACGGAGCAGGACCGGTCAGGTTCTGCTCATCGCCGAGACCGCCTCGAACTGGCCCGGATCAGCGCCCGTTGAGCAGCCGGTCGAGGTCCTCGCGGTCGGCGTCGACCATCAGCTTGGCCAGCTCCGGCGTCCGGGTCTGCGCCTCCCAGCCGAGCAGCGACTTCGCCTTCGACGCGTCGCCGATGAGCGCGTCGACCTCGGCCGGGCGCTCGAAGGCGTCGTTGTGCTTCACGTGGTCCTGCCAGTGCAGCCCCGCGTGCGAGAACGCCGCCTCGCAGAAGTCGCGGACCGTGTAGCCGACGCCGGTGGCGAGCACGTAGTCGTCGGGCTCGTCGGCCTGCAGCATCCGCCACATGCCCTCGACGTACTCCGGCGCGAAGCCCCAGTCGCGGACGGCGTCGAGGTTGCCCAGCTCGACGTGGTCGGTGATGCCCGCGGAGATCGCGGCGACCGCCTTGGTGATCTTGCGGGTCACGAAGCTCTCCCCACGCCGCGGCGACTCGTGGTTGAACAGGATCCCGGAGACCGCGAACAGGTTGTAGGCCTCGCGGTAGTTGACCGTCACCCAGTGCGCCTGCAGCTTCGAGGCGCCGTACGGCGAGCGCGGGTGGAAGACCGACTGCTCGTTCTGCGGCGGCGGGGTCAGGCCGAACATCTCCGACGTCGACGCCTGGTAGAACCGGCAGTCGAGCCCGGCCGCGCGGATCGCCTCGAGCAGGCGCAGGGTGCCGATCGCGTTGGTCGACGCGGTGTGGTCGGGCATCTCGAAGGACACCTTGACGTGGCTCTGCGCGCCCAGGTTGTAGACCTCGTCGGGCTCGATCATCCGCACCAGGTTGACCAGGCTGACGCCGTCGGTGAGGTCGCCGTAGTGCAGGTGGAGGCGGGGCTCGTCCTTGAGGTGGTCGATCCGGCCGCGGTTGAACATGGAGGAGCGTCGCACGAGCCCGTGGACGTCGTACCCCTTGGCGAGCAGGAGCTCGGCGAGGTAGGAGCCGTCCTGGCCGGTGATCCCGGTGATGAGTGCGCGCTTCACGAGGCAGAGCCTAGAACGTGTTCACCCCAGGGAGGCATCGCGGCGGGCGGCGCGGCCGGGTCAGGACCCGGCTCGTATCATCCAGCGACATGAGCCGACGGCGCGCCGCCTCCCTGTCCGCCGCCCTCCTCGTCGTCGGCGGGCTGCTGCTCGGCGCCTGCGGCGACCCCGACCAGGAGCCGCCCGCCGACCCGGGCGCGCAGCGCGACCGCGCGATCCACGCCGGCGACCGGTACGTCGCGCTGGGCGACTCCTACACGGCGGCGTACAAGACCGGGAAGACCGACAAGGCGTCCGGCCCCTGCCTGCGCTCGCTGGCCAACTACCCGCGCCTGCTCGCCGACAAGCTGGACCTCGAGCTCACCGACGTCAGCTGCGGCGGCGCGACCAGCGACGCCGCGCTCTCGCCCCAGCGCAAGGAGGGCGGATCGGTGATCCCGGCCCAGATCGAGGCGGTCACCAAGGACACCGACCTGGTCACGATCAGCATGGGCTCCAATGACGTCGACCTCTACGGCGCGATCATCGGCGGCTGCGTCGAGCTCGCGGCCGGCGACCCCAGCGGCTCCCCGTGCACCGACCTGGCCCGGCAGAACGAGGTCAAGGGCAAGCGCGACCTGCGCAACGTCGAGAACTCGCTGACCAGCATCATCCGCGCCGTCGCCGCGAAGGCGCCCCAGGCGCGCGTCGTGCTCGTCGGCTACCCGCAGTCCTTCCCGTCCGACAAGCCCTGCGCCAACCTCCCGATCGCGCGGGGCGACGTCCCGTTCGCGTTCCAGGCGGCCCGGGACGTGACCGACGTCCTCGCCTCCGCGGCGAAGGAGGAGGGCGTCGAGTACGTCGACGTCTGGTCCGCCACCCAGGGCCACGACGTCTGCTCGAAGGACCCCTGGATCGCGGGCGCCCACCCCCGCCGCCGCGATGGCTTCGCCTACCACCCGTTCCCCGAGGAGCAGCGCGCCGTCGCCGACCTGCTCGTCGCGACCCTGTCCTGATCTGTCCTGACCAACCCGCGCTTTCCCGCGCGGGCGGCTCGGACGTGCCCTAGGATCACCGGCCATGCCCGCTGTCCAGCAGTGCCCGGCCTGTCGCTCCCAGCAGATCCGCCGGATGCCGGCCTCCCGGGCGACCGGGCGCACGATCGTGACCTGCCAGGTGTGCGGCATGTCCGCCCACGGTGAGTACGACGACGCGCCGCCCCAGGTCGTCGCCGAGGACGAGATCACCCCGGAGCTGTACGCCGCCTACGTCGCGGCCAAGCGCGACGGCGGCCGCCCCGAGATCTGGCGCGAGATGCTCGCGACCAGCCTGCGGCAGCTCGGCACCGGCCGCGGCACCGGCGGCAACACCAGAGTCTTCGACGTCGGCGCCGGCGACGGCGGCTTCCTGCAGTTGGCCCGCGACGAGTTCGGCTGCGAGGTCTTCGGCAACGAGACGTCCGCGGCCGCCGTCCGGCTGGCCAAGGAGCGGCACGAGATCGACCTCGAGCTCGGCGACATCGGCACGCTCGGCCACGAGAACGAGTTCGACGTCGTCACCATGTGGTGCGTCCTCGCGCACGTGCCCAACGGCGACCGGCTGCTCGCCGACGCGCTGGCCATGCTCCGCCCCGGCGGCTGCCTGGTGCTGCAGACCCCGCACCGCACGCTCGCCGACCGGGCCGCGCTCGGGCTGGCCAAGGCGTCCGACGGCCGGGTCACGAAGGTGTCCGACCGGCGGCTGCCCACACACCACCGGATCCTGCACACGCCGGCCAGCATGGAGCTGCAGCTGACCCGCCTCGGATACACCGACGTGACCGCGACGCCGAAGGCCCGCTACAGCCTGTCGTCCGAGCTGTACCTCTACTTCGCCGGCCTCCGCGGCCCCGCCCTCAAGGCCGGCAGCAAGGTGATGGACCAGTTCGTCGACCGCGGCCTCGCACCGCGCATCGTGCTCGACGTCTTCGCGCGCAAGCCCCTCTGATCCGGGCCGGCGCTCAGGTCGGGTTCGTAGGATTCACCGACGTGGCTCCTCGATCGCGCCCGATCCGCCCCGTCACGCTCCTCGCGCTGCTCGTGGCGGCGACGCTCGCGCTCGCCGGCTGCACGACGCGCGCGCACAAGGCGGGCGCCGGCGAGGGTCTGCACAAGGGTGACCGGTACGTCGCGCTCGGCGACTCCTACACCGCGGCCTACCTCACCGGAAAGCTCGACACCGAGTCCGGCGGCTGCCTGCGCTCGCTGACCAACTACCCACGCCAGGTCGCGGACAAGCTGGGGCTCGAGCTCACCGACGTCAGCTGCGGCGGCGCGACGACCGCCGACGTCACCGCCGGCCAGAAGCCCACCTGGGGCGCCGCCGTACCGCCGCAGATCGACGCCGTCGGTCCCGACACCCGGCTGGTGACGATCGGCCTCGGCGGCAACGACTTCAACCTGTTCGGCCGGATCATCATCAACTGCATGTTCGCCGCACAGCAGGACCCGACAGGCTCCCCCTGCACCGACATCGCGGCGAAGAACCCGCGGGTGTGGCAGGTCTTCGACAGGATCCAGCAGCGGCTGGTCCGGGTCGTCGAGCTGGTGCGCAAGCGGGCGCCGGAGGCGCGGGTCCTGCTCGTCGGCTACCCGCAGGCCTTCCCGGCCACCGGCGGCTGCGCCCAGTTCCCCATCGCCACCGGCGACATGACGCTCGCGCGCGACCTGCTCAACGGGCTCAACGGCGCCGTCGAGGGCGCCGCGTCCGACAGCGGCGCGTCGTACGTCGACGTCTGGACGCCGAGCGCCGGCCACGACATCTGCAGCAAGGACCCGTGGATCGCGGGCGCCCGCCCCGAGCGCACCGACGGCTTCGCCTATCACCCCTACCCGGAGGAGCAGCAGCTCGTCGCGCGCCAGGTGCTCGACGTCCTCGCCGGCTCGTCGGACGCGTCCGCGAAGACGAGGGAAGCCACCCCGAACTCCCCGTGACGTCACCGCCCCTCGGTCGTTGGATCCGCATGCAGCTGGGGGGCTGAAGACGCAAAGGAGTGAGGGACATGTCGGGACGTCAGGTGGACGTGCTCGTGGCCG
Organism: Nocardioides ginsengisoli; assembly: GCF_039537225.1. Lineage (NCBI taxonomy): Bacteria > Bacillati > Actinomycetota > Actinomycetes > Propionibacteriales > Nocardioidaceae > Nocardioides > Nocardioides ginsengisoli. The sequence goes on from NZ_BAABAC010000030.1 coordinate 18,259, forward strand.
GTGGCGGTGGCTTCATCGGAGGGCACCTGGCCGCTGACCTGCTGGCGCAGGGCAAGACCGTTCGGGTGGTCGACGTCAAGCCGCAGTCGGAGTGGTACCAGGTCCACCCGGACGCCGAGAACGTGCAGGCCGACCTGTCGCTCCTCGACGCCGCCGAGGCCAGCACCGCCGGCGCGCGCGAGGTCTACATGCTCGCCGCCGACATGGGCGGCATGGGCTTCATCGAGAACAACAAGGCGCTCTGCATGCTGACCGTGCTCACCAGCACGCACATGCTCCAGGCCGCCAAGAAGTACGACGTCGAGCGCTACTTCTACTCCTCGTCGGCCTGCGTCTACGCCGCCGACAAGCAGACCAACACCGACATCACCGCCCTCAAGGAGAGCGACGCCTACCCGGCGATGCCCGAGGACGGCTACGGCTGGGAGAAGCTCTTCAGCGAGCGGATGGCCCGCCACTTCACCGAGGACTTCGGCCTGATCACGCGCACCGCGCGCTACCACAACGTCTACGGCCCGGAGGGCACGTGGACCGGTGGCCGCGAGAAGGCGCCGGCGGCGGTGTGCCGCAAGATCGCCGAGGCGGTCATCTCCGGCAAGCACGAGCTCGAGATCTGGGGCGACGGCGAGCAGACCCGCAGCTTCATGTACATCGACGACTGCGTGAAGGGCTCCCAGATGATCCTGGCGAGCGACCTCGAGGACCCGATCAACCTGGGTTCGGCCGAGCTCGTCTCGATCAACCAGCTCTACTCGATCGTCGAGGAGATCGCCGGCATCAAGTGCGAGCGGAAGTACGACCTCTCCGCCCCGCAGGGCGTGCGCGGCCGCAACTCCGACAACACGATGATCAACGAGGTCTTCGGCTGGGAGCCGTCGATCAGCCTGGCCGACGGACTGGCGAAGACCTACGCGTGGGTCTACGACCAGGTCAAGCGCGCTCAGGGCTGACCCCCGCACCCGCCTGACGTGCGCATCCTCGTCCACGACTACTCCGGGCACCCGTTCCAGGTCGAGCTCAGCCGTGAGCTCGCCCGGCGGGGGCACGCCGTCACCCACTCCTACTGCCCGGGGTGGGTGTCGGGCAAGGGTCATCTGGCCGCCGAGCTCGGCGAGACGCTGGTGTTCGACCCGGTCGGACCGACCGACCCGATCGCGAAGGACCGGTTCCTCCGGCGGATCGTGGTCGAGGCGGCCGTCGGCTGGCAGCTGCTCAAGCAGGTACGCCGTACCCGCGCGCAGACGGCGATGCTCTCCAACGCGCAGATCCCCACGCTGGTGGTCTTCGCGCTGGGCATGGCCCTGCTCCGGCGGCCGTGGGTGCTCTGGCACCAGGACGTCTACGCCGTCGCGGTCCGCTCGTTCGCGGGCGACAAGCTGGGCGGCCTGTTCCGCCTCGTGGCGACGGTCTTCAGCATCGCCGAGCGCTGGGTCTCCCGGCGCGCGGCCGCGATCGTGGTGATCGCGCCGTCGTTCGTCCCCGTCCACGAGGAGTGGGGGACGGCGGACAAGGTCACCGTGATCCCCAACTGGGCGCCGCTCGACGAGATCGTGCCCGCGGAGCGCAAGAACGACTGGGCGACCGAGCACGAGCTCGACGACACCGCCACCCTGCTCTACTCCGGCACGCTCGGCCTCAAGCACGACCCGACGCTGCTGGTCGGGCTCGCCCGCCAGGTCATCGACGCCGGCCGCCCGGTGCGGCTGGTCGTCGTCAACGAGGGCCCCGCGGTCGAGGTGATCCGCGCGGAGTCCGCGCGGCTCGACGTACCGGTGACGCTGCTGCCGTTCCAGCCCTACGAGCGGCTCTCCGAGGTGCTCGCGACCGGCGACATCCTCGTCGTCCTGCTGGAGAAGCAGGCCGGCGCCTTCTCGGTGCCGTCGAAGACGCTGTCCTACCTGTGCGCCGGCCGCCCGGTCCTCGGCATGATGCCGTCGGAGAACCTGGCCGCCGCGCTGATCACCCGCGCCGGCGGCTCGGTCGTGGCGCCCGACGCGAAGGCGCTGCCCGAGGCGGCCGCGTGGGCGGTCGACGTCCTCGGTGACGCCGAGCTGCGCGACGAGCTGGGCGAGGCCTCCCGCGACCTGGCCGAGCAGGAGTTCGCGCTCGCCGGCTGCGCCGACCGCTTCGAGACCATCCTGAGCCGGAGCAGCCGATGACCGCGACCGTCGTCCTGGGCCCGAAGACCCGGCTCGGTCGCGAGGTCGTCCGCCGCCTTGGCGCCGCCCCCGTGCTCGCGATCGCCCGCGACGCCGCCGACGTCTCGGCCGTCGCCGCCGCGACCGGACTCGGCACCCTCGACATCGTCGACGCCTCCACCGGCAAGCTGGGCGCCCGCGTCGCCGAGCTCGGCGACGGCCCGGTGCGGCTGATCGTCGCCGCCCTCGGCCCGGTGCATCCGGTCAAGCCCGACTTCGAGGCCGACCTGGCCGCCGTCCGGCGCGACCTCGACATCGTCGACCAGGTGCTCGGCTCCGGCCGGCCGGTCGAGGTCGTCCTGGTCTCCACCGTCATTGCGCTCGCCCCCGGCGACGACCGCCGCTACTACGGCGGCTGGAAGTCCCTGCTGGAGCAGCTCCTCGAGCAGCACACGGCCCGGTACGGCGCCGCGCTCGCCGTCCTCTACCCGGGCCGGCTGCGCTCGGGACGGGCCGCGAAGCCGTGGCAGCGGCTGCACGCGTCGTACGACCGGCTGGCCCGTGTCGTGCTCGACGAGGACACCGCGCCAGGGGTGCGCCGCACTGTTGGTGCGGACTCCAGAATTTGGCTCGCTGTGAGGAGTATCTCTTTCGCTCTTCGCTCGTTGGGCCTCTCGACTGGACGTCAACGCAACGCGCTGGGGGGCGCACATGGCGGCGGTGCGACCGGCAGCGACTCACGGGAGTAACGGATGCACCTCAAGCGACTGTTCGACGTCGTCGTCGTCACCCTCGCTGCCGTCGTCTGGCTCCCGGCGGTGCTCGCCGGCGCGCTGCTGATCCTGGTGACCGCGGGCCGTCCGGTCTTCTACCGGTCCAACCGGCTGGTCGACTCCGGCGAGCCGACCAAGGTCGTGAAGTTCCGGACGATGGTCAAGAACGCCGACAAGCTGGTCAACCGCGACACCGTCCCGGTCACGAACACCCGGTTCCTCAACATCGCGCCGGACTCGCCGCTCTACACCAAGGCCGGCCGCTTCCTCGAGCGCTGCGGCCTCACCGAGATCCCGCAGCTCTTCCACGTCGTCACCGGCAAGATGAGCATCGTCGGCAACCGCCCGCTCCCGACCAACGTGATGAACGCGCTGCTCGAGGAGTACCCCTACGCCGGCGACCGCTTCCTCGCTCCCGCCGGCCTCACCGGCCCGGCCCAGCTGGTCGGCCGCGACGCGCTCAGCGACTCCGAGCGGCTGCGCATCGAGGGCGCCTACTGCCACGCGGTGATCGACGGCTACCGCTTCCGCCTCGACTTCACGATCCTGCTCGCCACGGTGCTCATCGTCGCCCGGGTCAAGGACTCGATGTCCTACGCCGAGGTGATGGACATGATCGCCCACGCCAGCGGCAGCCGCGGCAATGTCGCGGTCATGGAGGAGAGCCACTCCGCCATCGGCGACAACACCGAGGTCGCCTGACCTCCCGCTCCCCCGTCCCACCCGGCATATCTGCTCCGAAATGCCGGTGAAGCGGACATTTCTGCCGGGTGCGACGCGGCTCAGTCGGCCAGCAGCTCGTCGAGGGCCGCGCTCACCCGCTCGGGGCTGAGCTCGATGTCGTGCATCAGCCCGCGCATCGGCCGTCCGGGCGCGGGCGCCGCGCCGTCGCCGACGAGATAGCGGTAGCGCGAGTCGGTGATATTCCCGACGATCGACCAGTAGCCGCCGTTGACATAGCCCGGGGCGAACAGCTCGAGCACTCGCACGCCCTCGGGCGCGAAGGTCAGGTTCGACAGCGCGGCGCCGTGCGGCGCGACGACGACGTCGGCCGCGGCGAAGTGGTCGATCTGTTCCTGGACGCTGAGGGTCCCGGGGTCGATCACGGAGAAGCCGCGCGCCAGGAGCATCGCCACGACGGCGTCCTCCTGCACCATGCGGCGCGTGTGGGGCGTCGTACCGCGGGTGACGTACAGCCGCCGCGGCAGGTCGGCCGCGCTCGCGCGTGCGGGCAGGCGGGTGCGCAGCCAGGCCGTCGTCTCGGGCGAGACGATGGTGCTGACGTTGGGCAGCGAGGGCACCAGCAGCCGCCGGGCCTGGAGCGAGAAGCCCGGCCCGGGCGTGACGATCTTGTCGGTGTCGAGGCCCACCAGCGCCAGCAGCTCGCGCTGGTAGCGGGTGTGGGTGTCGACGACCCAGCGGTCGGGGACGACTCCCGGGAAGGCGTCGTCGAGCATCGCCAGCCGCGGCAGCGCGTCCATCAGGAAGTGGTAGTAGTTGTGCCCCGTCGCCCGGGCGGCCAGGACGGCGACCGTCCCGTCGATGCGGGTCGGCTCCTGCGGGCGCGGGTTCCAGAACACCGGGTGCTCGCGCCAGCCGGCGATGTCGAAGTAGTGGCTGGTCTCGAGGTCGAGGACGCCACCCGCGGTCACGACCGCCGCGTGCCGCCCGAGCAGCCGGCCCTCGGTCAGCTCGAGGACGAAGCGCTCCGGCACCTGCTGGAGCCGGCGCCGGGTGAAGTACCAGTGGCCGGCAGGCTCCCCTACCGGCTGCGGACGCTCGACCGTGAACGCCGCGCCGACGCTGTGCAGCCGGACGGCGCCCGGCTCGGCGAGCGCCGTCTCCCGCGACCGCTCGCTGCCCGTGCGGGGCAGTCCGCGGCGCGGTCCGACGGTACGACGACCTGCCGCTCCGACCACGCGGGCACCGATCCGGTGCCCGCGCTTGACCACCGGGAACAGTGGCTGGAGCTGGGGAGGGAGACGGCTCATCCGAGGATCAGCGCGAGAGCCAGATGACGCCCAGCCCGGCGCGCAGGCCCGGCTCGTGACGCCCCGGCCGCAGGCCCACCTCGGCGAAGAACGCCAGCAGCTCGTCGAGCGAGTGCCCGTCGACCGGGTGGTACTCCATGACGACCTTGCGGACCGTGGCCCACGACGCCGGCGAGCTGCGCAGCACGATGTCGTACTCGGCGCCCTCGACGTCCATCTTCACGATCTGCACCGAGCCGCCGTCGGCCTCGATGTCGGCGACCGCGCGGTCGAACGACTGGGCGGGGACGGTGACCTCGGTGGCGCCCTGGTCCTTCATCCAGCCCGGCGCGGTGAGGCCGTTGTGGCCGCTCGCGGTGCCGCTGTCGACGAAGGTGAACTCGCCCGGCTCTCCGGCCATCGCCTCGCCGTGGACGGTGATCGTCGCGCCCAGCTGGTTGGCGTCGACATTGCGCTGGATGTACGACGCGGAGACCGGCGAGGCCTCGTAGACGTGGATCCGGCTCTTCGGCAGGACCTCGGCCAGCGCGAGCGAGAAGCTGCCGATCTGGCCGCCCACGTCGAGGACGGCGGCGTCGTCGTCGACGCCCGCGGTCAGGTCCTTCAGGTAGTAGGCGTCGTCGGCGAAGATCTCGTAGAGCGGGAAGCGCGCGCCGTTGACGTTGGGGCACGAGACGACGTACCCGTTGCGCATCCGGAAGGTCATCTCGGACCGGCGCAGGGGCGTCTTGTGCGTGCCGAGGTCCCAGAACACCTCCGGGAAGTTGCGGAACAGCTGGGGCGTCTGGCGAACCCGCTTGGCCAGGTGGGCGCCACTGCGCACGAGCGTCATCGATCTGCCTTTCCAGGGACGGCGCCCGAGGGAGCGAGCGCCATGGGGGGCGCTCCTGCCGGGCGACCCGACAGGAACCAGGGTGTTGTGCGGCGGTACTCCATCACTGCCACCGCGCCCAGTGCCAGAGGCAACCAGATGCTGCGGTCATAGAAGCCCGGCACGGTTGCGCCGAACCCGATGAAGGCCCACGCGACATACAACAGCCGACGATGCGGAACGTCACTGAACAAAGGCCGAGCGAATACGAAAATGATGAGCAGGTAGCCCACCAGGCCGAAGACGCCGATGGCCGCGGCGATCTCCAGGTACATGTTGTGGATCTCGAAGAGGTCGATCAGACCGGTGCCGATGAACGGATGCGACAGGAAGCGTTCGATGCCGCTCTGCTGCCCCAGCTCGCGTGCCTGGTCGGAGAAGTTCGAGTTGCTGCCGCCGACGAGCCGGCCCAGGGACGACGTCTCGCCGCTGATGTCGACCAGGATCGGGATCGCGATGACGAAGAGCGCGCCGCAGATCGCGTAGATGAAGCCCATGATCGCCGAGCGCTCGACGACCGGGACCATCAAGATGATGACCGCGGCGACCATCATCGCGGCGCGGCTGCCGCTGAGGTAGATCGAGGCGCCGCAGATGACGCCCGCGCCGACCGCGACGACGCGCACCCACGTGATCTTGTGGCGGTAGAAGAGGTAGAGCAGCACGCAGAAGGCGATCAGTCCGCCCTGTGCGAAGTAGTTGGGGTGGGTCGCCAGACCGCCGTACCGGCCCTGGTCGGAGGGTCCGTAGTACATCGCGTAGGCGAAGCTGACCATCTGGCCGAAGACGTAGCACCAGCAGAGCAGGTCGACCACGAAGTCGCTCGGCTCCCACATCGCGATGATCGTCGGCAGGCCGGCCATCACGCCGAGCCACAGGATCATCGTCATGCCGCTCTTCGACGGGTCGGCGGAGGCCACCGAGGCGATGCACGACATCACCCAGACGATCACCACGCCCAGCCCGAAGATGCCGGGCATCTGGACCCGCTTGTTGAACAGCGACGGCAGGAGCAGCAGGACGCCGAGCGCGACCAGGCCGTCGGTGGCCGTGATCAGCGAGCTCGCCGAGGGCGCGAGGCCCTTGTACATCGGCGCCGTCGCGAAGGCGCCCATCAGCGTGAAGATCGCCGTCCGCTCGCGACCGATCAGCGCCAGCAGCAGCACGTAGACCGCCGCGACACCCGCCACGATGAGCGGGATCGTGCCCTGGCTCGCGACCGCCGCCAGGACGACGGCGACGAACGTCAGCCCGAGCGTCGCCAGGGTGGTGTCGAGCCTCGAACGGCCCGGAGCGGGCGGCTTCTTCGAGGGAGCGAGCACGCGGGGAGTATAGGGGCGCGGCACCGTCGGAATCTCAGCCTCCGGCGAATGGCGGCAGGAACTCCACCGTGTCGCCGGGCCGGACCTCGACCGCGGCCGGGTCCTCGGACGACACCGGGCGCTCCCCGATCAGCACCGAGCACACCTTGACCACGTCGGGGAGCCGGGTGCCGGCGTGGCGGCTGACCAGCTCGGCCCGCAGGTCGGCCAGCGAGATCGGCCCCGAGACGCTCACCTGCTCCTCCGCCTGACCGGCGGCGGCCCGTGCCGCGGCCCAGTAGCGGACCCGGATGACCTGCGTCTCATTCACGTGAACGACCCTTCCCCGTTGCGACCTCGTTTCTGTATCGTCCACTACTCAGGAAACTGGCCGGGACCCAGCGTTGCGTTTCGGTCTCGACTCGGCCGCTGCTCTCGTCAGCGGGCCGGTGAGGAGGCCAGCACCATGCGCACTCTCCTTCTGCTGACCAGCGCCTTGCAGCCCTCCGCCGAGGTGCTCCCCGGGCTGGCCCTGCTCGGACACCAGGTCAAGATCCTCCCGGCCGAGGGCAGCGCGCTGCTCGACGCGCCCGAGGCCGACCTGCTGCTCGTCGACGGCCGCCAGGACCTCGCCGGCGCCCGCGACCTGTGCCGGCTGATCCGCACCACCGGCACCGAGATCCCGGTGCTGCTCATCGTCACCGAGGGCGGCCTCGCCGTCGTGGCGCACGACTGGGGCATGGACGACGTCGTCCTGCACACCTGCGGACCGGCTGAGCTCGAGGCGCGGATCAAGCTCGCCATCGGCCGCCTGCTGGCCGCCCGCAACGCCGCCGACCCCGACGCCCACGTGATCCGCTCCGGCGAGGTCGTGGTCGACGACGCGGCCTATACGGCGAAGGTCGGCGGGCGCACGCTCGACCTGACGTTCAAGGAGTTCGAGCTCCTCAAGTTCCTCGCCCAGCACCCGGGCCGGGTGTTCAGCCGCCAGCAGCTGCTGCAGGAGGTGTGGGGCTACGACTACTTCGGCGGCACCCGCACCGTCGACGTCCACGTCCGGCGGCTGCGCGCCAAGCTCGGCCCCGAGAACGAGACACTGATCGGCACCGTCCGCAACGTCGGCTACCGCTTCGTGCTGCCGGCCAAGGCGGAGGCCGCGGCGGCCGATGCCGCTGTGGGCGCGGCCGACGAGGCGGATCTCGCGGACTCCCCGAACCAGGCGCCCACCATCCCCTAGGGTTCCGTCCCGTGACCGAGACCGGACTGCTCCCCACCCGGATCTTCATCCGCGGCGCATCGACGGCGGGATGGACCAGCCCGATGAGCGGGCCGCGCAGCCACCTGGGCTTCGCGCGCGTGATCGAGCGCGAGCTGCTCGCGTCCGGCCAGCCGGCCGACGTACGCCTGGTAACGGTCGGCGGCATGCCCACGTCGAAGGTCGTGCGCGAGTGGGAGCGCGACGTGGTCGGCTTCTCGCCCGACGTCGTGATCTACATGGTCGGCCACTACGAGACGCTGCACCTGGTCTGGCCGAACTGGCTCGAGCGCCACGCCAACGCCTTCACCTGGCTGCCGCGACCGGCCGCGACCTTCTACCGCAAGAAGGTGGTGCGCCCGCTGTGGCGCACCCTGGTCAAGCTGCAGACCGCGCTCGACCGGCGGCTGCCGGCGAGCCTCGGACGCCGCCGGGTCGTCAACGCCGCGGCCGACATCGCCCGCGCCACCGACCGGGTGCGCGAGATCCAGAGCCCGCTGGTGATCTTGATGGAGACCCCGCAGCCCGGCACCTACGGCGTCCAGCTGTTCCCCGGCATGCCCGCGCGGGTCGACCTGCTCAACGGCCTGCTCGCCGACGGCGTGGCCGCGCGCGGCGACGCCGAGGTGCAGCTGTTCCCCACCAACGCGATCGTCTCGGCGGCCTACCCGGTCCGCGACGACGCCGTCCCCGACGGCTTCCACTTCTCCCCCGAGGCCCACGACCTGGTCGGCCGGGCGCTCGCCGCGCAGATCCAGGAGTGGACGCGCACCCAGTCGCACCTGGCCCAGCCGGGCGCCGGCGCCGTGACCCCGTCGGGATAACGTCGGTGGCGTGAACGCGGAACTCTCCCAGCTCACCGGTCCAGCGGCGCTCGACGCCATCGACCGGGTCCGCGCGGCCTGCCGCGAGACCGACGGGACCGATCCGCTCGACGAGGCGGCCACGCTGCGCCTCAAGCACGACGGTCTCGGCATGATCGGCGCCTGGGTCGCCGACGACGGCTTCGCGCTGCGCCGCGGCGAGGAGCTCGACCTCGCGGTCGCGCCCTCCGCACGGGGCGCCGGCCTGGGCAGCACACTCGGCAGCGCGGCGATCACCGAGCCGGGGCCGTTGAGCGCCTGGTCGCACGGCGACCACCCCGCCGCGGCGGCGCTCGCCGCACGCTGGGGGTTCGCCCGCACGCGGGAGCTGTGGGTGATGCGCCGGCCGACCGCCGTACCGCTGCCGGGGATGGAGCTGCCCGACGGCGTCCGCATCCGCGACTACGGCGCCAACGACGCCGCCGCGCTGCTCGAGGTCAACGCCGCCGCCTTCGCCCACCACCCCGAGCAGGGCTCGCTCGACGAGGCCGGCCTGGCCGAGCGGATGGCCGAGCCGTGGTTCGACCCGGCGGGACTGCTGCTCGCCGTCGACGACGACGGCGAGCTGCTCGGCTTCCACTGGACCAAGCAGCACGACGCCGCCACCGGCGAGGTCTACGTGGTCGGGATCTCGCCCACCGCGCAGGGCCGCGGCCTCGGCCGGGTCCTCACCGTCGCCGGACTCCAGCACCTGGCCTCGCGCGGCGTCGAGGAGGTGCTGCTCTACGTCGAGTCCGACAACACCCCGGCGCGGCGGCTGTACGAGGGACTCGGCTTCGGCCATGCTCCGGCGGACACCCACGTCCAGTACCGCCGTTCGGAATCGCCGAACTTCGGCCGTAACCCCGAGACCGCTGAGTAGATTTACCTTCCATGAGCTCTGTCACCGACGGCGAGCCGGAGCACGAGGGCTCCGAGCTGGCTGACGCGCGCCCGGGGCGCGGTCGGGGGCGGAGAGGACGTCTCTGGGGGCGCAAGGACGACGACCTGCCCATCGTCGGCGACCTGGACGCCGACGAGGTCGCCGAGCTGCTGCGCCGCAGCAACACCTCGCTCTCGCCGGAGACCGAGCCGCTCGCCGAGGCCGACGCCGACCGCTGGTCCGACGTCATCGACCGCTCACTCGGTCGCCCGCTGGCGACCATCGACCCGGAGGAGTTCGAGGCCGCGCCGCCGGCGAGCGAGGACCCGACGCTGCGCGGAACGCTCACCGACCGGATGGAGCGGATGCGGGTCGAGACGCCCGCCGACGATTCCGACGCTGCCGACGCTGCCGAGGCTCAGCCGGAGATCGAGACCGACGAGGTCACCCCCGAGGACTGGACGTCGGTGATCACCCGCGCCACCAGCCGGCCGTTCGGCGACACGCTCGGCATCCGTGCGCCCGAGGAGCCCGCGGCCGCAGCGCCCGAGACTGAGCCCGAGAATGAGCCCGAGGTCGAAGCCGAGGTCGAGCCGGAAGTCGAGGCCGAGCCGGTCGCCGAGGCGCGGCACGAGCTGCCCGACCAGCGCAGCACCGCCGAGGAGGCCGGCCAGCGCGTGATCGCGGCCGCCGTCGACGCCGGATTCGCCGAGCCGACGCCGGTCGTGGCCCCCAAGGGCCTGGCCCGGCTGCGCCGCAAGCCCGGCGCCGCCGCGGGGCCGAAGCGCGAGGCCCGGGCCACGACCGAGTACGTCGAGCCGCCGCTGCTCGAGGAGCCGATCCCGAACATCGACCAGCCGGCCGACGTCCCGCGCCGCCCGGCCGAGGTCCTGGCCCATGCGCGCGCCGAGATCGAGGCCGAGCTGGCCCCGGCGCCCGCGCCGG
>NZ_BAABAC010000031.1:0-56953 GCF_039537225.1 Nocardioides ginsengisoli
GTCTCCTTGCCAAGACCCTCGCGACGAGCGACGGACTCGGCGGCCGCGGTCAGCGACGGGTACTCCGGCAAGTGCTCCAGCACCTGCCGCACGCACCGCTCCTTGACCGCGGGATCGATCTTCTTCGGCATGCTGCCATCCTCTCGGACTCAAAAGGATGCGGCATCAAACCTGGGGCGCTTCAATCTCCCAGCCGAAACGCCCAAAACATCAAACCGGCCACCCCACCCTCAAACGCCCACCACACGTCCACCCAGCTAAGCCACCGGACGAGCAAAACCGGCGCTGACCAGCACAAATGAATCGCAGGAGCCCCGAACAGTGAACCGCAGGAGCCACATCAGAACCCGGCCGCTGACCTGCAGATCTGAAACGCTCACAGAAGCGAAGGCCCCTGGTGGATTCCACCGGGGCCTTCGTCGTTCTCGCGCCGCCTGGCGGCCCGGGTCCGCTCGGCAGGTGCTCAGCGGTGGGTGTTCGCCGCGTCGGCGATGTGGCGCGTCATCGCCGCGCGGGCGGCATCGGCGTCCCCCGCGTCGATGGCATCGACGACCTCGTCGTGCTGTTCTGCGATCTGGGCCAGCCAGGCGTCGTCGTCGAGGTGGGTGACGGTGGCGACGGCGATCCGGTCCCAGACCCGGGTCAGCGCCTCGAGGAGGAGCTGGTTGTCGGCGGCCCGGGCGATCTCCATGTGCAGGTGTGAGTTGGCGCGTGCCGCATCGCGCCGCCTGCCCTGGGCGGCCGCGGCGCGCACCGCGTCGGAGGCGTCGCGCAGCTGGACGAGGACGACGGGCGCCAGCAGGCCGGCCCGCTGACGCTCCGCCGCGGTCGCGGCGGCGAGTCCTTCGAGTGCGCCGCGCACCGCGAAGAGGTCGCGGCTCTCCTTGGCGTCGAGCGCGGCGACGACGACGCCGCGGGCGGCGGGGGTGACCAGGCCGTCGGCGAGCAGCCGGCCGATCGCCTCCCGGACGGGGGTGCGGGAAACGTTGAGCTCCGCGGCGATCGCCTGCTCGGTGAGCTTGTCGCCGGCGGCGTAGTGGGCGTCGCTGAACCGGCTGCGCAGCACGGCGTACACGGTCGCGGCGCTGGCGGGGCGTGCCTTCTGCGTCTCGGTCACCTGCCCAAGGTACCCAATGCATGCAGAGCATGCAGAACCGTTGACGTTTGCATGCAATGCATGCATTGTTGGGGTGTGCACTTCACGACGCAGGCGAGCGAGCTGCTCCTGCTGGTCACCGCAGGCGGCGCGGCCGGGGCGGTGAACGCGGTGGCGGGCGGCGGCTCGCTGATCTCGTTCCCGGCCCTGCTGGCAACCGGCATGGCGCCGGTGACGGCGAACGTGACCAACACGGCGGCGACCGTCCCGGGCTACTTCGGCGGCTGCCTCGGCTACCGCGACGAGCTGCGCGGGCAGAGGCGGACGGCGCTGGTGATGACCGTGGCGTCCGTCGTCGGCGCGGTGGCGGGTTCGGCGCTGCTTCTCGTCACGCCCGCGTCGCTGTTCCGCAGCCTGTCGCCCTGGCTGGTGCTGGCCGCGGCCCTGCTGCTCGCCGTCCAGCCGGCGCTGGTACGGCGGCTGGGCCCGGCGGGCCGGGAGTCGGCCGGGCCGGGACGGGCCGCGATCGCCGCGCAGCTCGTCGTCGGAGTGTACGGCGGCTACTTCGCGGCCGGCCTGGGCATCTTGATGCTGGCGGCGCTCGGGCTCTTCCGGGCGGAGGACACCCACCGGCTCAACGCGCTCAAGGCGGTGCTGTCGCTGGCCGTCGGCGCCGTGTCGACGGCATGGTTCGCGGCCTTCGCCGACATCGCCTGGCCGGCCGCCCTCATCCTGTCCGTGAGCTCGCTGGTGGGCGGCGTGGCGGGAGCTCGGTGCGCCCGCCGGCTCAACCCCGACGTGCTGCGCCTCCTCGTCGTCGCCTTCGGCATCACCATCAGCGTCACCCTCCTCCTCCGAGCCAACTAAGGGGTCCACCCGTCATGCAGAACACCCACGACCTGCCCGATCGCGAGGAGCTGGTCATCCGCCGCGCCGACGTGGTCACCATGACCGCCGAGCTCGGCACCCTCACCGCGGTGGACGTCCACGTCGGCGACGGCGTCATCAAGGGGATCGGCAAGGATCTCGTCGTGCCGCGCGGCACCCGGGCCCTCGACGCCGCCGGTTGGGTCGTCGTCCCGGGCTTCGTCGACACGCACTGGCACCTCTGGAACTCGCTGATGCGCGGCACCGTGCACTCCACGCCGGGGTGCGACTACTTCAGCGTGAAGCGGGCGTTCGCGCCGTACCTGGAGACCGACGACTTCTACTGGTCGGCGCGCTTCGCGCTCGCCGAGGCCGTGCTGAGCGGCTACACCGCCGTCCACAACTGGGACCACAACGTCCGCGGTGGCGAGGACGTCGACGCGAACCTCCAGGCCCATCTGGACTCGGGTCTGCGGGGCCGGTTCTCCTTCGGGCCGCGCGACTCGCTGCCGGCCGAGGAGCTGATGGACCTCGACGGACTGCGGGACATGATCGTGCGCTGGTCGCCCGAGCGACGCGACGAGCGCATCTCGTTCGGCGTGGCGCTCCGCGGGCCCCATCGCAGCCCGCCCGCCGTCTTCCGGCGGGAATGGGCCGCGGCCCGCGAGCTCGGGCTCCCGATCACGATGCACTGCGACCGCTGCATGCGCGAGCCCGGCTGCGCGTCGTGCAACCTCACCCTCCTCGAGGACGAGGGTCTCCTCGGTCCCGACGTCCAGATCGTGCACGCCGTGCACGCGAGCGAGGACGACGTCGCGGCGCTGGCGCGGACCGGCACCCGCGTGTCCGTCAGCCCGGTGACCGAGATGCAGACGATGGGCTTCCCGCCGATCGCCGACTTCCTGCGCGCCGGCGTCCCGGTCTCGCTGTCCGTCGACACGCTGGCGATGCCGACGGCGGCGGACCCCGTCGGGCAGATGCGGACCGTGCTCTCGGTCGAGGCCGCCCGCGCCGGCGCCGGATCGGTGACGGCGGAGCAGGCCCTCGCGATGGCCACCACGGTGGCGGCGGCCGACCTCGGGCTCGACCGGGTCGCCGGATCGCTCGCGGTGGGCCGCAAGGCCGACCTCGTCCTGCTCGGCCCGAGCGTCAACCGGCTCCCCGCCGGCGAGCCGATCGAAGGGATCGTGTTCAACGGCCACACCCGCGACGTCGACACGGTGATCGCCGACGGTCGCGTGCTCAAGAGCGACGGCCGCCTGGTGCAGGAGTCCGCGCGCCACGCCGTCGACGAGGGAGCACGCCGGCGCGACCGGCTGATCCGGCGTGCCCAGGAGGACGGCGTCTGGCCGACGACCGTGACCTAGACACGTGCGGCGCGCCCCGACCCTGCCCGCCCCACGACACCACTGCAGATCCGACCGAAAGGACCACCCCCATGACCGGCCCCCAGTCCAACGCCGCCCAGCTCCGGGTCATCGGCGACGACGACCCCTTCTACGTACGGCGCATCTACTGCGTCGGACGCAACTACGTCGACCACATCCGGGAGATGAAGGAGGGCGACGAGCGCGACGACCCGTTCTTCTTCCAGAAGCCGACGGACGCCGTCGTACCCGACCAGGGCGAGGTGCCCTACCCGCCCGCGACCGAGGCGCTGGAGTTCGAGGGCGAGCTCGTCGTCGCGCTGGGCAAGCCGCTCAGCGAGGCGTCGACGCTCGACGCCCTCGACGCGGTCTTCGGCTACGCCGCCGGCATCGACATGACCCGGCGCGACCGACAGCGCGAGTGCCGGGAGCAGATGCGCCCCTGGGAGGCCGGGAAGTCGTTCGACCACTCCGCGCCCTGCGGCGACATCACCAAGGTCGCGGACGCCGGGCACCCCCGCAGCGCCCGGCTGCGGCTCCTGGTCAACGGCGACGTCCGGCAGCAGACCTCGACCGACCTGATGATCTGGAACGTCCCCGAGGTCCTCGTGCAGCTCTCACGGCAGTACCGCCTGGAGCCCGGCGACCTCGTCTACACCGGTACGCCGGCGGGCGTGGGGACCGTCGAGCCGGGCGACGTGATCGACGTCGAGATCGACGGCCTGGCCGGACTCTCCACCACCATCACCGAGGGAGCCCGCCGATGAGGCCGACCGAGCGGATCGACTACTCGCCGATCACCCAGCGACCCGCCTGGACCCTGCCGGACGGCAAGCGGATGGCGGTGTGGGTGATCGTCAACGTCGAGGAGTGGTCGGAGACGGAGCCGATGCCGCGCACCGTCCTCACGCCCCCGGCGGGCGGTGTGCCGACACCCGACATCCCCAACTGGTGCTGGCACGAGTACGGCAACCGGGTGGCGTTCTGGCGGATGCTGAAGGTGCTCGACAAGCACGGCATCACCGCGGCGCTGGCGATCAACGGCCAGGCGGTGACGACCTACCCCGAGATCACCCGGGCCGCCCTCGACCGCGGTTGGGAGTTCATCGGGCACGGCTTCGGCCAGAAGAACATGCAGAAGGTCCCCGACGAGGCCGTCGACATCGACCGGACGGTCGAGGCGATCCGGCTGGCGACGGGCACCGCGCCCCGGGGTTGGCTGGGGCCGGGCCTCACCGAGACCTGGGACACCCCGGACCTCCTCGCCGCCGCCGGCTTCGACTACGTCTGCGACTGGGTCCTCGACGACCAGCCGGTCGTGCTGCGGACCAAGGGCGAGCCGATCGTGAGCATTCCCTACACGCAGGAGTGCAATGACGTCGCGATGATGCTCATCCAGCACCACCAGGCGAGCGAGTACCGGCAGCGCGCGATCGACCAGTTCGACCAGCTCTACCTCGACTCCGAGGACGCCACCAGGGTGATGGCGCTCGTCGTCCACCCCTACATCATGGGCGTCCCGCATCGCCTGAGGTACTTCGACGAGGCGCTGGCCCACATCAAGGCCCACGACGACGTCGCCGTCATGACCGGCAGCGAGATCCTCGACAGCTTCCGCGGCCGGCGCTGACCGCAGAGCGCGCACCCTCCCGCGCCGATGACCGGGACCGCCCACCTGTGCGGTCCTCGGTCCGGACGGCGGCTTCTCGATCTCGGACCCGTCCACCCGCACGTCCCGAGCACCAATGAGATGAATCGAGTCCGAAGAAATGAACCTCTCTGACAACCCGATCCGCGACCGCGGCAGGGACGCGATCGAATGGGCCGGCCTCGAGCCGATCGCGCACCACGACCGGCACGGCACCGCTCGCCAGGTGGGCGTGCTGTGGTTCGCCGCGCAGCTCGTCCCCTCCGCCGTGTTCCTCGGCGTCCTCGGCCCCCAGTTCGGGCTCGGCTTCGGCGCCTCCCTGGCGGCCATCGTCCTCGGCAACCTTCTCGGCGCACTCGGCCCGGCCGCGCTGTGCCTGTCCGGCCCGCGCACCGGCACCCCGACGCTCGGCCAGGCCCGGGGCCTGTTCGGGGGCTCCACCTGGCTGGTCGGCCTCCTCGCCGCGCTGACCAGCGTCTCCTTCATCGCCCTCGGGGCGGTCTTCGGCGGGCAGGCCCTGCGCGCCGCGTTCGGGCTTCCCCAGGGCGCGGGCATCCTGCTGGTCTTCCTGGTCGAGGCGGCGGTGAGTGTCCTCGGCTACGAGATGCTGCACCGGTTCGAGCGGTGGAGCGCGATCCTCGGCGCCTGCGGATTCCTGACGGTCTCGGTCGTCGTCGTCGCCAAGGGCATCGACCCCGGTGCGATCGCCGGCACCGGAGGGACCTGGGGATCCTTCCTCCTCCTGACCGCGATCACGTTCGGCTTCGCCTTCGGCTGGGCGCACAACGCCCCGGACTACAGCCGCTACCTGCCGGCGACGACGTCGTCCACGGGTCTGTTCTGGGCGACCTATCTGGGCATCACCCTGGCCTGCGTCTGGATGGAGTCGCTGGGCCTGGCCGCCGCCCGCTACCTCGACGGCAGCGACGCCATGGCCGCGCTCTACGACCTCATGGGCGGCAGCGTCGGAGGCGCACTGGTCATGGTCGCGATGTTCGTCGGGGTCGCCGCCAACGCCGCCGTGGCGCAGTACTCGGCCGGCCTGCAGCTGATGGGCGTGGGCATCACGCTGCCCCGCCCGCTCGTCACCGCCGGTGTCGCGCTCTTCGCCTTCGCCCTGACCATCTACCTGGTGAGCGGCGAGCTGACCGACACCTTCTCCAACGTGCTGCTGATGTCGACCTACTGGGTCGGGCCGTTCGTCGGGGTGTGGGGCGTGGTGTGGCTGCGCCGCCGGTCCGCGCCGGCGCCGACCGACGCGTCCGTCTCCGCGTGGCGGAGCCGCTCCCGGGCGGGAGCGCTGGCTCTCGTCCTCGGCTACCTGGTCGCGCTGCCGTTCTCCAGTACGACGGCCGGCGCTCAGCTCGCCGACTCCGGCTCGCCCCTCGCGGTGCTGTGCGGCAGCATCTCCCGGCACCTCCTCGACGGCGCCGACCTCGCCTATCCCGTCGGGATCCTGGCGGGCGCGCTGATCTACGGCGCCCTCGTCCGCACCAGCCGGACGAGTCGGCCGGGCGTCGCCGAGAGGTCCGCGCCCCTCGAGCCGACGGGAGGACACGCCTGATGCCCGCGCCGGACGCGCCGGTCGGCGACCGGCCTCGCATCCGGATCCTCGGGCCCGACGTCGATGCCGACTGGCCGCCCTCGCTCGTCGCGGCGACCGGGTACACGCGGCCGCCGTTCGCGGGAGGCGTCATCGCCCAGGAGCCCTTCCTCCACTCGTCGGGCCAGACCTACCCCGACCTCGCCGAGCGCGACCCGGCGCCTGCCGCGGCCGTGGGGATGCTGGAGCAGGCGCGGGCCTGCCTGAGCAACGTCGACCACGTCCTGCGGGCCGCCGGCTGCACGCGGGAGGACGTCGTCAAGGTGGTCGTCTACAACACCGACATGACCCGTCAGGGCGACGTCAACCGCGCCTACCGTGAGTACTTCGGCGACCACCGTCCGGCGCGCACCCACGTCGGCGTCACGGCTCTTGCCGGACCGGACCTGCTCGTCGAGATCGAGGTCGTCGCCGTCGTTCCCGCAGCTGCGGCGGGGCCGGACGCCGACGACGGTCGGCCGCCCGGGTCAGCCTGACTCCTGCGCCGCCTGCCGGTCCAGGAGGGCGCGGGCCCGCGCGCCGTCGTCCTCCTGGTCGAGGGCGCGGTGGAAGCTGTCGAGCTTGGCCTCGCCCACCGGGAACGGCGGCAGCAGCGGCACGTCGGGGTCGACCACCGCCTCCAGGACGACGGGCCGGTCGGCGGCGAGCGCCCGGTCCCATGCGGCGCCGACGTCGTCGCCGGCCTCGACGCGGATCCCGGTGAGGCCGAGCAGGTCGGCGTACCCGGCATAGGGGAAGTCGGGCAGCGACTGGCTGACGTCGTAGCGCGGGTCGCCCTCGGTCTCGCGCTGCTCCCACGTCACCTCGGCCAGGTCGCCGTTGTGGAGCACCAGCACGACGAGGCGCGGGTCGGCCCAGTCCCGCCAGCGGGACGCCACGGTCACCAGCTCGGCGATCCCGTTCATCTGCATCGCGCCGTCGCCGACCAGCGTCACCACGGGCCGGTCGGGGGCGGCGAGCTTGGCGGCGAGGGCGTAGGGCAGGCCGGAGCCCATCGAGGCGAGCGTCGAGGAGAGGTGGGCCGGCACGCCGGGCGGGAGGGTCAGGTGGCGGGCGTACCAGTAGACGACCGAGCCGACGTCGACGCTGACCTGCGCGTCGGCCGGCAGCCGCGGCGCGAGGGCGCGGACGACGTACTCGGGGTTGAGGGGCGCGGCCGCGGCGTCGGCGCGCTCCTCGGCGATGCGGCGCCACCGCTCGACCTGGCCGACGACCTGGGTGCGCCAGCTCCGGTCGGACCTCTCGCCGAGCATCGGCAGCAGGGCCGTGAGGGTCTCCGCGGCGTCGCCGACGAGGCCGACCTCCACCGGGTAGCGGTTGCCGAGATGCCGCCCGTCGAGGTCGATCTGCACCGCTCGCGCCTGGCCGGGGGCGGGGTAGAACTCGGTCCAGGGGTCGTTGGTGCCGATCATCAGCAGCGTGTCGCAGTGCTCCATCAGCCATGCGGACGCGGTGGTGCCGAGATGGCCCATCACGCCGCAGCTGAACGGCAGCGTCTCGTCCCACCACGGCTTGCCGAGCAGGCTGGTGGCCACGCCGGCGCCGAGCCGCTCGGCCACCGACCGCACCAGGTCGCCGGCGTCTCGCGCGCCCTGGCCGACGAGGACGGCGACCCGCTCGCCCGCGTCGAGGACGGCGGCCGCCTCGGCGAGGTCGTCGTCCGCGGGGACGACGCGCGGCGGGCGCCACTGCGGCGCCGTCGGGACGACGCCGTGCTCGTGCGGCGGCACCGCGGGTGCCGGCTCGACCTGCACGTCGTGGGGGAGGACGACGACGCACGGCGAGCGGGTGGCCAGGGCGGTGCGGAACGCCCGGTCGAGGACCATCCCGGCCTGCTCGGGCGCCAGCACCGCCTGGACGTACTGCGCGGCGACGTCCTTGAACAGCGTGGTCAGGTCGATCTCCTGCTGGTACTCCGACCCGAGCGCGGTCGTCGGCTGCTGCCCGACGATCGCGACGACCGGCTGGTGGTCGAGCTTGGCGTCGTACAGCCCGTTGAGGGTGTGGACGGCGCCCGGGCCCTGGGTGGTGACGACCACCCCGACGCCGCCGGTGTACTTGGCGTGGCCGGTCGCCATCAGCGCGGCGTTCTCCTCGTGGCGCGCCTGAACGAAGGCGGGGTCGCCGCCGGCGCGCCGCAGCGCTCCCATCAGGCCGTTGATGCCGTCGCCGGAGTACCCGAAGACCCGGGGCACGCCCCAGGCCCGCAGGCGCTCGACGACGAGGTCCGCCACGAGTCGGTCGCCACCTTGCTCAGCCATCCGCGTCCGGTACCCGGCGTACGCGATCGCAGCCGAGATACCCCGAATTCGGACGAGGGTGAGCCCCCGCCGCCGGGGTACCCTGAAGGGCCGGACCGGCGACATCCCGATCGTTTCGTGGAGACGCACATGGCCATCACCGCTGAACGCAGCACCGCGACCACGGCGCGCAAGCCGCTGGGGAGACAGCTCGTCAGGATCATGACGACGACCGACCACAAGGTGATCGGGAATCTCTACTTCATCACCGCGATGGCGTGGTTCGTCGCCGCGGGGATCATGGCGCTGATCATGCGCGCCGAGCTGGCCTATCCGGGCAGTCAGATCGTCAACGAGGAGCTCTACAACCAGCTCTTCACGATGCACGGGACGATCATGCTGCTGCTGTTCGCGACGCCGCTGTTCTTCGCGTTCGGCAACGCGATCATGCCGCTGCAGATCGGGGCGCCGGACGTCGCGTTCCCGCGACTCAACATGTTCAGCTACTGGCTGTATCTCTTCGGCGGGCTCATCGCCGGGGCCGGCTTCCTCACGCCGCAGGGCGCGGCGTCCTTCGGCTGGTTCGCCTACTCGCCGCTGTCCGACTCGGTCAACAGCCCCGGCGTGGGCGGCGACCTGTGGATCATGGGCCTGTGGATGGCGGGCATCGGCACCATCCTCGGCGCGGTCAACTTCATCACCACGATCATCTCGATGCGCGCCCCGGGCATGACCATGTTCCGGATGCCGATCTTCACCTGGAACGTGCTCGTCACCGCGATCCTGGTGCTGATCGCCTTCCCGATCCTCGGCGGCGCGCTGCTCTCGCTCGAGGCCGACCGCCAGATCGGCGCCCACGTCTTCGACACCTCACACGGCGGGGCGATCCAGTGGCAGCACCTGTTCTGGTTCTTCGGGCACCCCGAGGTCTACATCATCGCGCTGCCGTTCTTCGGCATCATCTCCGAGATCCTCCCGGTCTTCAGCCGCAAGCCGATCTTCGGCTACATCGGCCTGGTCGGCGCGACCCTCGGCATCGCGATCCTCTCGATCGCGGTCTGGGCGCACCACATGTTCGTCACCGGTGCCGTGAACCTGCCGTTCTTCTCCGGCATGACCTTCCTGATCGCGGTGCCGACCGGCGTGAAGTTCTTCAACTGGATAGGCACGATGTGGGGCGGCTCGGTGAGCATGGACACCCCCATGCTCTGGTCGATCGGGTTCCTCACGACCTTCCTGTTCGGCGGCCTGACCGGCGTCATCCTGGCCAGCCCGCCGCTCGACTTCCACGTCTCCGACTCCTACTTCGTGGTGGCCCACTTCCACTACACGGTGTTCGGCACGGTCGTGTTCGCGATGTTCGCCGGCTTCTACTTCTGGTGGCCCAAGCTGACCGGCCGGATGCTCGACGAGCGGCTCGGCAAGATCCACTTCTGGCTGCTGTTCATCGGCTTCCACACCACCTTCTTGATCCAGCACTGGCTGGGCATCGAGGGCATGCCGCGTCGCTACGCCGACTACCTGCCCGGCGACGGCTTCGAGGCGGCCAACCAGATCTCCACGATCGGCGCCTTCATCCTCGCCTCGTCGATGCTGCCGTTCTTCTACAACATCTACGTCTCGCGCCGGGGGCCGCGGGTCAGAGTCGACGACCCGTGGGGCTGGGGCCGCTCGCTGGAGTGGGCCACGAGCTGCCCGCCGCCACGCCACAACTTCGACACCATCCCGCGGATCCGGTCGGAGTCGCCGGCGTTCGACCTCCACCACCCGGAGCTCGCGGCGGTGGAGGTCGTCGACGCCGAGACGGTGGAGGCCTGACCCCTGCTCCGGAAAGCCGGCTCAGGGATGGACCGGCGGGTGGTAGTCGAGCGTCCCGGCGAAGAGCCACAGCAGTCCGAGCACCAGCGGAAGGTGCACCAGGAACTGGACGAAGGTGAACCCGACGAGGTGCCGTGCCCGGAGCCCGAGGATGCCGAGGAGCGGCAGCATCCAGAACGGGTTGACCAGGTTGGGCAGTGCCTCGGCGGCGTTGTAGATCTGCACCGTCCAGCCCAGGTGCGAGTGCATCGCGTTCGACGCGTCCATCACGTACGGCGCCTCGATGATCCACTTGCCACCTCCGGACGGGATGAAGAACCCGAGCGTCGCCGAGTAGATCCCGATGACGAGGGCGAAGGTGCCCGGGGTGGAGAGGTTGACGAACCCCTCCGAGATCAGGTGCGCCAAGGTGTGGCCGTCGCCCGACTGCGCCCGGGTGAGGATCGCGGCGATGCCGGCGTAGAACGGGAACTGGATGAGGATCCCGGACGTCGCGGGCACCGCGTTGGAGACGGCGTCGAGGAAGCTGCGCGGGCGCCAGTGGAGCAGCATGCCCAGGGCCAGGAACAGCAGGTTGTAGGTGTTGAGGTTGGAGATGACGACGATCGGGTCGCCGTTCGCGAACTCGCGGAGCAGCCAGCCGGCGACCAGCAGCGCCACGACGATCGTCAGCAGCGGGCTGAACTCCAGCCAGTCACCGGGCCGCTCGCGCCGGCGCCGCGTGGCGGTCTTCTCGGTGAGGTCGACGCCGAGCTCTCGCGCGGTGACGGCATGGCGTTCGCCGGGTGCCGAGAGGAAGGCGATGGTGACGCTGACGACCAGGATGATCGCCGCCAGGACCAGCGACTGCCACAGGAAGATCGTCTCCCGGAACGGGATCACCCCGGTGATCGAGAGCAGCTCGGGCGTGAGGCTGGTCGGGTTGGCCTGGAGCTGGGCGGCCGAGGAGCTGATGCCGAGCGCCCAGATGCCGCCGATGCCGAGGTACGCCGCCGCGCCGGCGGCCCGGTAGTCGACCGTGATGTCCTCGCGCCGGGCCACCGCCTTGGCGAGCAGTCCGGCGAAGACCAGGCCGAAGCCCCAGTTGACCAGCGACGTCGCCAGGCTGATCGTCGCGATGAAGGAGACCGCTGTCCGGCCGGTCCGGGGCAGGGCGGCCAGTCGCGTGATCACCCGGCTCGCGGGCGGCGAGGTCGCCACGACGTACCCGGTCACGACGACCAGGGCCATCTGCATGGTGAAGGGGATGAGGTCCCAGAAGCCTGCGCTGAAGGAGTCCGCGACGGCGGTGGCCGGCGCGCCCATGATCAGCGCGGCGACGGCCGCCACGGCGACCGCGACCAGGGCGAACACGAAGGCGTCGGGGAACCACTTCTCGACGAAGTCCGCGAAGCGCAGCGCCAGCCGGGCCCAGAAGCCGTCGCGAGCCTGACGGCCGGCGCCGCCCTGCTCCGTGACGGCACGGGCGTCGGTCGCCGCCCGCCGGCTCATCGGGCCGCTCCGTCGGCACGGCGGGGGACGATCGGCAGCCGGGCGGCGAGGCCGACGCCCTGCTCGAAGCGCTGGGCGTAGGAGAGCAGCCGGGCCTCGGATCCCGGGCGACCGACGAGCTGGACGCCGATCGGCAGGCCGTCGTCGTCCAGCCCGGCGGGCAGCGCGACCACCGGGCAGCCGGTGAGGGAGATGCAGAAGGTGATCGCGATCCAGTCGATATAGGTCGTGAGCGCCACGCCGTCGATCTCCTCGGGCGCGGTCCACTCGACGGGGAACGGCGGCAACGGCGCGCTCGGCACCACCAGCACGTCGTGGTCGTCGAAGAAGTCCATGACCCGATGGATGAGCGCCCCACGGGCGCGCTCGGCCCACTGCACGTCGGCGGTGGTCTGCGCCAGCCCCTTCTCGATGTTCCACACGATGTCGGGCTTGATGAGGTCGCGGTGCCGTTCGAGCGTGCTGGCGTGCATGGTGGCGATCAGGTGGGCGCGCAGGATCTGGAAGGCCTCGTAGGCGCCGCCGAAGTCGGGTTCGGCGTCGACGACGTCGGCACCCAGGGCGGTGAAGTGGGCCAGCGCGTCGCGGGTGACCCGTCGTACGGTGCGGTCGACGGGCAGGACGCCGAGGTCGGGCGAGTAGGCGACCCGGGCCGGCGCGTCGTACTCGTCGAGGGAGGCGAGGAACGACGCAGGCCGCTCCCGCCGCGTCAGCGGGTCGTGGTCGTCGTGGCCGACCATGGCATCGAGCATCAGGGCCGCGTCGGCGACATTGCGCGCCATCGGCCCCTCGACCCACAGCGTGTCGAACGGGACGGCGGGCGTGCGGCGTGGCACGCGGCCGGCGGTCGGCCGCACGCCGACGATGCCGTTGAAGCCGGCGGGCGTGCGCAGTGAGCCGCCGAGGTCGTTACCGGTGGCCAGCCAGGCCGATCCGGCGGCGAGGCAGGCGGCTGCGCCACCGGAGGAGCCCCCGACCGAACGCCCCAGGTCCCAGGGGTTCCGGCTGGCGCCGAAGACCGGGTTGTAGGTGTGGCCGCCGGCGAACTCAGGCACGTTGGACTTGGCGTAGGCGATGGCCCCGTTCTGCTCGAGGACCCGGACCATGGCGTCCGAGGTGTCGGCCACCGTGTCGGCGAAGATCGGCGAGCCGAAGGTGGTCCGTTGGCCCGCGACGTCGTTGTAGTCCTTGACGGCCACCGGCAGGCCGGCGAGCAGGCCGCGATCGGCGGGATCGGGGCAGTCCCGCATCAGCGCCTCGGCCTGCGTGCGGGCCTGGTCGAAGAACCGGATCGGCAGCGCGTTCACCTCGGCGTCGGCGTCGGCGACATGCTCCTCGAGCTCCTTGACCAGCTCGAGCGTCGACACCTCGCCCCGGCGGAGCAGGTCGACCACCTCGCGTGCGGTCCGGCGGATGATGTCGTTCATGGGGCGACCTCCAGATCGATTCCATTCCAGGGATTCGCCTGAACTGTGCGGCTCGTCACAACTCTTGGGCAAGGCAGTCTGTCGATATGGAGGATCTCGCCATAGGCTTGGCGAATGATGCCGTCCGCGACGTCCGAGCTCGACCGCCGCATCGTCGCGGCCCTGATGATCGACGGGCGCGCGCCGTGGCGGAAGATCGCAGCCGCGCTCGACGTCCCCGACCGCACCGTCACCCGCCGGGGTACGGCGCTCCTCGAGTCGGGCGCGGTCGGCATCCACGCCTTGGCCGACCCGCATCGGACCGGCCGAGGCGACCCGTTCGTGGTCACCCTGTCCTGCGCGCCCGCGGTCGTGTGGGCGACCGGAGCGACGATCGCCCGGCGTCCCGAGACGGTGACGGCCTATGTGGTCTCCGGGCGAGCGCAGTGCCTCGCCGACATGTGGTGTCCGGAGGGGCGCCAGGCCCAGCTGTTCCTGCACGAGCTGGGTGCCACGCCGGGGGTGACCGAGCTGGAGGTCGCCCCGGTGCTGCGCTACATCCAGACGCTCACGACCTGGGATCCGGGCATTCTGACCCCGGCCGAGGCGGAGGCGCTGCGGGTCGGCGACCCGATCACCACCTGGCCGGTGTTCAGTGAGCCGGTCCGGCTGGACCGCGAGGATCGCGCCCTCCTGCGCGGACTGGCTGAGGACGGCCGCCGCACCTTCGAGGAGCTCGGCCGCCTGGCCGGCGTCTCCGAGCAGACGGCTGCGCGCCGGGTCGACGCGCTGCGCTCCACCGGGATCGTCACCCTGCGCGCCGTGGTCGATCCGCGGGTGCTCGGGTTGCCGGTCGCGGCGCTGCTGCGGCTGCGGATCCGGCCGCCCGCCGTCGAGACGGTCGCCGGGGCCCTGACCGCCAGCCCGTATGTCCGGTACGCCGCGATGGTGATGGGCGAGCACCAGATCATCGCCGACGTCCGGCTGCCGACGAAGGACGCCCTGCGGCACCTGCTCACCGGCGCCGAGTGGACCGAGCATGTCGAGGCGATGGAGAGCTCGCTCATCCTCGACGTCCTCAAGCAGAGCGAGGTGCTGGCCGCGTCCCTGCAGTGAGGGCGTGCCGCCGGCGTCCGCACGCGCGCGGCTCAGGCCCCGAACACGATCTCCCCGCCGAGCACCGTCAGGACCGGCGTGACCGCGTGCAGCGCGTCGTCCGGCACGGCCATCAGGTCCTCGGCGACGACGCACAGGTCGGCGAAGCGCCCCGGCTCGAGGGTGCCCTTGTCGGGCTCGGCGTGGTCCTGCCAGGCGGGGGCGGCGGTCCAGGCGCGGATCGCCTGCTCGCGGGTGAGCCGCTCGTCCGGGCCGGCGGCGACGTCGCTGCCGCGCGGGACCCGGGTGACGAGCATCTGCAGCGCGAGCCGCCAGTCCGGGTCGGTGATGGGGGCGTCGGACGCGTCGCAGACCACGACGCCTGCCTCGACCATCGAACGGGCGGGCATCATCCGGTGCCAGCGGTCCTCGTCGATGATGCCGACCAGGCCGGCGGCCGCCTGCCACTTCACCAGCGCGTTGACGTTGGCGAGGATGCCGTGCTCGGCCATCGCCTGCACCGTCTCGGACGACGGCAGGTTGGCGTGGATCAGCACGTGCCGGGCGTCCGGCCACGGGTCCGCGGTGAGCGCCGCGACCAGCGCCTCGACGGCGGTGTCGCAGGCGCGGTCGCCGGTGGCGTGCACCTGCACCTGGAAGCGGTGCTCGTGCAGCAGCCGTACCAGCGCGTGCAGGGCGGCGACCCGCTCCTCGTCGTCGGCGCCCTCGGTGACGAGCGCGCCGCACGTGCCGTCGTGGTGGTACGGCGTCGACATCCAGGCCGTGCCGAGGGCGGCCACGCCGTCGGCGATCAGCTTGCAGCCACCGATGCGCAGCAGGTCGTCGCCGAGGCCGGTGGTCGATCCGACGTACGTCATCGCCTCCTCGAGCACGCCCAGCGGCGTCTGCACCGACGGCCAGGTCCAGTGCAGGAGCGTGGTCAGCCGGGCGCTGAGCCGGCCCTCGCGGCGCAGCGTGACGTAGTCGCGCAGCATCTCCGGCGTGACGATCGGGTCGGTCACGCTGGTGATCCCGCGGCGATTGAGCTCGGCGATCGCCGCCACGACGGCGTCCTGCCGCTCGGCCGCGGTCGGCTCGGGCAGCACGCCGTCGAGCAGCTGCAGCGCGGCCTCCTTGAGGACGCCGGTCGGCTCGCCCGTCGCCGGGTCGCGCACCACCTCGCCGCCCGGAGGGGACGCGGTCGCGGACGTGATGCCGGCAGCGCGGAGGCCCGCGGTGTTGAGCAGCCCGCCGTGTGCGCTGAAGTGCTCGAGGAACATCGGCCGTCCGCCGCACACGTCATCGAACATCGCCGCGCTCAGCCCGCCGGCTCGGTCGCCCATCAGCACCCGCTCGTGCCAGCCCCGACCCCGCACCCACGCGCCCTCGGGCTGCGCGTCGGCGTGTCGTCGTACGAGCTCGCGGGCCTCGTCGAGGGAGCCCGCGGCCGACAGGTCGACCTCCGCGCGCGCCAGGCCCCACCACTGCAGATGCAGGTGCGAGTCGTTGAGGCCGGGGAGCACCGTGCCGCCCGCCAGGTCGACGATGCGGGTGTGGGGGCCGGCCAGGTCGAGGATGGTGCGATCGTCGCCGACCGCGAGGATCCGGTCGCCCCGCACCGCCACCGCCTGATGCGTCGTGAAGTCGGCGTCGACGGTCAGGACCGTGCCGGAGTGCAGGATCAGGTCGGCAGGCATGGTGCTCCTCGGGTCGGTGGGTCAGGCGGAGGCGGCGGGCCGGACCCCGGTGTCGCTGAGCCCGATCAGCTCCGCGGCCAGCTCGGCCGTGAGCCGGGCCTGCAGCGCGCCGCCGTCGAGGGTGTCGGCGAGATTGGTGGTCTCGTCGGCGTCGGCGTCGAGGTCGTAGAGCTCGCGCACGTCGTGGCCGCCGTAGACGGTGAGCCGCGCCTCCTCGGTCAGCAGCGTCCGGATGTGCACCGGCCCGGGCAGGCCGGGCAGGCCGAAGGGCTGGTCCTCCTCGACCAGCAGCCGGCTCCGTACGGCGGACGCGCGGCCTTCGACGACCGGCCGCAGGCTGGTGCCCTGGATCCCCCGGTACGACGGCACGCCGCCCAGGTCGAGCAGGGTCGGGGCGATGTCCGCGCTGCTGACCAGCGCCGACGACCGTCCGGTGTCGCCGTCCGGCGCACGCACGATCAGCGGCACCCGGGTGACGCCCTGGTAGTGCACGAAGTGCTTGAGCATCAACCCGTGGTCGCCGAACAGGTCGCCGTGGTCGGCGGTGAACACCACCGCGGTGTCGTCGGCGGCGCCGAGCGCGTCGAGACGCCCGAGGATCCGGCCGATGCTGTCGTCGAGCAGCGACACCAGGCCGAGCTCGGCGGCGAGCGCGTGCCGGTACTGGTCCTCGGTCGGCGACCAGGTCATGGTCGGGTCGGCCGCGGGCCGGCCGCGGTCGGCGACGATGCGTCGTACGTGCTCGGGGGAGCGGTCGTGGCGGTCGAAGAAGGTCGCCGGCAGCTCGACGGCCGCCGGGTCGACCCGGTGCCAGTAGTCGCCCGGCGGCGCGAACGGGTGGTGCGGGTCGGGGTAGGAGACGAAGAGGCAGAACGGCGCGTCGCCCGCGGCGAGCTGCTCGAGGCGGTCGAGTGCCCGCTCGGTGACATAGCTGGTCGGGTGCAGCTCGACGGGCACCTCCGACTGGTACACCTGGTCCCAGCCGGGGTAGCCGACCAGGGCCTCGCCCATGATCCGCACCGTGTCGGGGTCGAGGCCGCGCGCACGGGCCCAGTGGGCGTAGTGGCCGCCCGGCGCGTCGCCGTGGCCGATCACCAGGTCGACGGTGTCGAAGCCGTAGTAGTCGGGCGGCAGCTCGAGGTGGCCGGCCCGGTGCTGGGTGAAGTCCTCCCAGCGGTCCCACCCCGGCGTCCGGCGCCGGACGACGGCGTCGGTCAGCGAGGCGTCGACCAGCTCGGGCGCGTGCCGGGCCATGTCGGCGAGCTGGTCGTCCTCGTAGGGCCAGCCCATGGTCTGGAAGTGCAGCTTGCCGACCGCGGCGGTGCTCCAGCCGGAGCGCTGCATGGCCCGCATGAACGTCTGGGCGTCCCAGTCGAGGGTGACGCCGTTGGTGCGGGTGCCGTGGGTCGACGGCCACCGCCCGGTGGCGATGGTCGCCCGGTTGGGCATGCAGGTCGGGTTGGCGACGTACGCCTGGTCGAAGACGGTGCCGCTCGCGGCGAGCGCGTCGAGATGGGGCGTCGGCACCTGGCCGCCGCCGAAGCCGAGATGGTCGGCGCGCAGCTGGTCGGCGACCAGGACCACGACACAGCGGACACCGCTCACGCGGAGGCCTTGATCCGGGAGAAGACGCGCGCGCGGAGGTCGACGAAGCGGGGGTCGGACTTGGTCTCGATCTGGTCGCGCGGGAAAGGCAGCTCGACCGGGATGATCTCGTCGACCGTGCAGGGGCCCTTGGTCAGGACGACCACCCGGTCGGACAGGTAGACCGCCTCGTCGATGTCGTGGGTGACGAGCACGATGGTGATGCCGAAGTCCTGGCGCACCTTGAGCATCAGGTCCTCGAGGTCGGCGCGGGTCTGCGCGTCGACCGACGCGAAGGGCTCGTCCATGACCAGCACCTCGGGGCGATAGGCGAGCGCGCGGGCGATGGCGACGCGCTGCTGCATGCCGCCGGAGAGCTGCCACGGATAGCTGGTGCGGACGTCGGACAGGCCGACCTCGCGCAGCGCGTCGGTGATCCGCTGCTCGCGCTCGGCCTTGCTCAGCTTGAGGTTGGCCAGCGGCAGCCGGACGTTCTTCTCCACCGTCAGCCACGGCATCAGCGAGCGGGTGTACTCCTGCAGCACCAGCGCCATCTGACGCGGCGGTCCGTCGACCACCTTGCTGTCGAGGCGGACGGCGCCCGCGCTGGCCGGGTGGAGTCCGGTCAGGCACTTCAGCAGGGTGGTCTTGCCGGCGCCCGAGGGGCCGACGATGCAGACGAACTCGCCCGCGTGGACGTCGAAGGTGAGGTCGGAGATGACCTCCTTGCGGGCGGCGCCGACGCCGTACCCCTTGTGGAGGCCGTCGATCGAGAGCCGGACCTGGCGTTCGCTCATCGTCGGAGCTCCTGACTCGAGGGTGGTCGTGGTCATTCTTTTGCCGCCTTTCGGGCGCCGTCGTACCAGTGCAGCACGCGGCTGCGGACGAGGAGGAAGAGCAGGTTGACGAGATAGCCGAGAAGACCGAGCAGCACGATCCCGGACCACATGTCCGTCACCGCGAAGCTCTGCTGGGCGAGGAGCGTGAGCGCCCCGATGCCCTGCGTGGAGCCGAGCATCTCGCTGGCGATCATCACCACGAAGGCCACCTGGAGACTGACCTGGAGCCCGGCGAAGATCTGCGGGCCGGCCGACGGGAGCAGCACCTTCGTGACCCGCTGGCGCCGGGAGAGCTGGTAGGCGCGGGAGATGTCGAGGAGCACGGGGTCGGCGCTGCGGACGCCGTCCATGGTCGCGATGATCGTCGGGAAGATCGCCGCGGTCGCGATGATCGAGATCTTCATGCTCGAGCCGAAGCCGAGGATCAGGATGAAGATCGGCACCAGCGCCACACCCGGGGTCGCCCGGACGAAGTGCATGAGCGGCTCGAAGGCCTCGCGCAGCAGCCGCACCCGGGCCAGCACCATGCCGATCGCGATGCCGAGGATGCTGGCGAGACCGAAGCCGATCGCCATATTGCGCAGGCTCGGGACGACGTCGCTGACGAACTTGTCGAAGAGCCACATCTCGCGGAACCGCTCGAGGATCTCGCGCAGCGGCGGGAAGAAGGCCTCGGCGGCCGTCGCGGACCACAGCCACCAGGCGAGCACGGCGACGACGGGCAGCCACAGCTCGAGGGCCACCAGCGTGAGTCGGCGGGTCATGCCGTCACCTCCGATCGGACCGAGGGATGCCAGAACAGGGCGCGCCGCTCGATCGCGGCGAGCACCGCGTTGACGAGCACGCCGAGGACGCCGAAGGTCGCCACCAGCGCGTAGATCGCGGGGTAGTCGCCGGTGGTCTGGGCGAGGACCAGGTCCTTGCCGAGGCCCGGGGCGCCGCCGATGATCTCGGAGACGAGCGCGATGACGAGCGCGGCGCTGGCGCTGATCCGGACCCCGGTCGCGACGAAGGGAAGGGCTGTCGGCGCGACCAGGGTGCGGATCCGCTGCCACCGGGTGAGGCGGAACGAGCGGGCCGTCTCGGCGGCGACCGGGTCGACGTCGTGGACGCCGTGCGCGGTCTGGGTGATCAGCGGGAACACCCCGCCGAAGGCGACGAGGAAGATGCCCATGTCGCCCGTCGGTCCGAGCACCAGCACCAGCAGCGGCAGGATCACGATCGGCGGGATCGGCTTGAGGAACTCCACGAGGACCCGGGTGCTGCGGTAGGCGAGGTCGGACTGCCCGACCATGAGTCCCGCCGCCACGCCCAGCACCACGGAGATGACCAGGCCGATCGTCGCCACCCGGAAGGTCTCGCCGAGCGAGGACCAGAAGAGCGGGTCGCCCGCGAAGTCGCGGAGCCGGCCGAGGATCTCGGGCACCGTCGCGAACGGCTTGTCGGCGAGCGGACCGGTGACCGCCCACTGCCAGAGCAGTGCGGTGACCCCGATGCTGGCCGCGCCGACGGCGTAGCGCCGTACGGTGCCGGGACGGAGGGTGGGCATCGTCGTCGCCTCAGTTGCCGTAGACGAGGGAGGCGGCGTCGACGTCCTTCTTGAGGTAGCCGAGCTGCTTCATCCGCTCGATCACCGACTGGACGTCGGCGGGGTCGACGGTGGCCGGGAAGGCCGGCTTGGAGCCCGCCTCGACGGTCGCCAGGTCGGTCTTGAGGACGGTGGCCGCGGCCTTCTGGGCGTCGGTGATGTGCGCCTCGGCGTACTCGTTGCTCTGCTGGATCGCGGTCTGGAAGGCGGTCACGACCTTCGGGTCCTTCTGGGTGAGGGCGGCGGACGTGATCCAGAGGCCGACCGCGCCGTCGTCGAAGAACTGCAGGCCGGGGGAGAGGACGAGCTTGCCGCCGCCCTTCTCGGCCTGGGAGATGAAGGGGACGACGAGTCCGGCGGCGTCGACGCGACCGGACTTGAGCGAGCTGACGGCGCTGGGGAAGTCGAGCGTGATCCAGTGGATCTTCGACGGGTCGCCGCCGTCGGCGGCGACGGCCGCGGCGATGGTCACCTCGAGCTGGGCGCCGCGGGCCGGGACCGACACGGTCTTGCCCTGGAGGTCGGCCGCGCGGTGGATGTCCGAGCCGGGGGCGGCGACGACGCCGCTGTCGTCGTGCTGCAGGGCGAGCGACGGGTCCTTGGCCACGGCGGCCTTGGTGCCCTCGTCGTAGCCGTCGGCGGCGCCGACGATCTCGAGCTTGACGCCGTTGGCGATGGCGTTGACGAACGGGATGGACGGCGCGTAGTTGAAGTCGACCTGGTCGCCGGCCACGGCGGCGATGCCGCTCGGCGGGTTGGCGACCTGCTTGAGCTCGACGCGCAGGCCCTGCTTCTCGAAGAAGCCCTGGTCCATGCCGAGCTTGATCGCTCCGACGGAGTAGATGGGGGTGTAGGCGACGGTCACGACCTTGAGCCCGTCCTCGGTCTTGCGGTCCGCGGCGCTCCCTCCGCCGCCGCAGCCGGCGAGGAGCACGGCGAGCGAGGCGGTGGCGGCGACGAGCCCTGTGCGCAGGGTCTTCATGGGTCCTCCCAGAGGGTGTGCCGGCGCTGGTCGGGCCGGTCGGGGTGTATCCGAGGTCACACCAGAGTGCTGCGGGACACGGGAGGTCGTCTAATGGAAACTTCGTACCCAAACGATAGGTGATGCCTATGGAAGTCAGCGGTACTGCGCTCAGCGGCGGGGCCAGGGCCTGCGATGGTGAACCCTTGCCGGGGAGAGCGGCGCGAACTTCGATAGCCAACTCCTATCCATCGGGCCTACAGTGCGCTTCATGGAACGCCGACAGCTCGAGTACTTCGTGGCAGTCGTCGACAACGGCGGCTTCGGACGGGCCTCGGAGGCCGTCCACGTCACCCAGCCGTCCCTCTCGCAGGCGATCGCCGCGCTCGAGAAGGACCTCGGGGTCACCCTCTTCCACCGGCTCGGCCGCAAGGTCAAGCTCACCGCCGCCGGCGAGGCGCTGCTCGCGCCGGCCCGCCAGGTGCTGCGCGACCATGCGGTCGCGCGGGCCGCGGTCGCCAAGGTCCGCGGCGGCTACGACGGCACGCTCGACATCGCCTCGACGCCGACCGTCGCCGCCCATCCGCTGACCGCGCTGCTGGGCCGGTTCAGCCAGCTCTACCCGGGCATCACGGTCCGGATCACCGACTGCGACGTGCCCGGCGGCGCCGCGGCGATCGTCGGCGGCGGCCAGTGCGAGATCGGCGTCGTCCGGCTGCCGGCCGCGACCGCCGGGCTGCAGGCGATCGCGCTCGGCCAGCAGGTGTTCTACCTGGTGCTGCCCCCCGACAGCCCCGACCCCGGCCCCGGCCCGGTCGAGCTGTCGGTGCTCGGCGAGCTGCCCCTGATCGCCACCCCGCCCGGTACGGCGTCGCGCAAGCGGCTCGAGGAGGCGCTCGCCATCGCCAACGTCGCCGAGCCCCGCATCGCGGTCGAGACCATCTACCGGGCCACGATCCCCAAGCTCGTCGCGGCCGGTGTCGGCGCCTCGCTTCTGCCGCGGCACATGGCGCAGGAGGCCGCCGAGCTCGGCGCCCACGTCGTCGGCACGACCCCCGTCGTCGCCCACGAGATCGGCATCGTGCGCCGCGAGGGCCCGCTCTCCCCGGCCGCCCGCGCCTTCGTCGACCTGGCCGTCGAGATGGCCCCCTTCGGCGCCGAGGGCGAGGAGCCGTGAGCGCTCGCCGCCCCCGTCGCGTCTACGAGCTCGGCGACGAGCCCGACCCGCGCTTCACCTTCGCCAACGAGCGCACCTTCCTCGCCTGGATCCGCACCGCCCTCGCCGTCATGGCCGCCGGCGTCGCCCTCGACTCCCTCGCCAGCTCGCTCCCCGAGTCGCCGCGCCGCTGGCTCGCCGCCGCGCTCGTGCTCACCGGCGTCGTCGGCTGCGCCCTCGCCTGGGCGCGCTGGATGGCCAACGAGCGGGCGCTGCGCGAGGCTCGTCCGCTGCCGGGCCTGCCCGCCGGACTGGTCCTCGCGGTGCTCGTCGGCGCGGCGGGCGTGGTGCTCGTCGTCCTGACGGTGGGGGCGCGGTGACCAGCACCGATCGCGGCGCCCAGGCCGAGCGCACCCGCCTCGCCTGGTCGCGCAGCGTGCTTTCGCTGCTGGGCCTGCTGTTCCTCGACGTCCGGGTGCTGGTCGCCGGTCACGTCGCGACCGCGCTGGTCGTCGCCGTCGCAGGCGTGGCGGCGGCGCTCGTCGTCCTGTACGTCGTGGCCCGGCGCCACCCGCGCTCGCGCCAGGGCGGTGGCGCGCTGCGCGCCGACCTCGACGGGCACCTGCCCGCGCTCACGGCGGGCCTGGGCGCGCTGGTCGGGCTCGGGTCGCTGGTGCTCGTGCTGTCCTGAGCTACGACCAGAGCCGCTCGACGAGGTCGCCCACATAGGCCTGCGCCCAGGCCGGCTCGGTCCGGTCGCCTCGGGTGTCGCTCCGGATCACCCGGACCCGGAGGTATCCGCGCTCGTCGGGCGAGGTGAGGGCGATCTCCCAGGTGCTCGCCTGCTTCGAGTGGTACGCCGGATGGCCGGCGACGGCCGTGTTGCCCACGGTCTCGAGGCGGTCGCGGGAGGCGGTGACGATGATCGTCGTCGTGTCGCGGTCGCCGGGCCCGTCCGTGGGCTCGAGCAGGGTGCACACCCGCGGCCCGTCGTACGACAGGCGGGCGGCGTCGTCGAGCAGGGTGGGGGCCGTCGTGACGGCGACCATCGTCCGGCCGGCGGCCTTCGCGGACCTCAGGGCGGCGGTGCAGAGCGCGTCCGGGTCGGCCTCGCCGGACCGGATCGCATCGACCGGGTCGTCGGGGAGTGAGCGGGTCCGGGCCGGGGCGCACAACCAGGACAGCTGGTCGCCGAGCTCGGCGCAGCCGCCCACGCCGCCGGGATCCGGCTCGTCGGCGCCGTAGAAAACGGGCGCGGTGACGGTCGAGGCCGACATCGTCGCGACGGCGGCGACGGCCCGGGTCGCGAGGGGGCGCAGCCGCGCGCAGGGGCCGCCGCGCAGGAGCGCGCGCACCGGTCCGCCCGTGGCGTCCCTGCCGACCGGCCACTCGTAGGCACACGCGCGGCCGTCGTCCGCCTCGCGCGCGTCGGCGCCGCCCAGCCGCGTCGGGCGGCCGAGGAGACGCGCCTCGTCGAGGGGGGCTGCCCCGAGCGTGAGGGTGAGGTCGCCGCCGGCGCACGTGGCGACGTCCTGGCTGAGGACCTCGGTCGGGGCCACGGCGGCCAGCAGGTCGCACGCGGGCGGCAGCGGGCGCGTCGCGGTGACCGCGTCGAGGTCGGCCAGGGCGGCCTCGGCGCTCGCCTCGGCCGCGGTGCAGTCGGCGGAGTCGGCGACGATCGCCAGCGCCAGGTCGAGGCTCGCCGGCACGACGACGGCGCACGTGGCGCCGCTGACCGTCAGGCCCGCGCTGACCGGACCGGGGCCGACCCACATCGCGACCCCGGAGTGCTCGACGCGGTCGCGACTGTCGAGCGCGTTGATCGCCTGCATCCCGTGACTCTCGTCGAGGCGGTAGGCGACCGATGTGGACACCACGACGGTGCCGTCGGAGCGGTGCACCGTGCAGGTGCCGGGTCCGCCGTCGATGCGCGTGGCGCCGGGCTCGCCGGCCGCGCCGACGGCACAGGCGTCGAGCGCGGCCAGGCTGTCGCGGGTCACGGCCGGGTCGGGCGTCCGCACCGGGGGGACGGCGGCGGCGACGGGCTCCATCGCCGACCAGTCGCGGTCGGCGTACGACGGGTCGCGGCTGCCGAGCCACCAGCCGAGCCCGGCCACGAGGGCGATGAGCACGACGACGGCGACTCCGAGAGTGCGGCGAGGGGTCAGCACGGGGGCCACGTTCCCCGTTCTGGCGCGGCGGAACCCTTCCGGATCCCTCAGGCCTCGATCGGTCGGTCGTTGTAGACGCCCGCCGGCTCCTGCCCGCTCAGCGCCTGGATCGCCGTCATGATCTCGTCGGTCGCCTCGCGTCGAGCCCGCCCGGGAGCGACGCCCTCGAAGCGCCCGGTGAAGTCGATCGGCTTGCCGAACCGCACCGTCACCTTGGCCAGCCGCGGGACGTTGGCGTCGACGGGCTGGAGGTGGTCGGTGCCGATCAGCCCCACCGGTACGACGGGCACGGCGGCCGTCAGCGCGAGCTGGGCGACGCCGGTGCGGCCGCGGTAGAGGCGTCCGTCGCGCGAGCGGGTGCCCTCCGGGTAGATGCCGAAGGCGTCGCCGCGGCCGAGGACCTCGAGCGCGACGTCGAGCGAGTTGAGCGCGGCGCGGGTGTCGTTGCGGTCGACCGGCACCATGCCGAGGCCCTCGAACCACGCCTTGCTGAGCCGGCCGCGGATGCCGCTGCCGGTGAAGTACTCCGCCTTCGCCAAGAAGACCACCTTGCGCGGCGCCACGATCGGGATGACCACGCTGTCGGCGAAGCTGAGGTGGTTGCTCGCGAGCAGGACCGGGCCCGTCGGCGGGACGTTCTCGATGCCCTCGATCGTCGGCCGCCACACGGCGCGGGCAAGGGGCGGGACGACGGTGTGGAGGACCTCGTACAGCACGGGAACAGCCTAGGGTCAGCCGCCGCGGAGACCGTCGTCGGCGACGTAGTCCTTTCGGGCCTTACCGCTTCGACCGCGCAGGAGAAGCATGTCCGCCACACGATCGTGAGGCGGTGGGGGCATGGCTGAGATCGATCCGGTCGCACAGGCCGATGCGGACGCCGTCGAGGAGATCCGCTTCGCCGTCGTGATGAACGGCGGGGTCAGCCTCGCCGTCTGGATCGGCGGGGTGGCGCTCGAGATCGACCGGCTGACCCGCCGCGCCGGCGTGTACGACGAGCTGCTGCGCCGGGTCGGGTCGCGGGCCCGCGCCGACGTCATCACCGGGACGTCGGCCGGCGGCATCAACGGAGCCGCGCTCGCGCTCGCCCAGGTCAACCCGCACGCCGACCTGTCCGTGCTGCGCCAGCTCTGGGCGTCGCACGGGCGGATGGAGGCGCTGCTGCGCACGCCCTTCGTCGGCGCGCCGAGCTCGCTGCTCAAGGGCGACGAGTACTTCCTGCCCAAGCTCGAGCAGGCGCTCGGCGCGCTCACGGTCGGCTACGAGCCGCGCAGCGCGACCGACCGGCCGGTCGACCTGTCCATCACGACGACCCTGCTCAACGGCGCGCGCACGGTCGTCAGCGACTCGCTCGGACAGACGCTCCCGCAGGACGTCCATGCGGGGATCCTGCACTTCCAGCACCTCGAGTCCGAGGACGTCGACGACTTCGGCGACGACGCCATCGCCACGACCGTACGGCGGATGGCGCTCGCCGCGCGCAGCTCCGCCGGCTTCCCGGTGGCCTTCGAGCCGTCGTACATCCCCGTCGACGCGCAGCCCGACCCCACCGCCGACGCGGCCGACGACGATCCGGCCGACCGGGTCGACCTCGGCCATGTCGCCAGCTGGCGCGACCCGGGCAGCACCAAGAGCGACCAGTCCCGCTTCGCCGTCGACGGCGGCGTCCTGGTCAACACCCCGACCGTGCCGGCGCTGGAGCGGATCGACCTGCTGCCGGCGAAGAGCGCGGTCCGCCGGGTGATGCTGCTCGTCTATCCGCACGCGCCCGAGGACCACCCGGTCCCCGGCGACCGCAGCGGCGCGATGCCGACGATCAGCGACACCATGGTCGGGATCCTCGGGGCGATGCGCAGCGAGGCCGGCCGCACCCATGTCGAGCACGTCGAGACCCACAACCGCGAGGCCGCGGAGCGCCGCGCGGGGCGGGCCGACGTCCTGCGCAGCCTGCGCAAGCAGAGCGCGACCGGGTCGCTGGCGGCGTCCATCGAGACGCTGCACGACCAGCTCTTCGACTACTACCGCGACCTCCGGATCCGCCGGGCCGCGCGCGATCTCGCCTCCCGCACGCAGCCGGTGGCCGGCTGGTCGTACGAGCGGGGGCTGCGCGCGGTCGAGGCGGCGCAGCGCGCGATCGACGCCGGTGACGCGACCCCGCGGCTGCCGTACCTCCCCGACGACAGCACCTGGCGCACCACCGAGCCGCCGGCCGGCTGGATGTGGGGTGTCACCACCGCCCAGCAGATCGCCGACGACGCGCTCGACCTGATCCGCCGGGTCACCGCCTGCCTGGTGACCACCCCGGCGGTCACCCCCGCCCAGCAGGACACGCTGTCGACCACCGCCGTCCACCAGGACGACGTCAACGCCGCGCGCGAGCAGGTGAGCCTGGCGCGGGCGACGCTCAGCGCCGACCGGACCCGCTTCGACGCGGTGTGGGACCACCCGCTGCTGCGCGACGTACCGCCCGACCAGGCCTACTGGGAGCTCCGGCTCACCCGCTACCGCCGTGCCTATGTCGCCGGGCCCGACCTGCTCCCCGGCGACGTCCTCCCGCTGCTCGCCACGAAGCCGGACGACGCCGCGCTCGCCGAGCTGATGAAGGCGCTCAACGACGGGATCCCCGGCGCTGCCGGCGCGGAGGTGCACCAGGCGGTCGACGACGTCG
This sequence comes from Nocardioides ginsengisoli, assembly GCF_039537225.1. Taxonomy (NCBI): domain Bacteria; kingdom Bacillati; phylum Actinomycetota; class Actinomycetes; order Propionibacteriales; family Nocardioidaceae; genus Nocardioides; species Nocardioides ginsengisoli. Next base: position 27,293 of record NZ_BAABAC010000031.1, read on the forward strand.
TCGCGGCGCTGGTCCGCATCGCGCCCGTCGTCGGCGCGGTCGCGCAGCTGCCGCCCGACCCGGACGAGCGCCAGCTGCTGCGCGCCTGGTCCGAGCTGCTCGCCGGCGCCGACCCGGCCACGCTGAAGACGCGGCTGCTCGAGCTCAACGTGGTGACGTCCTGCCTGAGCAACGCCCCCGACCGCGGCGTCGGCCAGCCGGTCGACCTCGCCCAGATCAGCCTGCAGACCGACAACCGGTTCGCGACGGTGACCCGGCTCGGCGCCGACAAGCTCGGCGGCAACCGGCTCGGCCGGTTCGCCGGATTCCTCAAGGAGTCGTGGCGGATCAACGACTGGACCTGGGGGCGGCTCGACGCGGCGACCATGCTGTGCCGCGCCGTCCTCGACCCGGCCCGGCTGCGGCGCACGACCGAGCCGCCGTCCGCCGACCCGCACGGCCAGGCCCAGCGGTACGCCGACGAGCTGGTCGCCGCGCTCTTCGGCACCGCTCCTGTCGACGACGGCTTCCCCAAGCTGGTCAAGGACGTGGTCGTCGAGCTGGAGAAGTACGTCTTCAACACCGACACGAGCAGCCTGCCGCCGTCCCTGCCCCGGCTGGCGGACCTGTTCGCGTGGGCCATCCAGGCCGACGCCGCGACCGAGGAGCTGCCGGCGCTCGCGCTCGCCGTCGACGCCGACCTGCGCGAGGGCGCGACCCAGGGCTCGGCGGGCATGAGGTTCGTCGACGAGAACGAGCTGCTGCTCGAGGCGCTCAAGGAGCTCCCGATGCATCCGGCCGACCAGGCCGCCGTCCTGCAGCGCCGGCGGATCGGGCTGCGCGCGCTGCGGGCGTTCGACCGCGCCGGGGTGGGCCGCGAGCCGCTCGACCAGGAGCTCGACAGCGACCTGATGATCCGCACCGGCGTCACCGCCGCGGCCGTGGGGATCACCGTCCTCGACAGTCCCAAGCTCGGCATCACGGCGCTGCGGCCGTTCACCCGGACCGCGCGCGGCATCGCGCTGGTGCCCTACTGGCTGGCCCGCGGGCTGACCGGCGGCTCACGGGTCGGTCGCTCGCTGGCGATCGTCGGGCTCGCGCTCGGCGTCGCCATGCTCGGCCTCTCGCTGCTCAGCGGCGCCACGCCGCAGTGGGTCGGCGTCGCCGGGGCCGGCGCGGCCCTCGCCGCCGCCGGGTACGCCGCGCTGCGGACCGGATCGCTGCTGCACAGCCTGGTGATGACCTCGCCGGTCATTCCGCTGCTGGTCTACGCGGAGGTGGTCCGGCAGGGCGGCGCGGCCGACGGGCATGAGCCGTCCGACGTCCCGCGGACACTGCTGCTGATCGGGGCGCTGATCGTCGGCGCCGTCCTGCTCGGCTCGCTGCCGGGCGTGGTCCGGACGCCGACGGCGGTCTACGAGGACCACAAGACCCTCGTGTGGACGGCGGTCGCGGTCGTGGTCGCGCTCGTCCTCGTGGGCGCCGTCGTCCGGGGCGAATGGGGCTGGATCAGCGACCGGCTCGACGATCTCGGGTGGCCGCCGGCGTGGCTCGACATCGTGCTCGGCGTCGTCCTGGCGGGGGTGATCGCCTGGCTGGTCTGGTACGTCAACGGGCAGGCGACGTCCCTGCAGGTGCGCTACCTGCGGCCCGCGAGCGGCGGCCAGCCCGCGGCGTGGCTGCGGATCCGGGTGACCCATCCCGCCGGTGTCGCCTGCGGGTGGGCGCTGATCTACGCGGCGGGCTTCGCGATCATCGCGGCCGCGACGCTGCTGGTCGCGATGCCGTGGCGGCTCGACCTGCGCCACGACGGACACCCGGTCCCGTCGACGTGGGTGCTGTGGGCGATCGTGGTGACGGCCCTGCTGTTCGCCGTCGCCCTGCTCGTCGCGGCGCCGCTGCTGCCGATCCGCGCCAAGGCGCAGCTGGCCGACAGCCTGGAGGCGCTGGCCAAGGTGGGCGCGATCCGCCCGTCGGGCCCGGGCGACAGCTGGACCGCCGCCGTCCAGCGGCACCTGCTCGCGCACGGCCTCGCCTACGCCTACCTCTTCGACACCCAGGCGCAGAGCCTGGTGCTCACCGCGGCCGGCACCGAGCTGGCGGGCCGGGTCGAGGCGGCCGCGCCGCAATCGCCTCTCGACCAGGGCTAGAACACGTTCTACTCTGCTGCGCATGGAACTTGCCGCGATCGAGGAGATCAAGCGCCTCAAGCACCGCTACTTCCGCACCCTCGACCTCAAGCTGTGGGACGAGTACGCCGACTGCCTCACCGAGGACGTCAGCGCCCGCTACGGCACCCAGGCGATGAAGGAGCCCCTGCACTTCGACAGCCGTGCCGCCGTCGTCGACTACATGGCCGGCAACCTCGGCCCCGGGATCGTCACGATCCACATCGCCAACCACCCGGAGATCGACGTCGCCGGCGACACCGCGACCGGCTCGTGGGCGTTCGAGGACACCGTGATCGTGCCGGACTTCAAGGTCCAGATCCGCGGCGGCGGCTACTACGTCGACAGCTACCGCCGCGACCCGGACGGCGTCTGGCGGATCGCCGCGACCCGCTACGAGCGGATCTACGAGGCGATGACCTCGCTCGACGACACCCCCAGCTTCAAGCTCATCGCCAACCGGTGGGACCCGTCGCTCAAGGGGTGAGGGTGCGGTCGATGACCGCCTGCGACACCGAGTGGTACGTCGGCCGCGCGGTCGCGTAGATCTCGCGCGCACGCTCGAGTCCCCGCTCGCTCGCGGCCAGCCGGGTGTAGACGCGGCGGATGTAGAGCGCCCGGCCGTGCCGGTGGAGGAAGTCGGCGAGCGCCCGGTCGACGTCCGGCTCCTCGAAGACGTAGCCGGACGCGACCGCGAGCTCGAGCCACGCCGTGGCGATCTCGATGTTGCCGCTCGCGCTGAACCCGAACCGCCCGTCGACCGCCCGCAGCGTCGCCGCGCCCACGTCGACCGGCAGCGCGCGCACGAAGTGGACCCACTGGTGGCTCACCCAACCGTCGGTGTCGAGGGTCGCGACGTCGGCGCCGCCCAGCAGTGCGGCGACCTGCTCGTCGACCCGGTCGAAGGCGTCGGCGGCGTAGTCGGGGGCGTTGCTCGGCACACCCGGCCCGTGCACCCACGCCTCGAGCTGGAGGTCGTCGGCGCTGACGCCGGCAGGGTCGAGCAGCTCGTCGGAGAGGTGCTTGAGGAAGGTCGCGGTGTCCATCGACTCGAAGGCGAAGCGGTCGAAGTAGTCGCGCAGGAAGGCGTCGAAGCGCTCGCGGCCGACGGTCTCCTCGATCAGCCGCAGGAAGAGCGAGCCCTTCTCGTAGGGGATCTTGGTCGGGCCCTCGTCGGGGTCGCGGCCGGCCAGGTCGAGCTCGAGCCAGGTGTCGCGCGGCGTCTCGTCGGCGACCGCGCGCTCGAGGTCCTGGCGGCCGAGCCGGAGCAGCATGGTGGTGTACGGGGCGCCGTACACCTCCTCGTCGATGCGGGTCTCGAAGTAGACGGTGAAGCCCTCGTTGAGCCAGATGTCGTTCCAGGTCGCGTTGGTGACCAGGTTGCCGGACCAGGAGTGCGCGAGCTCGTGGGCGATGAGCGTCACCAGCGAGCGGTCGCCGGCGAGGATGGTCGGCGTCGCGAAGGTGAGGCGGGGGTTCTCCATGCCGCCGTACGGGAAGCTCGGCGGGAGCACCAGGATGTCGTAGCGGCCCCACCGGTAGGGGCCGTACAGCCGCTCGGCCGCCTCGATCATGGCCTCGGTGTCGGCGAACTCCCAGGCCGCGCCCTCGACGACCGACGCCTCGGCGTAGACGCCGCTGCGCGCGCCGAGCTCGCGGAACTCGAGGTCGCCGACCGCGAGCGCGATCAGGTACGACGGCACCGGCTGCGGCATCGAGAACTCGTAGCGGCCGTCGGTCGATCGCTCGGTCGGGTTCTCGGCGCTCATCAGCGCCAGCAGGTCGCTCGGCACGCGGACCGCGGCGTCGTAGGTGACCCGGATGCCGGGGCTGTCCTGGCACGGGATCCAGGTGCGCGCCAGGATCGGCTGCGACTGCGTGAACAGGAACGGCTTGCCCGACGCCGTCTGCTCCGGCTCCAGCCACTGCACCGCCCGCGCCTCCGGGCTGGTCGCGTACTGGACCACCACGCGGTCGAGAGCCCCGACCTCGATGGTCAGCGCACTGCCCAGCACGGGGTCGTGCGTTCCGAGCGAGAACGGCAGGTCGTTGCCGTCGACGTCACCCACCGCGACCACGTCGAGCTGCCAGGTGTCGAGGACCAGCCGCGTCGCCTGCTGGTCGCGGTGCTCGAGGTCGTACGTCGCCCGCCCGGTCAGGCGGTGGCTGTCGAAGTCGACGTCGAGGTCGAGCGTGAGGTGGCGGACGACCACCTCGTTGGGACGGGCGTGGGAGTGGGGGTCGGCGATGAAGGACCTGGGCACGCGTCCAACCTAGACGGCCGGACGAGCGGGCGTGACGCGGGCGGCGGATGGAGGCCGGGATGGGGCGTGGTCTGCCCCATCCCGGTCGAGGGACCTCGGCTCAGCTGTCGTTGCGAGTGGTGATCGCGAAGACGTGGAGGCGAGGCCGGTCGCAGCCGGAGACGGTGGTGAGGCTTGCTCCCGTCGAGGGCAGGGTGACGCTCGTCAGGGGGGCCGTCTTGCGTGTACCGAGGATGTCGAGCTCCACGACGTAGAGCTTGGCTGCTCCGCTGACGGCGGTCGCCGGCGAGCCGCTGACCAGCCGGCTGACGGTGACCGTCGGCTCGGCGGGATCGAACGAGTCGTCTGCCGCGCGCCAGTCGGCGACGGTGAACGGCATGCCGTAGTTCTGCACGAGGACCGAGCCCCCGGCGTCCTGCCGCACGTCGAATGCTCGATTGGGGAAGGCGCCGACCGACCCACACGAGGCACCGACGAGGAGATCGACGTGGTCGGTGACGATGCCCGATGGCAGCACGATCTCCTGCCCTGCTGCGATGACGTTGTCCTTGCCGTCGGCCCGTTCACCGCGGTGGATCCGCTGCTTGACTTCGGCGATCCCATCCAGGCGAACGGCTACAACTACGGCAACAACAACCCGATCACGTACTCGGACCCGACGGGCACTGCTCCCACCTGCGTGCGGGAAGGAACCTGCATGGCATCGAGCAACGGCTCGGGGGGCGTGCCGGTTCCTTACGCGACGAAGAAGGCTGTTTACGCGTCCACTGCGAAGGTGGCGACCAACGGCACGGTCTCGAATGCGTCGAGGACCGACTACGACGACGCGATGGCAGTTGTCAAAGCCCGTGGAGCTGGCCATCGTGACGACCAGATGGTCGTGGTCGACGGTGTCACGGTCGATGTCGGCGAGGTCATCCGGTCCTACCTGAACGATCACTACACGGAGAAGGGGTTGCCCCTCATCCTGCGGCTTGCCAAGGCCGTCTTCGTGCCCGATCCGGGCCAGTGCTTCGGCAGCAACAGGTCATGGACGGGGTGCGGGCTCGAGACGGTTAGCCTCGTTGGCACATTCTTCCCGCCGTTGAAGGGCGCCAAGGCGGGCAAGGTCGCTGACGCTTGGCACGATGGTGACAAACTCGTCAACGCCGAACGAGCCGCCGACGCGGGACGCAGCCTGGCTCGGAGCTGTCTTCGATCGTTCGCTGGCGAGACACTTGTGCTGATGGCGGACGGCACTAAGAAGCCGATCCGAGAGATTGAGGTCGGGGACAAGGTTGTCGCCACGGATCCCGAGGGGGGCGACCGCGTTACCCGGAACGTGACGCACGTCTGGGTGCACCGGGATGAACTTCATGACCTGGTTCTTGAGGACAGCGTCATCCGCACGACTGAGGATCACCCGTTCTGGTCGGTCACGGACCACCGGTTTGAGCGGGCCGAGGACCTTGGGCAGGAGAAGGTCGTACTGGGAGACGGCGGTCGCCTGTTCCAGGTGTCAGGATTCCGGTCTGGCACCGGACGGATCGCGCCTGCCTATAACCTGTCGATTGAGGGCGTACATACCTACCACGTCGGCAATGACGCAGTGCTCGTCCACAACGATTGCTCAGATGACGCGTGGGACATCGCGATGAACGCGTACGAAAAGCACAAGGCGGAACTTGGTTTCAAGTCGATCGACGATATGGGCGACCGCATCGACGCGGTGATGAATGCCAGCAAGGGCTATCTGCGAGACGACGGCACCCGGTTCTGGATCGACTACGAGAACTCGGCGATCATCTTCCGGGGCCCAAACAAGGGCGTCCCCGGTTCGTTCTACAGGCCAAACAACTTCGATCGAGCCGTAGCCAAGGAAATGGGGAGGACGGTAATGGGGCCATGAAGGCGCATTTCTCGAAGGACGGCGTCGAGCTTGAGCTGGCTCGCCACGAGTACATCTTCGTCTATTTGGCTCTCTCCCATGTCATCGACGGGATCTCCATGGACGACGCTGATTTTCGCAACATCTTGGGTCTGGAGCGGTCCGAAGCCGCGGCGATGCTGGATGGGTTGAGCCAGCGCGAGCTGGGGGCGCGGCAGTCGGGTCAGCATTGGAACCCGGTCCCTCGAGGGGAGCAGTCGCGTAGCTCCGGGGAGTGAGGCTCAGGTGCCGAAGTAGGAGGGAGCGCTGCCGGCGTTCGGCCGACGGAGACCCCAGCGCCGTCTGTGGCTCGTGGTTGGCCGGATGCTGAATGGCGTCAGGCCCCCACCAGCTCGCCCGAGAACCCCGGCGTTCGCCGCGCCCTCCTCGACTTCCGCGGCGCCGTGTTGAACACGTACACCCCCGCCACCACCAGCACCAGCGCGACGGTCAGCCCCAGCCCCAGCGCCTCCCCGAACAGCGGGATCGCGACGAGCGCGGTGACCACCGGGCTCAGCGCGCCGCCGACGGCGGCGATGCTGCTGCCGAGGCGGCGGACGGCGTACGCGTAGCAGAGGGTGGAGAGCAGACCGGTGCCGATGCCCTGGAGGAGTGCGAAGCCGAGCAGGTCGCCCGGGCGGACGGCGCCGGTGAGCAGGTGCGAGGGCATCGCGCCGGTGAGGGCGGCGGTGAGGGCGCCGAGGGTGGAGACGGCGGCGACGGTGACGGCGATCTCGAGCGGCTGGAGCCAGGTCCGCTGGAGGCCGAGGGTGTAGACGGCCCAGGCCGCGCCGGCGAGCAGGAGGACGGCGATGCCGGCGGCGCTCGCGCCTGCGTCGATCATGGTCGCGCTCGCGGCCACGCCCGCGACGATCGCGGCGAGCGCGGCCACCCGGCGCGGCGGGACCGGCTGGCGGCCGAGCAGCAGGAGTGTCACGAACAGCGGCACCGTGCCGGGCACGAGCAGGCCGGTCAGGCCGGCGGTGGTGAGGCGGGCGCCGAGTGCGAAGAGCAGGTAGTGGGGCAGGCCGCCGACGAGCACCAGGGCGACGGTCGCCGTCCGCTCGCGGACCAGGGCGCGCAGGGTCCGGGGGAGCAGGGGCGCCAGCACGAGCAGCGGTACGGCGAACCGCACCAGCGCCGCGTCCGCCTCGGTCAGGCTCGACGTCCCGATCGCCCGCGACGACAGCGCGAACGACGACCACAGCAGCACCGTCGCCGCCAGCGCGCCATAGCCCTGGACGTCACGCCCATCCCGCACAGCAGTTCCTCTCGCAGATCCGACTCTGCGAGCAACGATAGGGAAAACGATAGGGCAGCCGATTGCCAAAACTGCCACGCAGAGGCCCGTTGGTAGCAGAATCTGCCCCGTGGTGACCCTCGATGACATCGACAAGCACATCCTGCTCGAGCTGCAGCTCGACGGACGCCTCACCAACCAGGAGCTCGCCGACCGCGTCGGCCTCTCGCCGTCCCCCTGCCTGCGCCGGGTCCGCGCGCTCGAGCAGGCCGGCGTGATCACCGGCTACCGCGCCGTCGTCTCCCCCGAGGCGGTCGGGCTGAGCATCACCGCCCTGGTTCGGCTCACCTTGTCCTCGCACGCGCAGGACACGGTCGCGGCCGTCGAGCGCGAGCTGCGCGAGGTCCCCGAGATCGTCGAGGCCTACCTCCTCGCCGGTGACGCCGACTACCTGGTCAAGGTCGTGGTCGCGTCCTTCGCCGCCTACGAGGTGTTCGTCCGCGACCGGCTGCGGACCATCCCGTCGCTGGCGTCGATCGAGACGACCTTCGCGTTCGGTACGACGAAGCCGGTGTCGCCGCTGCCGGTCGCCTGAGGCGGGCGACGGCTCAGGCGTCGTCCGGGCGCCGCGCGTCCGAGGCGGTGGCGCGTGCGTGTCGGCCGACCTGCTGGTGCAGGGGCAGGGCGACGTGGCCGCGGCGCTGCTCGCCGGTGCGTGCGTCGACGATCCACAGCCACAGCACGCCGGGGACCGCCGCGCGGATCACCTGGATCCGCGATCGGCGCCGTAGCCGGGGAGCTGGACGACGTCGCCCGGCTCGAGCTGTGCCGCCGCGACGGTCTCGATGGGGTCATCGACCTCGTTGGCCATCCGCTTCCCTTCCCCCGCCTTCAATGAATCACCATATGAAGACTTCTTCAAGTAGTGCTATCGTAGCGCCACCGGTGGCTGGACGATGACAGGGAGGTCGGCGATGGGTGTTCCGCTCTACCAGACCAAGGCCGAGTTCTTCCGCACGCTCGGTCACCCCGCGCGGATCCGGATCCTCGAGCTGCTCGCCGAGCGCGACCACGCCGTGCACGAGCTGCTCGAGCAGATCGCGATCGAGCCCAGCAACCTGTCGCAGCAGCTGGCCGTGCTCCGTCGTACGGCGCTCGTCGTCTCGCGCCGCGAGGGCAGCGAGGTGGTCTACTCGATCAGCGTCCCCGAGGTCCGCGACCTCCTGCTGTCGGCCCGCCGGATCCTGGTCGGGCTCGCCGAGTCGCGCAGTGACTTCGAGGACGAGCTGATGGTTCCCGTGCGCGGATGACGGGCTCGCTGGCAGCGCGCGTCGGCCGGCTGGCGCCGCGGCGCGCGGACTGGGCGCAGGCGAGCCTGCGCCGCGACCTCGCCGCGGGCGTGATGGTCGCGCTCGTCGCCCTGCCGCTGGCGCTGGGCTTCGGCGTCAGCTCGGGCGTCGGCGCGGGCGCCGGCATCGTGACCGCGATCGTCGCGGGCGCCGTCGCCGCGGTCTTCGGCGGCAGCCACGTCCAGGTGAGTGGTCCGACCGGCGCGATGACCGTCGTCCTGATCCCGATCGTCGCCGCGCACGGCGTCGACGGGGTGCTCGTCGTCGGGCTGCTCGCGGGCGTGCTGCTGCTGGTGCTGGCGGTGACCGGCGCCGGTCGGGCGATCCGCTACGTGCCGGTGTCCGTCATCGAGGGCTTCACCCTCGGCATCGCGGTCATCATCGGGCTCCAGCAGCTGCCCGCCGCGCTCGGCGTCGACGTCCATGCCGAGAAGGTCCTGGTGCTCGCCGGTGACGCGCTCCGGGCGTGGGCCGACGCTCCGGCGTGGGGCGCGCCCGCGACCGCGTTCGGCGTCGCCGCGCTCATCGTCGTGTCGGCGCGGGTCCGGGCAGGGTTCCCGGCCGCGCTGCTGCTCGTCGGCCTGGCTACCGCGGCCAACGAGCTGCTCGCCTCGGGCGGTCGGGCGCCCCTGCGCACGATCGGCGCGATCCCGTCCGGGCTGCCCGCGCCGCACCTGCCGTCGGTGCCCTGGGGCGACCTCGACACGCTGCTGATCGCCGCGGTCGCGGTGGCCGCGCTGGGCGCGCTGGAGAGCCTGCTGTCGGCCACGGTCGCCGACGCGATGAGCGTCGGGCAGCGCCACGACCCCGACCGTGAGCTCCTGGGCCAGGGGCTCGCCAATATCGTCAGCCCGCTGTTCGGCGGGATCCCCGCCACCGCGGCCATCGCCCGCACGGCGGTCAACGTCCGCTCCGGCGCCGGGTCGCGGCTCGCGGCGCTCACCCACGCCGTCCTGCTGCTGGCCGTGGTCCTCGTCGCCGCCCGGTGGGTCGGCCACATCCCGCTAGCGGCGCTCGCGGGCGTCCTCATCGCGACGGCCGTGCAGATGGTCCGCGTCTCCAGCCTGACCCCGCTGCTGCGTGCGACCCGCGGCGACGCGGCGACGCTGCTGATCACGGCGACCGCGACGGTCGCCCTCGACCTGGTGCTCGCGGTGATCATCGGGCTCGTCGCGGCCGGCTTCTTCGCGCTGCGCCAGACCGCGACCACCGCGCGGCTGCAGGAGGTGCCGCTCGACGAGAGCGACCACCACGACGAGGAGCGGCGGCTGCTCGACGAGCAGATCGTCGCCTACCGGCTGGACGGACCGCTGTTCTTCGCCGCCGCGCACGACTTCCTGCTCGAGCTCTCCGAGGTGAGGCGGGTCCGCGTCGTCGTGCTGCGGATGTCGCGGCTGACGGCGGTCGACGCGACGGGCGCGCACGTGCTCGCCGACACGATCGGGCGACTCGAGCGGCGCGGCATCACCGTGCTGCTCTCCGGAATCCGGCCCGAGCACCTCGCCGTCCTGCGCCGGCTGGGCGTCGACCAGCAGCTGGCGCACGAGCGGCACCTGTTCGCGACCACACCGGAGGCGATCGCGCACGCCCGCCTGCACGTCGCCCGGGTCGCGCACGATCCCGCGGCCTGAGCCAGGGCGTGCTCAGTCGCCGGGTGCCCGCAGCCGGTGCGCCGTCCCGAGCCACGGCTTGACCCACGTCATGTCCTCCGGGCGCAGCGGCTCGCCGCACGCCGAGCAGGTCTCGGCCCGCGTCGTCTCCGCGCCGCAGGTCTCGTGGACGAGCGCCATGTGGGCGCCGCCCTCGGGCTCGGCGGTGTGTCGCTCGCCCCAGATGGCGAGCTGCTGGAGCAGGGGGAGCAGGTCGGCGGCGGCCTCGGTGGCGACGTACTTCTGGCGGGTCCGGCCGTCGCGCTCGTAGTCGGCGGTGGTGAGCAGGCCGGCCTCGCGCATGGTGCGCAGGCGGCGGCTGAGCACGGCCTCGGAGATGCCGAGGTTGTCGCGGAGCTGCTCGAAGCGGCCGTTGCCGTGCAGGACGTCGCGCACGATCAGCAGGACCCAGGGGTCGCCGAGGACGTCGAGGGAGCGGCGGACGGGGCAGAGCTCCGTCGACCAGTCCGAGCGCAGGGCCATGCGTGCTAGCGTACCGCCCGTGACTTCGTTCAAGAAAGTCAGACTGCATCCGGCCTGGGCGGTCGCTGCGGTCGTCTTCCTCGCGCTGATCGGCGCCGCGGGCTTCCGGGCCGCGCCGGGCGCGCTCATGGTGCCGCTGCACGACGAGTTCGGCTGGTCGACGAGCGTGATGTCGCTGGCGGTGAGCATCAACCTGCTCCTGTTCGGGCTGACCGCGCCCTTCGCCGCGGCGCTGATGGACCGCTTCGGCGTACGGCGGGTGGTCGCCGCCGCGCTCGCCCTCGTCGCGCTCGGCGCCGGCGGCAGCGTCTTCATGACCGCGTCCTGGCAGCTGCTGCTGTGCTGGGGCGTGCTGATCGGGCTCGGCACCGGGTCGATGGCGCTCGTGCTCGCGGCGACCGTCGCCAACCGCTGGTTCGAGCACCGCCGCGGGCTGGTCATGGGCATCCTCACCGCGGGCTCGGCGACGGGGCAGCTGATCTTCCTGCCGGTCGTCGCGGCGCTCGCCGACCACGCCGGCTGGCGGCCGGCCTCGCTCGTGGTCGCGGCGGCGGCGCTGGTCGTCGTCCCCGTCGTGTGGCTGGTCGTCCGCGACCACCCGGAGGATCGCGGCGTCGCGCCCTACGGCGCCCCCGCCGACTGGACGCCGCCCCTGCGCGTCGCCGGCGGCGCCACCCGGCGCGCGCTCGAGGGCCTCGGCTACGCCGTCCGGCAGCAGGCCTTCTGGGCCCTCGCGATCGCCTTCGCGATCTGCGGCGCGACCACCAACGGGCTGATCGGCATCCACTTCATCCCCTCGGCCCACGACCACGGCATGTCCAGTACGACGGCCGCCGGCCTGCTCGCCGCGGTCGGTGTCTTCGACATCGTCGGCACCATCGCGTCCGGCTGGCTCACCGACAAGGTCGACCCACGGCTGCTGCTCGTCGCCTACTACCTCTTCCGCGGCGTCGGCCTGCTCCTGCTGCCGAGCCTGCTCGCGGCGACGGTGCACCCGAGCATGGTGCTGTTCATCGTCATCTACGGCCTGGACTGGGTCGCGACGGTGCCGCCGACGGCCACGCTGTGCCGCGAGATCTTCGGCGAGCGGGGCACCATCGTCTTCGGCTGGGTGTTCGCCGCCCACCAGCTCGGCGCGGCGGCCGCGGCGCTGGGCGCGGGCGTCATCCGCGACTCCTTCGGCACCTACACCTACGCCTGGTGGGCGGGCGCCGGGCTGTGCGCGATCGCGGCGGTGCTGTCGGTCGTGGTCGTCCGCCCGACCGCTCCGACCGGGCCGACCCGGCCGGCCGCGATCGAGGAGGGCTCAGGGGAGCAGGCGACGCCCCTGCCAGACGCCGTGCTCTGACAGCGGTCGGAAGCGCATGAACGCCGACTCGTGATGGAAGTCGCGGCGGCGCTGCTCGGTCATCGCCACCGCATGGGACGGCGCCTCGGCGACCGCCGGGTCGCGGCCGTGGACCATCGACGTCATCTCGCGGACGCTGCGCCAGATCGAGAACGTCGAGAAGGTCCGCGGCGGGCGCATCGCGGCGGTCGAGAACACCGCCGCCGGGTGACCCGCGACCAGCCGCTCGACCGGCTTGCCCCACCGCAGGAAGCGCGGCAGCTCGGGCAGGCGCAGCCGGGCGAGGGTGACCGCGACGATCGGCTCGTCGGGGTCCCAGTCGCCGGCGCGCTGGGGGAGCGGGGCGAGCGCGGCGACCTCGCCGTACCGCCGCAGGTACTGCAGCCGCACGTGCCAGCCCTCCGCCAGCCGACGGCCGAGCGGGTCGGCGTCGAGGAAGCGGTCGAGCGCCGCGGCGTCCTCCCAGGCCGCGAAGACCGCGATCCGGCGCAGCTGCAGGCGTTCGGCCGACACGGTCGGCGCGCCCAGTCGCATCATCGCCATGCACTCCGCGTGCCGCAGCCCGCGGGCCGCCGCCGGCGGCCGGGCCAGCGCGCGCGTGGTGACGTGCGGCGGCAGTTCGGCGAGATGGAAGCTGTGCAGTCCGGTCATCCCAACGCCTTCTCGATCGCCCGCGCACACCCGTGCAGCTCGTGCACCCACCCCGGCACCCGGTCCCGCGAGAACCGCGCCGTCGGCATCGCCAGCGAGATCGCCGCGACCATCCCGTCGGCCAGACGCACAGGGACGCCGATGGCGGACAGGCCGGTCTCGGTCTGCTCGTTGTTGAGCGCGAAGCCGTTCTGCCGTACGGCGCGCAGCGAGCGCCGTACCTTCGTGCGCTCGGCGGGGTCGAGGTCGGCGAGCGCGGCGGCGAGCGCGTCGTCGTCCAGGATCGAGAGCATCGCCTTGCCGCCGCTGCTGAGGTGCGCGGGCAGCGCCTTGCCGGTCCGGTCGCCGACCCGCAGGGGCTGGGTGCACTCGACGGTGTGCACGAACCGCGCCTCCGCCCCGGTCAGCACCAGCAGGTTGGCCGACTCGTCGGTGCGGTCGACCAGCCGCTGCAGGTGCGGTACGGCGGTCTCCCGCAGCCCCGACAGCGGTACGGCGGTCGACGTGGACCCCCGCAGCAGCGGGCCCGCGCGGTAGCGCTTGTCGGCGTCCTGCTCGGCGAAGTCGCGGTAGACGAGCATCGCGAGCAGCCGGTGCGCGGTCGACGGCGACACACCGAGGCGCGCGGATGCGTCGGTGACCCGCATCGGCCCCTCGAGCAGCAGCAGCTGGGCGAGCAGCAGCGCGTTGTCGACCGATTCGATCGCGTACGACGGCCGGTTCCTCACGGCGAGCCCTCCTCTCGGCATTCTGGCGTTCAGAATGTCATTTTCTGTACAGCGGGCCAAGGCCCATCCTCGACGACATGACCTCCACCGACAACCCGGTCCGGCTGCAGGCGGTCTCCGCACCCGACCAGCCGGACGTGACGCCCGCTCTGGAGCAGCTCTACCGCGGCTTCGAGCAGGAGCTGCTCGTCCCGCTCTGGACCGAGATCGGCGACCTGATGCCCGCGCACCCGCGCAGCCGCGCGGTGCCGCATTGCTGGCGGTGGGAGGCGCTGCGATCGCTCGCGGCGCGGGCCGGCGAGATCGTGCCGGTGGGTCGCGGCGGCGAGCGGCGCGCGATCGCGCTCGCCAACCCGAGCCTGGGCGGGCGATCGTTCGCGACGCCGACGCTGTGGGCGGCGATCCAGTACCTGATGCCCGGCGAGGACGCCCCCGAGCACCGGCACACCCAGCACGCCTTCCGCTTCGTCGTCGAAGGAGAGGGCGTGTGGACCGTGGTCGGCGGCGACCCGGTGCCGATGCGGCGCGGCGACTTCCTGCCCCAGGCGGGCTGGAACTGGCACGCCCACCACAACGCGACGTCCGAGCCGATGGCCTGGATCGACGGGCTCGACATCCCCTTCCAGTACGTCACCGAGGCGCAGTTCTTCGAGTTCGGCCGCGACGCGATCTCCGACGCCGAGCGGACGACGCCCGACCGCTCCCGCTCCGAGCGGCTCTGGGGCCACCCCGGCCTGCGCCCGCTCTCCGCGACGCCCACGATGCCCGGCTCGCCGCTGCTCTCCTACAAGTGGGAGTTCACCGACCGCGCGCTCGCCGACCAGCTCGCCATCGAGGCCGAGGGCTTCGGCGGCACGGTCGAGCCGGGGCATGCAGCCGTCCGGTTCGCGAACCCCGCGACCGGCGCCGACGTCCTGCCGACGATCCGCGCCGAGATGCACCGCGTCGTCCGCGGCGCCGAGACCGCGCCGGTCCGAGAGACCGGCTCGTCGGTCTACCAGGTCTTCGACGGGTCCGGCACGGTCACCGTCGGCGACCACTCGTGGACGGTCACCCGCGGCGACCTGTTCGTCGTCCCGTCCTGGGAGGCCTTCTCCGCCCGCTCCGAGGCCGGCGCCACCGACTCCGACGCGCACAGCCTCGACCTCTTCCGCTTCTCCGACGCGCCCGTCTTCGAGGCGCTTCGGCTCAACCGACAGGAAGTCACCCGATGAAGCTCGCCACCCTCCGCACCCCCGCCGGGACCCGCGCCGTCCAGCAGGACGGCGACCGCCTCGTCGACCTCGGCTACGACGACCTCGGCGCCTACCTCGCCGCCGGCTCGCCCGCGGCGCCCGCGGCCGCGCCCACCTACCCCGCCGCGGACGCCGACTTCGCGCCCGTCGTCCCGAACCCGTCGAAGATCGTCTGCGTCGGCCACAACTACACCGACCACATCAAGGAGATGGGTCGCGAGCTGCCGGCCTATCCGACGCTCTTCCCGAAGTTCGCCGACACCCTCATCGGCGCCCACGACGACATCGTCAAGCCTGCCGAGACCGACGCCCTCGACTGGGAGGTCGAGCTCGTCGTCGTCATCGGCCAGCAGGTCCGGCGCGCCACCGAGGCCGAGGCGGAGGCCGCGATCGCCGGGTTCACGGTGATGAACGACGTGTCCGTGCGCGACTGGCAGTTCCGCACCATCGAGTGGACCCAGGGCAAGATCTGGGACTCCTCCACCCCGGTCGGTCCCTACCTGGTGACCCCCGACGAGCTGGGCGGCGTCCGTCCGGCGCTCCGGGTGTCGACCACGGTCGACGGCGAGGTCATGCAGTCCGACGACACCGGGACGCTGCTCTTCGACCCGGTCGCGCTGGTGCAGTACGTCTCGACGATCATCCGGCTCAACCCCGGCGACCTGATCGCCACCGGCACGCCCGCGGGCGTCGGCCACGCGCGCGACCCGAAGGTCTGCCTGGTCGGCGGAGAGACCGTGGTCACCGCGATCGACGGCATCGGCGCGTGCGTCAACCGGGTGGTGAAGCAGTGAGTGCCCGGACGCCGGCCGACGCGCGCCGCTGGAGCGATCTCGGCACCCGCCTCTTCCTCGACGCCGTGCGGACCACGGACATCGACGGCCCCAGCGCCCTCCCGGACTGGTCCCGCCGCCAGCTCGTCGCCCACGTCGCCGCCAACGCCGACGCGCTCGGCAACCTGGTGCACTGGGCTGCGACCGGCGAGGAGCGGCCGATGTACGCCTCGCCCGAGGACCGCGCGGCCGGCATCGAGCGCGGGGCGGCGCTGCCCGCCGACGGACTCGCCGTCTGGCTGCAGGCCTCCGCCGAGCGGCTCGCCGCCGCGACGGCCGCGCTCACCGACGAGCAGTGGTCGCACCCGGTGACCACTGCCCAGGGGCGGCAGGTGCCCGCGACCGAGATCCCGTGGCTGCGCGCCCGGGAGGTCTGCGTGCACGCGGTCGACCTCGATGCCGGCGTCGGCTTCGCGGACCTGCCCGACGACTTCCTGGCGGCGCTCGCGGCCGACGTCCGCGCCCAGCGCGGTGACGTCCCGGACGTCGACGGCCCGCTCGCCGAGCAGGTCGCCTGGCTGACCGGCCGGCCGCACGCGCTGGCCGACGCTCCCGAGATCGGAGCTTGGCTGTGAGCCCCGACGTGAGTCCCGACGTGCTGATCGTGGGCGGCGGCATCGGCGGCCTGAGCACGGCGTACGCGTTGACCCGGAAGGGCCTGCGGGTGCGGGTCCTCGAGCAGGCGCCGGAGTTCGGGGAGGTCGGCGCGGGCATCCAGCTCGCCCCCAACTGCACGCGGATCCTCGACCACTACGGCCTTCTCGACGAGGCCAAGTCCCTCGGTGTGCTGCCGGCGAGCATGGTGATGCGGGACGCCGTCGACGGCGCCGAGCTCACCCGGCTCGACCTGGTCGACCTCGAGCGGACCTACGGCTTCCCCTACCTGGTCATCCACCGCAGCGACCTGCACGGCCTGCTGCTGCGCGCCTGCCGGCGGGCGGGCGTCGACCTGCGCACCAGCCAGCGGGTCGTCCGCTACGCCGACACCGGCACCGGCACGGGGGCGCGCGTCGAGTTGGCCGACGGCCGGGTCGAGGAGGCGCCCGTCGTCATCGCCGCCGACGGCCTGCACTCCGTCGCCCGGCATCAGCTGATCGGCGACCAGCCGGTCAGCTCGGCGTACGTCGCCTACCGCGCCGCGGTCCCGATCGAGCAGGTCGACGCGGCCCGCGCGGTCGACCTCTCCGAGGTCGCCGTCTACGTCGGCCCCGGCTGCCACTTCGTCCACTACGGCCTGCGCGGTGGCGAGATCCTCAACCAGGTCGCGGTGTTCGAGTCCCCCAGCGCGCTCGACGGCGCCGACGAATGGGGCGGTCCGGAGGAGCTGGACGCCGCCTTCGCCGCCACCTGCGACGCCGTCCGGGCGGGCGTGCCGCTGATGTGGCGCGACCGCTGGTGGCCGATGTACGACCGCGACCCGATCGACCGATGGGTGCACGGCCGGATCGTGCTGCTCGGCGACGCCGCCCATCCGCCGCTGCAGTACCTGGCGCAGGGCGCGATCATGGCGATCGAGGACGGCTGGGTGCTCGCCGAGCACGTCGCGCGTCGTACCGGACCGGACGGCGCGGTCGACTGGGCCGGCGCCCTCGCCGCCTACGAGGCGGTCCGTCCCGAGCACTGCCGGCGCGTCGTCCTCACCGCCCGCGCGTGGGGGAGGCTGTGGCACCTCGACGGCCTCGCGCGCGAGCAGCGCAACCACCTGCTGCGGGCCCGCGCGACCCACGACCACACCTACACCGACTGGGTCTACGGCCCGACCGCGCTGACGCCGGAGGACGAGCCCGCGATGTTCCCGGTCGTCCCGCTCGACTCGGTGGACCTTGCGCCCGCCGGCACCTCCTGAGGGGATTCTTCGTCGAATCTGCCGCTGCGCAGCAGCATCTCCGCCTAGGGTGCCGCGAATGGGATGGAAGGACCTCGCCAAGGCGGCCAAGGCCGGCCTCGAGTGGGCGGACCAGAAGCGGGTCGAGCTGCAGGCCTACGAGCAGGCCACGACCGAGCGCGCCGCCGCGGCGCAGGTGCAGGCCGAGACCGAGCGCCGCGAGCGGCTGGCCATGCAGGCGACCGGCCAGGTCCGGCTCCGGCTGACCGGCGGCGAGGAGGGCACCCTCGACCGCGCGCTGCCGGTGACCGTCGACGAGCGCCCCGGCGGCCCGTCGTACGACGACGGCCCGGCGCCACTGGACTGGCTGCTGGTCCGCGTCGAGTCCACCGACCCGGTGCCGTTCGGCTCGACCACGCTCACCGAGCTCTCGCTCGCCGTACCGGCCTATGCGGGGCCGGGCCGCTACGACCTGGTCGACCTGATGCGCCGCGGCGAGGCCGGCGAGCTCGGCTGGTGGGAGGTGCTCGACATCTACCTCGCGCCGGCCGTCGAGGCGAGCGACACCACCTGGTACCCCGACCTCACCGCCGGGGCCGCGTGGATCGAGGTCGGCGACGGCGAGGTCACGCTCGACCTGCCGATGCAGTCGGCGGTCTCCGCGGTCCGGCTGACCGGGACGGTGCGCTGGGCCGGCTGACCCCGGGGGCGCGGGATACTCGACCCATGAACCCGGTCGACATCGCCGAGCCCCTCCGCTCCCGCTGGAGCCCCAGCGTCTTCGACGCCGCCCACGAGCTGAGCGACGACCAGATCACCCGGCTGCTCGAGGCCGCGCAGTGGGCCCCGAGCTCGGGCAACCGTCAGCCCTGGCGGTACGTCGTGGCGCCGCGTGGCAGCGCGCAGCACCAGGTCCTGGTCCCGCACCTGAGCCGCGGCAACTCCGGCTGGGTGCCGCGCGCGTCGGTGGTGTTCTTGTCGGTGGTCGAGCTCGGCCAGGACGGCGTCGAGCTGAGCGACGTCCTGATCCCGACCCACGACGTCGGCCAGGCGTCGGCCCACCTCACCCTGCAGGCGCAGGCGATGGGCCTGCACGCCCACCAGTTCGGCGGATTCGACCACGACGCGGTCGCCGCGGGCCTCGGGATCCCCGACTCCGCGCGGCTGCTCGCCGGCATCGCGGTCGGCGTTCGCGGCAACCCGGCCGAGGTGTCCGAGCGCGACGCCGAGCGCGACCACCGCGAGCGGTACCGGCGCCCCCTGGCCGAGACGGCGTACGGCGCCTGGGGCGTGCCGTGGCCCGGCCTGGCGCCGTCGGGTCCCAGCGGCGCCGAGCGCCACTGACGTGCGCGGTGGGCGCGGCACCGTCGCGGTGCTGGTGCTCCTCGCGGTCGTGGTCAACCTGCCGTTCCTGCACCAGGCCTGGCAGCGCCACCGGCTCGCCCAGGACGGTCGGCACGTCACCGCCGACGTGACCGCGACCGACGTGCTGCGGGCGAAGTCCGACCCGCTCTACGTCGTCCGCTTCCGGCTGCCGGAGGAGATCGACCCGGCGCGCACCACCTGGCCGGCCGAGGTCGACCGGGCGACCTACGAGCGGGCAGGGGAGTCGCGGCGGATCGGGGTTCGGGTGCTGCCCGACCGGCCGTCGGCCCAGCAGGTCGACGGCGAGCGGACGGGCTCCCTCGGCTATGTCGTCATCGGCGTCGTCATCGGCGTCGTCGACGCGATCGTCGTCCTCATCGGCTTGCTGCTCTGGGGGCAACGTCGCCGACGTGCTTCTGGTGAACCTGCCACACTGGAGCGGTGACCAGCCTCTCCGACTTCTCCGCCACGTCGATCGAGGGCAAGGACATCGACCTGTCGTCGTACGACGGCTCGGTGGTCCTCGTCGTCAACACCGCCTCCAAGTGCGGCCTCACGCCCCAGTACCAGGGCCTGCAGGAGCTCTACGACAGCTACGCCGACCGCGGCTTCACCATCCTCGGCTTCCCCTGCGACCAGTTCGCGCACCAGGAGCCCGGCACCGAGGACGAGATCGCCGACTTCTGCCAGCGCAACTACGGCGTCAGCTTCCCGATGTTCGCCAAGATCGACGTCAACGGCAAGGACACCCACCCGCTCTTCGAGTGGCTCAAGGACGAGAAGCGCGGCCTCATCGGCGGCGCGATCAAGTGGAACTTCACGAAGTTCCTGCTCGGCCGCGACGGCCAGGTCATCGACCGCTACGCGCCGACGACCGAGCCCGAGAAGATCTCCGACGACATCGAGAAGGCGCTCGGCTGATATGTAGCCCTCGGACCAACGACGAAGGGGCCGTCCCTGCTGGGACGGCCCCTTCGTGTTCGCTCCGGGCGGGTCAGACGCCGACGAGCTCCTTGTCCTCCTCGATCTCGCCCACGTGGACGGGCGCCGAGTCGCGCTCCAGCGACTCACCCTCGACGTCGACGTTCGGCAGGATCCGGTCGAGCCACCTCGGCAGCCACCAGGCCTTCTCGCCGAGCAGGTAGAGCACCGACGGGATGAGCACCATCCGGACCACGAAGGCGTCGAAGACGATCGACACGGCCAGGGCGAAGCCCATCGACTTCACCACCGCCTGGTCCTGCAGGATGAAGCCGGAGAACACTGCGATCATGATCGAGGCGGCCGCGGTGACGACGCGGGCGCTGTTGCGGAAGCCGTCGGCGACGGCCTCGTGCATCGGCAGCCCGTGGACGTGCGCCTCGCGCATCCGGGTCACCAGGAAGACCTGGTAGTCCATCGCGAGGCCGAACACCACGCCGATCAGGAAGATCGGCATGAAGCTCACGATCGGCTGGCCCTCGAAGATCCCGAGCGCGCCCTCCTGGAAGATCGCGACCGTCGCGCCCAGCGTCGCCAGCACCGAGAGCAGGAAGCCCAGGGTGGCGGTCAACGGCACCAGGATCGAGCGGAACACCAGCACCAGCAGCACGAACGCCAGGCCGATGACGACGGCCAGGTAGATCGGCAGCGCGCCGTTGAGGCGGTCGGACACGTCGGTGGTGATCGCGGTCAGGCCGGTCACGCCGACGACGGTGTCGGTCTGCTTCTCGATGCCGGACTGGCCGGCCCGCAGCGCCTCGAGCAGGTCGAGCGTCGCCGGGTCGTCGGGGCCGGAGGACGGCGTGATCTGGATCATCGCGCCGGTGCCGGGCTCCTTGACGTCGGGCGCGGCGTTGGTCGCGAGCAGGTCGGCGCTCGCGACGTCGTCCTGACCCTTGGCCCAGTCGACGATCCGGTCGTAGGCCGCCTGTCGCTCGTCGCCGGTGGTCAGCTTGCGGGCGTCGACGACGACCATCAGCGGACCCTGGCGACCCGGGCCGAAGGCCTCGTCGATGAGGTCGGACGCCTTGCGCTGCGTGGTGTCGGTCGGAGCTGTGCTGTCGGTCGGGAACGCGAGGTACATCTGCGTGATCGGCGCGGCCAGCGCGCCCAGCAGGATGACGACGCCGAGCGCCCAGGCGACCGGCGCCTTGGCGAGCAGGTGGGCCCAGCGGACGCCGTTGTTGTGCACCCGGCCGTGCTCGTCGCGCTTCGGGGCGTACTTGCGGACGACCCCGCGGAAGGCCCACGACTTGGTCATGCCGAGCAGTGCCGGCAGCAGGGTCAGCGCGACCATCACCGAGACGAACACGGTCGCCGCGGCCGCGAGGCCCATCGCGGTCAGGAACGGGATCCGGACGACGGCGAGCGCGGACAGCGCGATGAGGACGGTGAGGCCGGCGAAGACGACGGCGGAGCCCGCCGTACCGACGGCGATGCCGGCGGCGTGCGCGCGGTCGTCGGTGTGGTGCAGCTCGGTGCGGTAGCGGGCCAGGATGAACAGGGTGTAGTCGATGCCGACCGCGAGGCCGATCATCGTCGCCAGCATCGGCGTGCTGGAGCCGATGTCCATGACCGCGGTCATCGCGGTGATGCCGCTCATGCCGAGCCCGACGCCGAACATCGCGTTGATGAGCGGCATGCCGGCGGCGATCAGCGAGCCGAAGGTGAGCAGCAGGACGACGAGCGCGACGGCGAGACCGATCAGCTCGGACGAGCCGCCCGGCGGCTCCATGACCGCCATGCCGGGACCGTTGGCCTCGACCTGGAGACCGGAGTCGTCGGCGGTCTGGTCGAGGAGGCCCTCGAGCTTCTCGACCGAGGTCTTCCTCAGGTCGGCGGGCGTCTTGACGTCCCACTGGAAGGACAGGATGCCGACCCGGCCGTCGTCCGACAGTGTCGAGAACGACTTCGGGGTGCCCTCGGCCGCCGCCGCGGGCGCGCGCAGGCCGCCGTTGTGCGCGTCGGCCGGGTCCTTGCTCGCCTGCGGCAGCGAGGGGACGTCGTCGATGAGCCCCTGGATCGCGGTCTGGTAGGCCGGCTCGGCGAGCGTGTGACCCTTCGGCGCGGCGACCACGATGCTCACGGTCGCGTCGTCGAAGACGTCCCGGATCTGCGGGAAGAGCTCCTTCTGGATGTCGGCGGCCTTCTCGGACGGGATGCCCGGGATCGAGAAGGCGTCGGTCATCGGTTTGGAGAAGGCGGCTGCGAGGCTGCCGACGACGACGGCGAGCAGCAGCCATCCGGCGATGAAGAACGGCCAACGCCGGTAGGCGTTCTTGCCGAGGCGGTAGAGCAGGCGGGCCATGGGTGGGGCTCCTGGTGTGATCGTGGTGGGGGGAAGGGTGGAACAGAGAGGGTCAGGCGAGAGCGGTGCGCGCGTCGGCGACCGCCGCGTCGAAGTGCTCGGTGAAGGTCCGGCCCGGGTCTTCGGCGGTGCGGTCGAGCGCGTTGTCGAAGAAGGTGAGCAGCAGCTTGAGCAGCAGCCGCGCGCGCTGCGGCGGGAAGTCGTCGCCCTCCCGCTGCCGCACGCACTCGGCGAACCCGTCGGCCGCCGTCTCGAGCCGCTCGTGGACCAGCGCGAGCAGCCGGCTGTCGGAGACGACCGCCTGCCGCAGCGAGTTGATCAGCCCCTCGTCGGCCCGGTCGCGCGTCGCCTCGTGGGCCAGGACGAGCAGGTCGTCGAAGAGCCGCCCGGTCGGGCCGCCGGCGACGAAGGCGTCGACCGTGGCGGGATCGACCTCGATGCCGGGCCCGAGGACGACGTCCGCCTTGCCGTCGAAGTAGTTGAAGACGGTGCGGCGGGAGACCTCCGCGGCCACGGCCAGATCGTCGATGGTCCAGCCGTCGAAGCCCTTGTCGAGGGTCAGCTGCAGCGCGCACTGCTGCAGGCGCAGCGCGGTCTGGTGGCGCTTCGCCTCGCGACGGTTCGTGCACACCTCCGGCATAGAGTGCATCTTTGCACTCCTTTACAAGGAAGTGCAACTTTGTGACGGCCGTCACGTGGGACCTCCTGGCCTTTGCTGGTGCTTCCTGACGGTTGCAACGGGCAGGAAACGCAGGAATCCCCGCTGAAGCGGGGATTCCTGCACCCGCCGATCAGCCGCGGTTTGAGAGAGGGCTCGCCGGATACGATCTCGTGACCCGCCCCCCTTCCCCGGAGCTCACGTGACCGTCTTCCTCGTCCTCGGCATCGCCGGACTCGCCGTCCTCGCCCTGTCCCTGGTGGCCGGGGACCTGCTGGACGGTCCCTTCCAGGCCCTCGAGGCCGACTGGATCTCGACCGCCGCGATCGGTGGCTTCGTCTCCGCCTTCGGCTTCGCCGGGGCGATCTCCGACGACGCGGGCCTGCCGGTGCCGGCCTCGGTCGTGATCGGCGCGGGCGCGGGCCTCGTGGTCGGCTGGTTCGCCTGGTGGCTGACCCGGCTGGTCAAGAACGGGCCGAGCGACGGCACGCTCTCGATCACCCACAGCGTCGGTCAGGTCGCGCAGGTGGTGACCGACATCCCCGGCGAGGGGTACGGCGTCGTGCGCGTGGTCGTCGGCGGCCACAGCATGCGGCTCAACGCCACCGCCCACCAGCCGATCGCCGCCGGCACCCAGGTCAACGTCACCGGCGTGCTCTCGCCGACCGCGGTGAGCGTCGCCCAGGTCTGGCAGCCCTGATCGCCCAGCTCTCTCCTCCTCCACCCCTCCGAAGAACGGAACGCGATGAACACCGCCGTCCTGGTGCCGATCGTCGGCATCGTCGTCCTCATCATCTTGCTGGTGCTGCTCGTCACCAGCCGCTACAAGGTCGCCGGCCCCAACCAGGCCTTCATCGTCACCGGGCGCAAGGGCAAGGCGGTGATCAACCCCGAGACCGGTGAGCTGACCACCGACCTCTCCGGCCAGAAGGTCGTGCTCGGCGGTGGCGTCTTCGTCGTCCCGTTCGTCCAGAAGCTCGCCACCATGGACCTCTCCAGCCGCCGGATCTCGGTGCAGATCCGCGGCGCCGTGTCCGGGCAGGGCATCAAGCTCAACCTCGACGGCGTCGCGATCGTGAAGGTCGGCGGCAACGCCGACCAGATCCGCCTCGGCGCGCAGCGCTTCCTGTCGCAGCAGGCCGACATCGAGCCGTTCACGCAGGAGGTGCTCGCCGGTGCGCTGCGCTCCATCGTCGGCGGCCTGACCGTCGAGCAGATCATCCGTGACCGCGCGGCCTTCGCGCAGCGCGTCGCCGACGAGTCCGAGGCGTCGCTGACCGGCCAGGGCCTGATCCTCGACGCCTTCCAGATCCAGGACGTCACCGACGACGGCACCTACCTCGCCGACCTCGGCCGTCCCGAGGCCGCCCGGATCCAGCAGGCCGCCTCCATCGCCGAGGCCGAGGCCCGCCGCGCGGCCGAGCAGGCGCGGATCAAGGCCGAGGAGGAGATCGCGATCGCCCAGCGCCAGCTCGCGCTCAAGCAGGCCGAGATCAAGGCGGAGACCGACGCCGCCTCCGCCCAGGCCGCCGCGTCCGGCCCGCTGGCCCAGGCCGAGCGGGACCAGGCGATCCTCGCCGAGCAGGAGAAGGTCGCCGTCCAGCAGGCCGCGCTGACCGAGCGCCAGCTCGAGACCCAGGTCCGCAAGCCGGCCGACGCCGAGCGCTACCGGGTCGAGCAGGAGGCCGAGGCCCGTCGTACGTCGGAGATCGCGGCGGCCGAGGCGCGCAAGGCCGCGACCATCGCGGCGGCGGAGGCGAAGGCCGAGGAGGCCCGGCTGACCGGTGAGGCGGAGAAGTCCCGCCGTGCCGCGCTCGCCGAGGCCGAGGCGATCGAGGGCGCCAAGCGCGGTGAGGCCGAGAAGGCCCGCCGTGTCGCGGAGGCCGAGGCCACCCGGGCCGAGGGTGAGGCGCAGGCCGCCGCGACCCTCGCCGTCGGCCAGGCCGAGGCGGAGGCGATGGACAAGCGCGCCGAGGCGTTCGCGCACTACAACGACGCCGCGGTGCTGCAGATGCTCATCGAGGTGCTGCCGCAGGTCGCCCGCGAGGTCGCCGCGCCGATCGCCGCGATCGACCAGCTCACCGTGCTCTCGACCGACGGCGCGGGCGCGCTGCCCAAGCAGGTCACCGACAACGTCACCCAGACGCTGCAGATGCTGAAGACCTCGACCGGTCTCGACCTCGAGTCGCTGATCAAGCGGTCGGTGGGCAAGGCCGCGGACGGCGTCGTCCCGCCGGCGCTCGACGGCGTCGACGGGGCGTCGGCCTCCTAGGACCGACCGGGAGCGACCAGGCCGTGGTCGTAGGCGAACACGATCGCGGCCGGTCGGTCCCGCAGGCCGAGCTTGGTGAAGATCCGGCCGACGTGGCTCTTGACGGTCAGCTCGGAGATCACCAGCTCGCCCGCGATCTCGCCGTTGCTGCGGCCCAGCGCCATCGCGCGCAGGACCTCCAGCTCGCGCGAGGTCAGCGAGGACGTCGCCTCGGCCGTGGTCGCCGGCGCGGGCGCGAAGGTGCGGAACCGGTCGAGGACGCGGCCGGTCACCGCCGGATCGAGCCAGCTGTCGCCCCCGGCGACGGTGTGCGCCGCGCGGATCAGGTCGTCGGCGGAGGAGTCCTTGAGCAGGAACCCGGCCGCGCCCGCGCGCAGCGCCCCGGACAGCATCTCGTCGTCGTCGAAGGTCGTCAGCACGAGCACCGGCGGCCCGGCTGCGTCGACGATGGCCCGGGTCGCGGTGATGCCGTCGACGACGCGCATCCGCAGGTCCATCACGACCAGATCGACGCCGCCGTCGCCGAGCTGGTCGAGCGTGGCGGGGACCTCGCTCCCGTCGGCGCACTCGGCGACGATCTCGAAGCCGTCGCGCCGACGCAGGATGCGGCGCAGCCCGGAGCGGACCAGCTCCTGGTCGTCGACGAGCACGACCCTGATCGCCCCGTCGCTCATGCGAGCCTCGGGATCTCGATGGTGAGCGGGTAGGGCGGCTTGGCGCGGCGCGAGTGTGGCCGCAGGTGGACGTCGACCACCCAGGCGCCGCCGTACTGGCCGGCGTTGAACCGGGCGCCGAGCTGGGCCGCCCGGGCCTCCATGCCGGCCATCCCGAGGTTGAGCCCGTCGGGGCGGGCGCGTCCGGTGGCGGGCAGCGCGTTCGACACGGTGAGCCGGGTGGAGGCGCCGTTGACGGTCAGCCGGACGTGGACCGGCACCTGCTTGCCGGCGTACTTCGCGGCGTTGGCGAGCGACTCCTGCGCGATCCGGTAGAGCCCGAGGCCCTCGGCGTGGGGGACGGTGGTGAGGTCGCCGGCCTCCAGGTACTCGATGGCCATGCCGGCGCCCTGCAACTCGCGGACCAGGCCGGCGATGTCGCTGGCCTGCGGCAGCGTGTGGCGCTCGGAGCGCCCGCCGGCCAGGTCGCTCATCACCATCCGGATGTCGGTCATCGCCTTGCGGCCGACCTGCTCGGCGGACGCGAGCGCGGCGTCGATGTCGTCGATCGACTGCTCCCGCTCCTCGGCGCCGTCGGCCTCGCGGACGTAGTCGAGGCCGTGCCGCACACCGGTGATCTGGAGCAGGGTGACGCTCAGCGAGTGGGCGACCAGGTCGTGGACCTCGCGGGTGATCCGCTGCCGCTCGGCCGTGGTCGCCTGCTCCCACGCGCGCGTGCGTGCCTCGCGCTCGGCCGCCAGCGCCCGCATCTGCCACAGCAGCATCGCGCCGACCAGGAAGCCGAGCATGATCTCGAGGACGTGGACCGGCATGCCGGCGACGCCCGGCCCGAGCGCGGCGCCGGCCACGATCGCCTGGCTGACGATGCCGACGATCGCGCCCTGGCGCAGCCCGTCGCGAGCGGTGATCTCAGCGGTGACCAGTGCGAGCAGCGCGGGCGCGAGGTCGACCACGCCGTCGGGAGGGTGCAGCATCAGCAGCACCGCCGCGACGAGCGCCCCCGCGATGTCGAGCCACCACGGCAGCCACCGGTCGACGGCGAACGCGAGGACCGGCGACACGAGCACCAGCACCAGGCACAGCGCCAGCGGATCGAGCGGCCAGAGCGCGTCGCGGAACCACAGCGCGCCGAGCACCGACACCACCTGCCCGGTGGTGCACACCACGGGCACCCACCAGGGGCAGAGGATGTGGCGTGCGTCGAGGTTGTCCTCGATCTGCGCACGGAGCCAGCGCAACATGGCCCCCAGCGTAGGGACGGGTGCGGCGTAGGTCATCCCGCCGGGGAAGGTGCCGCGTCTCCTCCCCTGGGAGGAGGCCGACGGTCGGCAAGTGCCTGCCGTCGGCCGATGTCCGCGACCGCCCCGGCCTCGTAGGTTCGACGCATGACCTGGACCGAGACGCACCGCCGCTGGCAGGCCCTCCGCGCGGTGGAGGAGCAGCTGTGGGCCGCCGCCGACCCCGTGCTGCCGTGGGACGACGAGCTCGCCGCGATCTTCGGCGACCGCGAGGGCCTGAGGGCCGCGCTGCGCTACCGCTGGCGGCTCGCCGTCAGCGCCCAGCTCGACACGCACCTGCCCGAGCGGGTCCTCGAGGAGCAGCGCCGCCGCTTGGCCGAGCGTGCGCGCGGGGTGCTGCGGGTGCTCGACGACGAGGCGCTGGACAAGGGCGGCCGCGACGAGTTGGGTACGACGCATGCGGTCGCCTGATCTGGCTCGTGCCGTCGACCTCCCTCGCTCCTTCACCGCGTGGGCGCTGGCCCACGGGCTGCAGCGCACGATGATCCAGCGCGGCGCGCGCAAGGGCGACCTGATCAGCCGGATGGTGATGGACCCGGCCCTGCGCCTCGACCCGTTCCCGGCCTACGAGGAGCTGCGCGGTCGCGGCCCGATCTCGGCCAACGGCCTGATCTCCGCCAGCGTCGACCACGCGGTGTGCAACGAGGTGCTGCGCAGCGACGCCTTCGGCACCGCGGGCGGTCAGGGCGAGCTGCCCGGGCCGCTGCGGTGGCTGCACCACAAGGTGATCGACCCCGACACGCTCGGCCCGGTCGACCCGCCGTCCATGCTGGCCGTCGACCCGCCGCTGCACACCCGCTACCGCAAGCAGGTCGCCCGCGCGTTCACCGCGCGCAAGGTCGGCCGGATGGGCGACCGGGTCGACGAGGTGGCCACCACGCTGCTCGACGACCTCGCGGGCGTCGACGACTTCGACCTGGTCGACCGCTACGCCTCGCTGCTGCCGGTCGCCGTCATCGCCGACCTGCTCGGCGTCCCCGAGGCCGACCGCGGGCGGCTGCTCGCCCTCGGCAACGAGGCCGCGGTGACCCTCGACCCGGGTCTGTCCTGGCGGCAGTTCCGGCGGGCCGAGACGGCGCTGCGCGAGATGCACACCTGGTTCCGAGGCCATGTCGAGCGCATCTCCGCCGACCCGGGCGACGACCTGATCAGCCAGCTGGTCCTGCTCGACGGTCCCGACCGGCTCTCCCCGGTCGAGCTGCACCAGGTCGGGCTGCTGGTCCTCGCCGCCGGCTTCGAGACCACCGTCAACCTGATCGGCAACGCCGTCGCCATGCTCGACGGCCACCCCGACCAGCTCCGCTGGCTGCGCGACAACCCCGACGCCTGGCCCAACGCCGTCGACGAGGTGCTGCGCCACCAGTCGCCGGTGCAGCTCACCCTCCGCATCGCGCTGCGCGCGACCGAGGTCGCCGGCAAGCGCTTCGAGCCGGGCCACGGGATCCTGCTCTACCTCGGCGGCGCCAATCGCGACCCGCAGGTCTTCGCCGAGCCGGCGACCTTCGACGTCACCCGCGCCAACGCCGACCAGCACATCGCGTTCTCCGCAGGCGTCCACTACTGCCTCGGCGCCAGCCTGGCCCGGCTCGAGACGGCGGTCGCGCTCCGGGCCCTCTACGAGCGCTTCCCCGACCTGCACGTCGCCGGTCGTCCCGAACGCCGCGGCACCCGGGTGCTGCGCGGGTTCGAGCGGCTGCCGGTCAGCACCCGGGCGGGGGTGGTCGCCTGACCGCCTCCCGCTGCCGGGGCTATTCCTGCACCGCCGAGAAGTGCTGATAGTCGATCGGTCCGTGCCAGCGGCCGCCCCAGTGCCAGCCCGCGTCCTCGAAGGCCGCCACCGCGGGGCTGCCGTCGAGGATCACGCCGGGCCGCGCCCGCGTCCGGTCGAGGTACGGCCGCGACCCCGGGTGGCTGGTCCGCCCGGCGCCGGCGCCGTACACGTACGGGTTCTCGAGCGGATCGAGATCGATCGCCCGCCCGTAGGCGTGCTGTGACCACGTCGTCGTCGAGCCGGTCTTGGGGCGGCAGTTGAAGGCGGAGGTGTTGTCGGCCTCGATCGACGCGTAGTCGTCGCCGCCGTACGCCTCGATGGGCTGCATCCGCCGGATCGGGAAGTCGATCTCGTAGAGCCGCCGGAAGATCCGGCCGACCGCCGCCACGGCGTCGTGGTGCACCACGAGCCGTCCGGTACGACGCCGGCCGGCGAAGTCGCGGTAGGTCAGCCGGACCACCCGCAGGTCGCGCAGCGGCACCGGGCAGCCCGGATGCCAGGTGACCCCGCGCATCGCCGC
Source organism: Nocardioides ginsengisoli (assembly GCF_039537225.1). Classification (NCBI taxonomy): domain Bacteria; kingdom Bacillati; phylum Actinomycetota; class Actinomycetes; order Propionibacteriales; family Nocardioidaceae; genus Nocardioides; species Nocardioides ginsengisoli. Next base: position 56,798 of record NZ_BAABAC010000031.1, read on the forward strand.
CTGCTCCGCGCCGGACAGGTGTCGGCTGCGCACCGAGAAGCCCGCGTCCGCCGCCTCGCCGCCCGAGGCCGGCGAGGTCGGCGCGGTGGTGCCGGGCGCACGGGTCGGCGCCGGCTCGGGCGCGCCGCCGGTCGCGGCGCAGCCGGCGGCGAGCAC
>NZ_BAABAC010000032.1:0-27020 GCF_039537225.1 Nocardioides ginsengisoli
GTCTCCTTGCCAAGACCCTCGCGACGAGCGACGGACTCGGCGGCCGCGGTCAGCGACGGGTACTCCGGCAAGTGCTCCAGCACTTGCCGCACGCACCGCTCCTTGACCGCGGGATCGATCTTCTTCGGCATGCTGCCATCCTCTCGGACTCAAAAGGATGCGGCATCAAACCTGGGGCGCTTCACATCGGCTTCTCCTTCCTAGAGCGCCATGGACGCTCTGATAGAAGACGAACCGCTGAGAGCAGTACGACTGCTAGCACGCCCGCTACGAACTGGAGGGGGTTGCACCCTCCAGCACTGGCGCACCTCAACCAACGAGGTCTGTGCCCAAGTCTACTTGTCGCCATCGACGGTCGACCCAGGTGCGCGTCCTTCCGCCGCATGCGGCGCACCAAGTCCAATGCATGTGCGTGGCGAGCGACGCGGGCAGACTCAGATTCATGGACCTCGCCGAAATGAGCCCACGCGCTCTCCTGCAGACGTACGCCCGCATCCTCACGGAACTCACTGATCGCGGCGTCACTCGATCTCGGAACGCACCCGTGGGCGACATCGCTGAGTACCTGGTGCGGATCGCATACGAGGGCGAGCTCGCCCCACCCTCCGAGAAGAGTTGGGACGTCCGAGCAGGCGACGGTCGCAAGATCCAGGTCAAGAGCCGGCTCGTAGTCGCAGACGCCAAGGGCACTCAGCAGTACTCGCCCTTCCGAAGTTGGGACTTCGACGCCTGCGTGTTCGTAACTTTCGACGCCTTCTCATATGGCGTTCTCCGGGCATTGGAGGTGCCTAGCGCCTCCATTCAAGGGGTCGCTGCAGCAGTGCCGCACGTCGGTGCGACCGCCGCACGGGTACACACGAGGACGCCTTTCCTCACGCTCGACGGGACCGTGGACGTCACACAGAAGCTTCGGGCCGCGCTGGATCACCTCGACTAAGTCAGGTTCCTGGACGCGAATCCCGCGTCTTACCGCCGCGTTTGTGGGACTGACGACGCACGGCGAACGCGTCGCGCGCGACCGCGCCGAACAGCTCGAGACGAGCGTTGAAGCGCCGCGACCGCCTCGGCGGGCGCCTCTTCCGTCACGCGAGGTTTGGGCGACCGCCAAGAAACCTCGGCAGACCGCATCGCCCTCGGGCGGCGCGGAGCCACCACCATTGGTGAAGACGAGAAGGCCAAGGATCCAGATCCCCGGCCTTCTCGTCCCCGCGACGCTCCCGCCCTACTCCAGCCCCTTGACGTTGCCGAACATCTGCAGCACGCCGGTATCGGCGAGATAGCCGTTCCCGACGGTCTTGGTGCCGAAGACGGTCTCGCCGTCGGCGACAGGAACGAGGGGCGGGAGCTGGTAGGCGTCGTGCTCGCCGTCGCGGTAGTAGTCGGTCACCGGGGCGACGATCGAGTCCTTCACCGCGAAGTCCTTGGTGAGCACCGCTTCGGGGGCGAGGGTCTGGAACGGCAGGTCCGCCCCCGAGTTCACGGCCGCCGCCATCGCCATCAGGTACTGGCCCCAGTGGCCGATGAACATGTCGCCCTGCGCGACCCAGCCCGGGTTGTCACGCAGCTGCGCGAGCGCCTCGGGCGAGCCACCGAGGCCGGCCGTGAGGCTCGTCTTCGCGCGGCCGGACTGCTCGACGGCCTGCCAGGCGCCGAGAGTGGAGTCGTCGGCGACGGAGTAGACGACGAGGTTGCGGTCGGCGGGGATGCCCGAGAGTGCGCGCCGGACCGCGTCGTACGACGGAGCGCGCTGCGCCTGGCCGTCGACCTGGACCATCGAGTCACCCAACGTCGCCGTGGTGGTGGTCAGGTCGCCGACGTCATCGATCTGCTGCAGTCCCGGGATCCATTTCGCGATCTCGCGGTAGAAGTAGGCGTTGCAGTTGTTGATCTGCTCGCCGAAGCTCGCTGCGTTGACCAGCAGCACCGTGGTGTCGTCCCCCGTCCAGCCGCGCTCCTTGGCGACGGTGCCGACCGCCTTCGCGGTGTCGGTGCACAGCTGCGGGTTGCTGAGGTTGAACCACTTGCAATAGCCCTTGCCCGGCGTGTTGACCGCGATGCAGGGGATGCCGGCACGCTGGTAGATCCGCTCGATGGAGGTGTACACCCCTTCGACCGGGTTGTAGGAGAGCACGAAGTCGGGCTTGGCCTGTCCGATGAGGGTCGCGTTCTGCGAGACGGTCGCCGCATCGAGCTTGTTGTCGTACGTCTCGAGATCGACGCCCGTACGGCGTGCCGCCGCCTTCACGCCGTCGCGCATGGTGACGTACAGAGGGGCGGCATCGGTGGCGTTGGTGTAGGCCATCGTCGTGCCGGCCAGCGGTCCGTCGCCCGATCCCTTGTCGCCTCCCTCGGCGGTGCCGCAGCCGGCGAGGACGAGGGCGACCACCATCGCGACCGATGTCAGCAGCCATCGCCGCGGCCGGCGAGAGCTGTCGATGCTCAGTTCCATGCTTCCTCCAGGGTTGATCCGCGGCACCGTGCCGGCGGAGGTCATCGGGCGGACCGGTCGATCACGCCCCGCAGCCGGCTGAAGCCGACCGCGATCAGCAGCACCAGCCCGGTGGCGATCTGCTGGTAGAAGCTCGAGACGTGCAGGAGGGTCAGGCCGTTGGCCAACGTCCCGAGCACGAGTACGCCGGCCGCGGTGCCCAGCGCTCCCCCGGCGCCACCGAGCAGCGAGCCGCCGCCGAGAACGACGGCCGCGACCGAGAGCAGCGCCGCGTCCTTGCCGAGATTCCCGTCGCCCGCGAGCAGCTGGCTGGCCAGGATGACGCCGCCGAGCGCCGCGCAGGCGCCGCTGACGACGTACGTGCTGCCCGCCAGCGCGTCGACCCGCATGCCGGCGAGCCGCGCCGCCTCCCGGTTTCCACCCAGCGCGTAGAGCGAGCGCCCGTAGACGGTGAAGCGGAGCACGAAGGCAAGCACCACGGCGGCCACAGCGAACAGCCATACCTGGTTGGGCACCCACGCCAGGTCGGTCTCGGCCATGAACCCGGCGCCGAGGTCCTCGATCGGCACGCTCTGCCCGCCGACCAGCGTGAACGCCACCCCACCGGAGATCGACAGCATGCCCAGCGTCGTGATCAGCGGGTTGATGCCGCCGCGCGTGACGATCACGCCGTTGACGACGCCCACCGCCCCGCCCGCGGCCAGGGCGACGACGACCGCCAGGGCGACCGGCCGGCCGTCGTTGACCTGCTGGGCGTAGATGACCGCCGCCAAGGGCGCCACGCCGGCGACCGAGAGGTCGAACCCGCCCGCGATGATGACGAGCGTCTGCCCGAGCGCCACGACGCCGATGAACGCGACGCTGGTCAGGATCCCGACCAGGTTGTCCCCGGTCAGGAAGCGGGGTGTCGACGCCGAGAAGACGGCGACGAGCGCCAGCAGGAATCCGGCGATGCCGAGCGACTGTACGGCGCCGGCGCGCAACGTCATCGGTCGCACGCCGCGCGGGCCTCCGGTCGGCGCCGGCGTGGCGGTGGGCGCGGGGTCCTGGGTCTCGATGGTCACGTCTGCTCCTCTGCGGCCGCGTGGTGCACGGCGTTGTCCTGGGTGATGGCGGCGCCGACGAGCTCGGCGACGATGCGGCCGTTGCGAATCACGAGCACGCGGTCGCTGACGTCGACGACCTCCTCGACGTCCGAGGTGATGACCAGGACGGCCGTGCCCGCGTCGGATACGGCGCGCAGGGCGTCGTGGATCTCCCGGCGAGCGCCGACGTCGACGCCACGGGTCGGCTCGTGCGCGACCAGTACGCGCGGGTCGGCGGCGAGCCTGCTGGTGAGCAGGACCTTCTGCTGGTTGCCGCCGGAGAGCTGGCCGACCGGTTGGCCGAGCGACGCGTGGCGGAGCCGGAACCGGCCGGCGTACGACCGGGCGACCGCATTCTCCGCCTCGGCGCGCAGCACACCCCAGCGCGCGATCCGCCGCAGGACGAGCATCGCCGCCGAGCTCCGGATCGACTGGCTCAGGACCAGCCCGTCGCGCTTGCGGTCCGCGGGCACGTACGAGATCCCGGCGCGGATCGCCGCCCGCGGCGAGGTCATGACCGCGCGGGTCCGGCCGTCGATGCCGACCGTCCCCCGTACGTCGCGGCGTCGGCCACCGAGTCCCTCCGCGAGCAGTGCGGCGCCCGAGCCGCGGATGCCGTAGACGCCCACCACCTCGCCCCGACACACCCGGACGTCGACGTCCGTGAGCCCCGGCCGGCCGGGCGCCGACCAGTGGGACACCTGGAGGATCGGCCGTCCCGCCGCGGACACGGCGCGCGCCGCGCCCGCCGGCTCGGGCCGAGACCCGAGCATGTGCGCGATCAGCGCGGCCGGGTTCGTGTTCGATGGCGCCACGGAGAGCACACGGGCGCCGTCCCGGAAGACGTCGACCCGGTCGACGAAGCGCATGATCTGCTCGAGGTGGTGCGACACGACGACGATCCCGATCCCCTGGGCGCGCTGTGCATCGAGGATCCCGTAGAGATGCTGGGCCTCGTCCTCGGTGAGCGCCGCCGTCGGCTCATCGAGGATCAGCAGCCGCGAGTCGCGGCCGAGGGCCTTGACGATCTCGACGATCTGCTGGTCGGAGACCCCGAGCCGCACCATCGGGACGGTCGGCTCGACCCACAGGCCGAGCCGCTCCATCAGGGCTGCCGCGGCCGCTTCGACGGCACGTCGGGAGGTCAGCCCGTGCCGGCCGGGAAGCCGGTTGAGCATGATGTTCTCGGCGACGGTGAGCTGAGGGACGTAGGCGAGCTCCTGCGGGATCAGAGCGATCCCCCGCTGCAGCGCGTCCCGTGGTGAGCCGAGAGCAACGCGCCGACCGGCCATCGCGACCGTTCCGCCGTCGGCTCGGATCGCGCCGGTCAGGATCTTGGCCAGCGTCGACTTGCCGGCGCCGTTCTCGCCGAGCACCGCGACGGCCTCGCCCGTGGCGACGGAGAAGTCCGTCGCGGCAAGCGCGACGTTCGCGCCGTAGCGCTTGCTGATGCCGGACGCCACCAGCAACGGCGAGCCGATCGCGTGCTGCGCCCGCACGGCGTCCACGTCACGCCTCGCGCCGGGCGACGAAGGCGCGGATCACGTTCTCGGTCATCCGGGAGACTCCGTTGCGTCCCTCGTCGTGCAGCAGCGATCCCGACCACGCGATCGAGCCGGTCGAGAAGACCTCGCCGCCGCCGGGGGTGCGGAAGTAGACGATGTCGGCGTGCACCTCCGGGTCCTGCTCGCCGCCACCGTGGTCGGGCAGGTTCATGGCGACCTCCTCCACCACCCGCTGGTAGAAGTTCGAATGACCCCGGGACGACGCCAGCACGACGGCGTCGCGCGGCGTGCCCAGGGCGACGTCCGCCCGATCGATCTCGTCGCCGGCCGCGCCGCCCATCACCGCGCCGTACGCGCCGATCGGGTCCTCGTCGACACCGTCCATGATCCAGGCGTACGCCGGGTCCGCGGCCGCCTCGGACGGGTAGTAGGGCTCCGAGCGTCCCCACCCCTGCGCGGCGAACCCCACGCCCGCCAGCTCCTGCGGCGCTCGGCCGCGATGGCGCCACAGGCCACCCGGCAGTCCGGTCGACATCAGCGTGACCTCGCCCGGCATCGACTCCCAGCAGCGCACGCCGGCCTGACCCCGCCGGATCTCCACGACCAGCGGAGCGTCCGACACCACGCCGGTGACCCAGTACCAGCCGTTCCCCCCGAGGTAGAGCAGCCCGCCGCCGCCGTCACGGTAGGCGGTCAGGGCGTCGAGCATCTCCTCCGACGTGTACTCCGGGTGCGAGCCCGAGACGACCGCGGCATAGGGCTTCAGGTACTCCGCACCTCTGCGGTGCACCTCGTGATCGGTGACGACGTCGACCTCGATGCCGCGCCGGGCGAGCCACTCGATGAGGTACATGTCCGACGAGAAGGCGCGCCCCGCGTCGACGATCCACATCCGGTAGCCGCGGCGCATGTTCACGATCTGCCGACGAGCCGCGGAGAGCATCACGCCGCTGCCGTCCGGGTGGTGGTCGTACATCGACAGGCCGTACGACGCGTCGCCGACGTGGGCGAGGTCCTCGTCGGCGACGACGATCTCCTGGTCCGTCATGGCCGACGAGTCGAGACCGTTGAAGAGCGCCTCGTTGGCGTAGGCCAGGTAGGTGAAGGTCGGCAGCACGACCAGCACGCGGTTCCGCGCATCGTCGTCCTTCGGCACCACCGTGATCGGTACGACGTCCTCCCCGTCGTCGTTCGAGACGACCACGCCGTAGACGCCACTCGGCAGGTCCTCCGGCAGCGGGGCGCTGAGCGCTGCGGCCCAGCGGGCGTCCACCAGATCGGTGGCGTGGAAGTGGGCCGCGGCGTACTGGTCCGGGACCACGGTGAAGTCGAGGGAGCGTCCGGTGAAGGTCCGACCCGTGACCGCGCGGGCCGGTCCGTTGACCAGGCAGCCGGCGGGCTGCCCGGCGGCCAGCGGTCGGGCGGCAGCGGGCTGCTCACCGTGCCGGAACGCGAGATCCCAGCCGGTCACCAGCTCGAGCTCGGTCACATCCAGCCGTCCGTCGGCGACGGCGGCGAGCTCGGCTTCCGACAGCACCGCGGCACACACGAACGGGCGCTCCAGCTTGCCGGTGAAATGCTCGTCGGCCAAGCCGCAGGTCCCCTCGTCGAGGGCCTCGACCGCGCGGCCGGCCCGGGCGGCAGCGGTGACGGTGCCGGTCAGGTCGACCCGCCGTCCGCCATCCGGCACGCGGGTGTGCGCGGCCACGCCGCGCAGCGGGTCGACCGGGATGACGGCGACCCCGGCCGCGGCACCGTCGACGAAGCCGACGACGAGGTGCCACTGATGGTCCGCGAGCCGCTGGCCGGCCGACGCCACGCGGCGCTCGCCGTCGACCAGGACCGGCTCGCCGTCGAGGAGCTGCAGCGCCAGCCCGTCCTCGAGCGCGATCAGGGTCTGCACGCGATGGGCCGCGACGTCGCCCGACCAGGCGAAGGCCCCGAGCGTGACGGCGCCCGCGTCCGCGCGGCCCGCCGCGCCGGGAGCGCCCTGCAGGAAGGACCCGACGCAGGTGGGTCCGGACGATGCGTCGTATCTGCCCGCAGCGGCCCAGTCCACGGCACGGTCGAGCGTGGTGTCGGCCGCGGACGAGCTCAACAGCCGCACCAGGCGGACGTCGACCGGGCCGTCGGCGTGGACGTGCACGCCGACGACGTCACCGCGCTCGTAGGAAAGTCGGTCGGTGTAGGCACGGACGGAAGGGGTCCTCATGACGGGGGCTCCTCGGATCGGTGGATCAGATCGGGCCGGCGGCGAGGTAGCCGCCGTCGACGGGCAGGTTCACGCCGTGCACGTAGTCGGCCATGGGCGAGGCGAGGAAGAGCACCGCGTCGGCGATCTCCTGCGGCGTCGCCCATCGCCGTACCGGTACCGCGGCGGCGATCGTCGCCTTGGTCTGGTCGTCGTAGAGGTCGGCGAGCTCGGTGCTGGTGAAGCCCGGCAGCACCGAGTTGACGTTGATCCCGCGTGGCGCACAGTCGAGCGCCATCTGCCGGACGAGGTTGACCCACAGCCCCTTCGACGCGCAGTAGGCGGCGAACCCGGGATTGCCGACCATGCCGGACACGGAGCCGATGACGACCACCTTGCCGCCGCCACGCTCGGTCATCTGGCGGATCGAGGACCGGGCGCAGGTGAAGATGCCGTCGACGTTCACGTCCATGTGCCGTCGCCACAGGTCGTCGTCGCAGGTCTCGACGGCAGCCGGCTCGATCACGGCGGCGCTGAGGACGGCGACGTCGATGCCCCCGTCGTCGCCGATCTCCTGCAGGACGCGGACGACGTCCTCGCGCCGCGCGACGTCGAGCGCCCGATGCGAGATCCGGTCGGCCACCTCACGCGAGCCGGTGAAGGCCGGAGCTTCGGCGCGGCGCGAGAGCGTCACCACCTCGGCGCCCGCCTCCGCCAGCGCGTAGGCGCTGGCCCGACCGATGCCGGTCGCTCCTCCGACCACGATCGCGCGCTTCCCGTCGAGATCTATCGTTCGCACAGCGGTGTCCTCCTGTCGTCGCGGGGCCCGTTTCGCCCCGGGCTCCGTGGTCGGCGAGCGTAGGTAGCCGGAGGGGGCCTGCGGCATCGGCCGAAGTACGTAGCTCGACGCTTGGAGGTCCGCACCGGGGAAGATTCGTCCAGCGAAGGACTAACGGTCGAAACATTAGTCCTATAGTCTGAGTGACGTGGATCACTCCTGGCAGGACTCGCTGACGGTCGCCGTCGACGTGCGGGCGACGGCACGCTGCCGGCTGCTCGCGGAGACCCTGGTACGACAGACCGGCGCCCACGCGGTCGGACTGATGGGCATCTCTCCCGAGGACGGCGCTCACATCGCGGTCCTGAATGTGGACTACGACCCCAGCACCTTCGAGCACCACGCCAGCAGGCGCTACACCCGGCACACGCCGGGCGTGCAGCGGATCCTCGGCAACCCGGGCACGATCCACTCCTGGGAGGACATTCCCGACTTCCGCGAGTCCTACCAGGCGCAGGCGGTCTACCAGCCGGCCGGCTTCCACAACGGCGTCTCGGTGGCGCTGGCCGGACCGGACCGCCGAACCGTCGGCATGCTGCACGTCAGCACGCGTCGCGACCGGATGGATCCCGACACGCTCAACCTCGTCGAACGCTCCCGGCCGGTCCTGACCGAATGGGTCGACACGATGACGCGCTTCCAGCTGGCGCGGCTGAGCTCGCGGCAGACCGAGATCCTGTGCCGAGTGCGTGACGGCATGTCCAACGCCGAGATCGCCGCGGACCTCGTGATCGCCCCGCGCACCGTGACGACCCACATCGAGCAGATCCTGCGCCGGCTGGGCGCCACGAACCGCACCCAGGCCGCGGTCTGGGCAGAGCGCTACGGACTCCGCTCCCCCGGCTTCAGGGACGGCTGAGCGGCGCGTCCACCGGCGGCACGGCACCCACATCGCTGTAGGCATGCGCGGGCACCAGCGCAGGATCCTTGTAGAGCGACCAGCGACAACGGTCGCGGCCCGGCGCGCCCTCGGAGGCGCGCACGGGAGGCTCGATCACCCGCAGCGGAAAGCCGAGCCGCTCGATGGGCGCGCGCTGCTGCAGCTGGCAGCAGTGCACGCAGTAGAGGCAGACGCCCCGCGTGCGCCAGGCCCAGTCGTGCTCCCCCTGGGTGAACTCGCGGGCATCGCGCTCGGTGGCGGCCTCGCTCGGGTAGGTGCGACCGCCGGAGCCGCAGGGCGCGAACTCCAGCACCCACCGGTCCGACTCCTCGCGGACCTCGAAGGAGCCGTCGCGCCGGGGTCCGGTCAGGTGACCACGGACGGCCTCGAAGATGTCCAGTCCGAGGCGCTCCAAGGAGCGATCCCACGGACGCGTCGCGGGGTCGTACGTATCGGCGATCGCCGCGTAGTAATGGCCGAGGAGGTCGTCCCAGAGCGAGCCGACCGCCGCCTCGCCCAGCCGTCGCGCGGCCAGGGCCAGCAGGCCGGCCAGCTGATCCGTGGCCGGATCGTGGGCGGCGAGCCAGGTCGACCTGGCCTGGTCGAGCAGGTCGGCGGCGCCATCGGCCGACGACGCCGACACGACCGCCACGAACCGGTCGATCAAGATCCCGTAGTCGCGCCAGCCCCGGTCGAGCGCCGCGGCGACGCGGGCGCTCTCCGCCCGCGCCCCAAGGAGATCCTCGTCCGCGACGCCACGCCCGGCGAGAAGATCGGGGAGTCGCACCAGCCACAGCGCATAGAGGTCGTAGGCCTCCTGCGCCTCCTGCACGGTCATCCGTGCGAGGGCCACGGCGTCGTCGGCGCGGCCCTCGCACAGCGCCGCGTGAGCGAGGACGTACGACGACCGCCCCTGGCCCGGCCAGGGGTCGGTTCGCACGTCATGGCCCAGCAGGTCACTGTGCCGCGTCGCGGGATCCGACATCAGGCGCGCTCGAAGAACCGGCGCTTCTCCCAGTCCGTGACCGTCTCGGTCCGGAACGCCAGCTCCTCGTCGCGACCGACGTCCAGGAGGTGCTGATGGACCTCAGCACCCAGCCCGGCGCGCAGTCCCTCGCTCGCGGCGAACTGCGCGATCGCCTCGGGCAGCGAGGTGGCCAGCGTGGGCAGGTCGTCGCGTTCGTACATGTTGCCCGACACCGGCTCCGGCATGGCCAGGTCGGCCTCGATCCCGTTGGCGCCGGACGCCGCCATCGCACCGAGCGCGACATAGGGGTTCACGTCGGCGCCCGGCACCCGGTTCTCGACCCGACGCGTCGGCCCGTCGCCGACGAGCCGCAGGGAACAGGTGCGGTTGTCGTCACCGACCGCGATCACCGTGGGCGCGAACGAGTGCGCCTGGAAGCGCCGGTAGGAGTTGAGGGTCGGTGCGTACATCAGGGTCGCGCCGGCCATGCCCTGCGCGACGCCGGCCACGTAGCCGTCGAACGCCCGCTGGTCACCCATGGCCGTCGTACCGGTGACATCCCACAGACTGGTGTGGATGTGACACGAGCTCCCGTCACCGTCGATCGCCCACTTCGCCATGAAGGTCGCCGAGACGCCCATCCGCGCGGCGATGCTCTTGACGCCGAACTTGTAGAGGAAGTGGCGGTCGGCCATCTCGAGCGCCTCGGCGTGACGGAGGTTGATCTCCTGCTGGCCGAAGCCGTACTCGTGGGCGTAGCCCTCCGTCTCGACCCCGGCGAGATCCATCTGCCGGATGACCTCGTTGACGAAGGGCTCCGCCTTGATGGCCGCGACCGCGTCGTACGCCGCGTGGTAGCGGCTCGCGGCGGTGAGACCCTTGTGATCGGCCTTCCAGGCGTCTTCGTAGGACTCGTCGAAGAGGTAGAACTCGAGCTCGGTCGCGGCCTGCATCGTGACGCCGAGCGCCTCCAGACGGGCGAGCTGGCGCTTGAGGATCTGCCGGGGCGCGAAGGCGAGAGGCGTGCCGTCGGGGCGATAGGGGTCGCAGATCACGATCGGCGTGCCCGGCAGCCACGGGACCCGGCGAATGGTCGTCATGTCGGGGACCAGCGGGACATCCGGGACGCCGGCGCCCATGCCGCCGATGTGGTCGAGCCCAGGGCGGACGACCTGCTCGATGTCGATGCCCCACAGCATGAGCGGCACCTTGAAGGCACCCAGCTCGTCGTAGTCGGCGAGGAAGCGCTGCAGGGGCACCCGCTCGGCGAGGCAGCGCCCGCTGTTGTCGGGAGTGATCAGCATGATTCCGTCGACCAGGCCGGCGCTCGCCTCGGCACGGAGCTGGTCGAGCGACATCGGTCCGTAGCTCATGCCGTCCAGCCCGGGGACGGCGACCGGGCCGGCGAACGACGGGGACGTAAGGGTCATGAGGGTCTCCTCAACAGAGTTCGGACTCGCCTGTTTGGTCCAGCAAGTAGACCTAAACGGTAGGTCGCCCGGCGAAGACTGTCAACGAGCGACCGTAAGTTCCCCTAAAAAAGGATGACTGGATCACTCATTAGTCCTAATATGTCCTCACTCGCCCGCAGCCCCGAGGGCTTCCTCCCGGGCGGGGCCCCGAGAGCCGGAGGCGCCGATGACCCACTCGCATCTGGGGCCGGTTCGCCAGATCGCGGCCCACGAGCTCGTCGTCGACCAGCTCCGCCGGTCCCTCAACCAGGGCCAGTTCCGGCCGGGCGACCGGCTGCCGTCCGAGCGCGAGCTCGCCGAGATCCTCCAGGTCTCACGGACGACGGTGCGCTCGGCCGCCGCCGTACTCGAGAGCGAGGGACGACTCTCGGTACGGCGCGGCCGGGGCGGCGGCTTCACCGTGCTGGAGCCCGACCACGACGCCGCCGCCACGCAGCGGGAGATCCACGCGAACCGCCGAGCCCTCCGTGACCTGTTCGACCTGCGGCTCGTCATCGAGACGGGCGCCGTCGCACTCGCCACCCAGCGCCGGACCGACGACGAGCTCGCGATTCTCGAGCACCTCCTCGGCCGCATGCAACGAGTGATCCGCGAGGAGCGCCGGCATCCGAGCACGACGCTGGTTCGCGAGTTCCAGGCCCTGGACAACGAGTTCCACCTCGGACTGGCGCGCTGCTCGCGCAACGAGCACCTGGTCGAGCAGGTCGAGCTCGCCCGCCAGGCGATGTGGCGACCGGTCGGCTCGGTCTTCCGGCACCTCGAGGCCAACGCCAACGACCTGCACGCCGACATCCTGCACGCGGTCCGCGAGGGCGATGCCGCGGCCGCGGCGAGCCTGATGGCCGAGCACATCGACGCCACGAGGCGCACCCTGGACTCATGGCTCGAACGCACTTGACACAGATCACAAAAGGCTCGAAGATCGAACCAATAGAGCAATAGATGGTATCCGGACCTCCCCGTCCCCGGCGGAGCCCCTCCCCCCGAGACCGTCGCGTGCTCACTTCTCGGCAGCGAGCCGCCCGGGCGGCCCGGAAGCGACCATCCACCCGACTCCGCACGGAGGAGAACAGCGACATGTCCGCAACGAGAGAACCCCAGGCCACGGTCGACCCGTCGGCCGACAAGGCCGCGCTGCTCCATCGCGGCCTCGGCGTCGGCTCCATCGTCTTCATGGTCGTCGCCGCGGTCGCGCCGCTCGGCGCCGCCTGTGCGGTGATCCCCCTCGTCTTCGCCCTCAGCGGCAACCCGACGGCGCCGCTCTACTTCATCGGCGCGGCGGTGGTGCTCTCCGTGTTCGCCGTCGGCTTCACCCTGATGAGCCGCCACGTGCGCAACGCCGGCGCCTTCTACTCCTACGTCCAGGCCGGCCTGGGCAAGGTCGCCGGAGCCGGGACGGCGTCGCTCGCGCTCGCGTCGTACGTGATCCTGCTGATCGCGCTCTACGCCCTGCTCGGAGTCTCCGCGTCGGCCGCGCTCGAGCAGTACCTCGGCCTCGACGTGACGTGGTGGGTGTGCTCGTTCGGCTTCCTCGCCCTCATCGCGCTGCTCGGCTACCGCGACATCGAGGTCAGCGCCAAGGTGCTCGGCGTCGCCCTCGTGCTCGAGGGTTGCGTCGTGCTCGTCGTCGACCTCGCCGTACTGGTGCACGGAGGAGACCACGGCCTCTCGGCCGAGCCGCTCAACCCCGGCCACCTGTTCGACGGAGCTCCCGGCCTCGGTCTCATGTTCGCCTTCTTCGCCTTCGTCGGCTTCGAGGCGACCGCCGTGTTCCGCAGTGAGGCGAAGGACCCCGAGCGCACCATCCCTCGCGCGACCTATGTCGCCGTCGCCATCATCGGCAGCCTCTACGCCTTCACGTCCTTCGCGATGGCGAACGGCCTCGGCGCCAGCCAGGCAGCCACCGTCGCCGGCGCCGATCCCGCGACCGTCATGCAGGGCCTGGCCGGGCGCTACGCGGGCAGCGTGGTCGAGGACGCCGTCATCCTGCTGCTCGTCACCAGCGTCTTCGCCTGCTGCCTGTCGTTCCACAACGTCGTGTCGCGCTACCAGTTCAACCTCGCCAACGGTCGGGTCCTGCCCGCACCGCTGGGCGAGGTGCACCCGAAGCACCGGGCACCCTCGCGGTCCTCGGTGGTGGTCACCGTCCTGACCGCGACGATCCTCGCCGCGCTGACCGCCGCAGGGCTCGACCCGATCGTCGAGATCTACACCTGGCTCTCCGGCGCCGCGACGCTCGGGATCCTGCTGCTCATGCTGCTGACCAGCGTGGCCGTGGTCGCGTTCCACCAGCGCGGCAAGGGGGCGGACCCCGTCTGGAACTCGGTGGTGGCGCCCATCTTGGCGTTCGCCGCACTCTCGTTCGTCGTGTACATGGTGCTCGACAACCTGGACCTCCTCGTCGGCGGACGGACCGCCGCCGTCTGGGTCTGCATCGGACTGGCCGTCGCGTTCGCGATCGGCGCCGGCACGGCCGCCATGGCCCGAGCGAGCTCACCGGAGCGCTACGCCGGAATCCTCGAGAACTGAGCGGGCATGCGAAGGGGCCGGATCGCCGTGGCGATCCGGCCCCGTTCACGTGCCCGGTCAGCGCGGGGCGGACACCGCGTCAGCGGCCGGCACCCGGCACGCGGCCACGAAGCCGGTCAGCAGGCCGAGCGAGGTCGGCTCGTTCGGCCACAGGATCTCCGGATGCCACTGGACACCGACCAGCCGCCGGTCCGCCATCTCGGCTGCCTCCACGAGGCCGTCGGGCGCCACCGCGACGGGACGCAGCACGGGAGCGAGGTCACGGATGCCCTGGTGGTGCTCGCTGTTGACCGCGACCGTGCCCGCGCCGCCCATCCAGACGGAGAGCAGCGAGCCGTCGGTCACCCGCACGTCGTGGCACGGCCGGTCGAGCACCTCCTCGCCGGCACGATGGCCGATGACGCCGGGCCGGTCCCGGGCGAGGTCGGCGTACAGCGTCCCTCCGAGCACGACGTTGACGAACTGCAGTCCGCGACAGATGGCCAGCACCGGCAGGTCGCGCTCGAGCGCGACGTCCAACGCCACGCGCTCGCTGGCGTCGCGCAGCGGGTTCACGCCGCGGAGGACGGCGTCATCGGTGGCCCCGCCATAGAGAGCGGGATCGACGTCGCCCCCACCGCTGACGACGAGCCCGTCGAGGCGCTCGACCAGGCCGCCGATGCGGGGCTGCTCCACCGCGCAGTCGATGCCGACAGGAGTGGCCCCCGCAGCGATGAAGCCGTGGAAGAGATGGCGCCACAGGCCGAATCCCTCCAAGTCCTGCGACGAGTAGGTGATGCCCACGACAGGGCGATCGAGGTAGGCGCTCACGAGTTCTCCTCCTGGTGCTGAGCGGGTGGGACGGGCTAGAAGACGGACCAGCCGGACGTGCGGGCGAACTCCTCGATGGCGGCGACACCACCGACCGAGTTTCCCTCGGCATCGAGCGGCGGGCTCCAGGCACACACCGTGCCGACGCCGGGCAGAGCCGCGAGCACTCCGCCCCCCACTCCGCTCTTGGCCGGCAGGCCCACCCGGTAGGCGATGTCGCCCGCGGCTCCGTACATCCCGGAGGTGAGCAGCACGGCGTTGATCCGGCGGACGTTGTCCGAGTCGAGCACCTGCTCGTGGAGCCGGCGGTCGGCGAGGAAGCGCCCCGCGCGAGCCATCCCGAGTGCGGATCCGGTGATGGCGCACTGGGCGTAGTAGTGGGCGAGGACGGCGTCGACGTCGTTGAGCAGCCGGCCGTGCTCGGCCAGCACGTGGGCAAGCGCCCTGTTGCGGTGGTCGGCCGCCGCCTCCGACGCCGACACCGCGGCGTCGCTCGCGACCGCAGGGTCGCCGGAGAGGTCGCAGATCAGTGCGGCGACCGTGTCGACGGCCGACCCGGTGTGATGCAGCAGACGGTCGGTGACGATGAGCGCACCCGCGTTGACGAAGGGATTCCGCGGGCGACCCGCCGCTCGCTCCAGCTCGGTGACCGAGCCGTAGCCGAGCTCCGTCGGCGCCCAGCCGACGTGCATCCAGGCACCGGGCTCGACGCGCAGCAGCGCGACCAGGGCGAAGAGCTTCGTGAGGCTCTGCAGGGAGAACTGGGCCGTGCTGTCGCCCACCCCGAGCTCGGCGCCGTCCACGGTCGTCACCGCCAGCCCGAAGGCCGACCGGTCCACCGCGGCGAGTCGCGGGATCTTGGTGGTGACCTCACCGGTCGTCGCGGCGGACCGGCCCAGCGCGACCGCGCGGCGTGCGAGCTCGAGGAGCTGGTCGGAGCGCAGCTCGCGCGGTGCGAGCACACCGAGATCCGACTGCGTCGCCCCTGGTCCTCGCATGTCCGCCTCCCGGGTCGTCGCGTGATCCGTGCACCCGTCGGGCGCAGATCGCCAGCGTACAAAACACGCAAAGGTCGATGCAATATTCCAAAACAGCCATCCCGTCGCACCGTGGACCGCTTCGGCGCGTGCGAACATCCGGTCAAAGGTCGATTTTCTAGACCTAAATGCGTAGGATGCTCCTCATGACCACTCCCCTGAACCGACGCCTCCTCCTGGGCCGTCGCCCCACCTGGACCGCAACGCTCGACGACTTCGTGCTCGACGAGCAGCCCGCACCCACCCCCGGCCCCGGCGAGGTCCTGGTCCGCGTGCTCTGGATCGCCTTCGATCCGGCGATGCGGGGCTGGATGAACGACGGCCCGTCGTACGCACCGCCGGTGCCGCTGGGCGAAGTGATGCGCGGACACGCGGTCGGCGAGGTCGTCGCCTCCGGCGTCGACTCCGTCGCGGTCGGGACGCTCGTCACCGGCAACCTCGGCTGGCAGACCTACGCGCTCGCGACCTTCGAAGAGGGCACCCTCAGCCACCTCGAGCACGTCAGCGACCCGAGCGCGGGCCGGCCGGTCGCCCGGCGCGTGCCGGACGGCGTGCCGCCGACGTCCGTGCTCGGCGTGCTCGGCACCACGGGGCTGACCGCGTACTTCGGCATGCTGGAGCTCGGGGCGCCGCGCCCCGGCGATGTGGTTCTGGTCTCCGGCGCGGCCGGGGCCACCGGCTCCATCGCCGGCCAGCTGGCCCGGCTCGCGGGCGCCACGACGATCGGCATCGCCGGCGGGCCCGAGAAGGGCGCCTGGCTGCGCGAGGCGGCCGGCTTCGACCACGTCGTGGACTACAAGTCGGAGGACGTCGCGTCCCGGCTCGCGGAGCTCGCACCCCAGGGCGTCGACGTCTTCTTCGACAATGTCGCCGGCCGGATCCTCGAAGCCGGGATCAGCAACATCGCCCAGCGCGGGACCATCGTGCTGTGCGGCGGGATCTCCAGCGGCTACTCTGACGAGGCCGTCGCGTACGGGCCGACCAACCTCTCGACGATCACGGTGCGCAGCTGCACCGTCAAGGGGTTCATCGTGACCGACTTCGCCGATCGCTTCGAGGTAGCCACGCGGCGCCTGGCGGAGTGGGTCCAGGACGGCTCGCTCGTCTGGGCCGAGGACATTGCGAAGGGCGACGTCACCGACGCCGTCGCCACCATGAACCGGCTCTTCGAGGGCAAGAACCTCGGCAAGCAGATCCTCCAGCTGGCGACGCCCAGCACCGTCTGAGCCGACGCGACGAAGGGGCCTGACCGGATCCGGTCAGGCCCCTTGGTGTTTCGCGGCGTCAGCCCTCAGGAGTGACGTAGGCCGCGGAGATCCCTCCGTCGACTACGAGCTCGATGCCGGTCACGAAGCTGGAGCCGTCGCCGAGCAGGAAAGCCGCGGCCCGAGCCATCTCCTCCGCGGTGCCGAAGCGACCCGCCGGGATGTGCACCATGCGCCGGGCGACCTCGTCGGGACTGAAGAGCGCCTCCAGCATGGGCGAGGCGACGGGGCCCGGGCTCAGGCTGTTGACCCGGACCCCCCTGCGGGCGAGCTCCACGCCGAGCTCGCGCGACATCGCCACCACCGCGCCCTTGGACGCGGTGTAGCCGATCTGCGAGACGGCCGAGCCCATCCGCGCGACCAGCGACGCCGTGTTGACCACCGCTCCGCCACCGCCGGCGATCAGGTGCGGGATCCCGTGCTTGCAGCACAGCAGGACGCTGGTGACGTTGATGACCATCGTGCGGTCGAACACGGTCCGGTCCACATCGAGGGCCGAGCCGTCCTCGCCGAGCGCGACCCCCGCGTTGTTGAACAGCCCGTCGATCCGCCCGAAGCGTTCCGCGGTGCCGTCGTACAGGTCGCGGACCTGCTCCTCCACCGTGAGGTCACAGGCGACGAAGTGATCGGCCCCGGTGTCGTCGGCCGCACGGAGGTCGGCCCCCACGACGACCGCCTCCTGGCGCTTGAGCTCCGCGACGGCCGCACGGCCGATCGCCCCCGACGCCCCGGTGACGACGACGACCTTCCCCGCGAGCCCGCTCACGTCGCGTCCGTCCCGAACCGCCCGGCGAGACGCAGCCCGAGGAGGTACGACGTCGGACTGAACGGCCACTGGCTGACGACCTTGCCGCTCGTGCCCTGGAAGTAGTTGGACACCTCGTTCCACACCGTCTTGTCGAGCCGCCGCTGGAGCCGGCGGTTGTAGAAGTCGTGGAGATACGACTTCACCGTGATCTTGGAGGCCTTGCCCGAGGCGAGCCGCCGGACCTGCTTGGCAGCGAACCGGGCCTGGGCCTCGTAGTAGGTGACGAGTGGAATGCCGCTGGTGTTGGGGCCGAAGATCATGAAGAAGTTGGGGAAGTTCGGGGTCATCACGCCGAGGAAGGCCTCAGCACCGCCCTCCCACTGCTCCCGGAGGACGACGCCGTTCTCGCCGGTCGTGCGGTAGGTGCTGATGAAGTTGGCCGCGTCGAATCCGGTGGCGAGCACGATCATGTCGAGGTCGTGCTTCTCCCCCGTCGCGTCGACCACGCCTGTGGGAGTCACGTCCGCGACGGCGTGCGGCACGAGCTCGACCTTCGGCGAGCGCAGGCTCCGGTAGTAGGTGTCGCTGATGACGGTGCGGCGCGCCTCGACCGAGAACTGGGGCGTGAGCAGCCGCTCCAGCTCCGGCTTGTCCCCCATCTCCTGGTGCAGGTACGCACGGGCGGCGGCGAGCCGCTTCTTGTTCACGCGACCGTCGACCCGCGCGTGGCTCGCGCGGTACTGGCGCAGGTCGTAGTCGAGGTAGAGGCGGTAGCGCCGGAAGTAGTAGACCGGCTTGATCCGGTTCCAGCGCCGCTCAGCAGGGCTGAAGTCGCGCGCCTCCTTGGGCAACAGCCAGTTCGGCTCGATCTGGAACACCTTGACCGATCGGCCCTGGCGCTCGGCCTCGGTGACGACCTGCACCGCGGAGGAGCCCGTTCCCAGGACGCCCACATCCTTGCCTTCGAGCGACAGCTCGTCACGCCAGGTGGAGGTGTGGCAGAGGTCGCCCTCGAAGACCGTCTCACCACGGAGGAACGGCGGGATCAGCGGCGTGTTGAGGAAGCCGACCGCGGAGATGACCGCCTTGAACGGTCCATGCGTGACGCCGGCCTCGTCGATGATCGTCCAGGTCCGCGACGGCTCGTCCCACGTCACCTCGGCGACACCGGTCTCGAGCAGGGTGCGCTCATAGAGCCCCCACTTGCGGGCGACGCCCTGGAGGTAGCCGAGCAGCTCGCGCCAGTCGGCGTGCGTCCGCGTCCAGTCGTGGGGCTCGAAGGAGAAGGAGTAGATGTGCGACTCGAGGTCGACCTCGGCGCCCGGATAGCGGTTCACCAGCCAGGTGCCGCCGATGTCCTCCGAGCGCTCGAACATCACGAAGTCGCGCACGCCCTCCTTGAGAAGGGCCGTGGCAGCCGCGATTCCGCTGAAGCCGGTGCCGATGATCGCCACGTCGTGCGGGCCCGCGAGGGGCGCCTGATTCGGGGTGGATGACTTCACTGGGACCACCATCTCGTCGTAGTTGGTTGTTTGGTCCAGTCTTTCGGCCTTTTAGCGGAACGTCAAGGCCTCAGCGATGCTCAACGTGCCGCTGAAGCTCGAAATCGGTGATCGTCCGGTCGAGCCAGGCCTCGTAGAGCGTCAGCTCGGTACGGCGGGTGGCCGCGAAGGCGTCCACGAAGCGCCGCGGCAGGAGCCGGTCGACGTACCGCGATCGCTCGAACGCGGCGATCGCCTCGCCGAGCGTCACCGGAACGGCGCGGGAGGTGCGCGGCGGCGGGAGCTCGAGTCTCCGCTCCAAGCCGTCGACGCCGCCGGCCAGAACGGCGGCGGCGATGACGTAGGGATTCGCGTCCGCTCCCCCACGGCGATGTTCGACGCGCGCCGAGGTCTCGGGCCGGACCACCACACGGCACGCCGTCCGGCGGTCGTCGTAGCCCCAGGACGAGGTCGTCGGAACCCACATCCGCGGGTCGATGCGCTTGAAGGAGTTGACGTGCGGGTTGAACATCAAGGTCAACTGCGGCAGTGAAGCGACCAGTCCGGCCACGAACCGGGCGCCGACGGCGCTCAGTCGTTCGTCCGCCGCGAAGACGTTCGCGCCGTCGCGCTCGAGGCTCGCGTGCACGTGACCGCCGGCTCCCTCGCGATCGCCGAACGGCTTCGCCATGAAGGAGGCGACGAGACCGCGTTCGGCGCACAGCTCGCGCAGGTGGCGCCGGGCTCTCGCGGCGCCGTCCGCTGCGCGCAGCGCCGGGGACGGAGCGATCGAGAACTCGACGAACCCCGCACGGGCCTGCGACCGCACTGCCTCGAGCGGATGGCCGATCGCCGCCATCCGGCGCGCGAACTCGGCGGCGAGGTCGGCGATCGTCACCGCGTGGGCGAGCGAGCCCGGCCGACGGTCGTCACGGTCGGCCTCGAAGACCCAGGTCTCGTACTCGAACCCGAGCACCGGCTCCAGGCCCAACGCGCCGAACCGCTCGACCAGGTGCTGGACCATCCCCCGCGGCGAAGCGCCGACCGGGTCGCCGTTGGCGTCCACGAGATCCCCGATCACCGCCTCGATGCCTCGCCAGGGCAGGTCGACCCTCGTCGACTCGTCGAGCTCGACAGCCGCGTCGGGGTAGCCGTTGCCGGCGTGACCGAGCGTGGTGTCGGTCATGTCGTCGGCCAGCGACAGCCCGTAGATCGCCGTACCGTGCGCGGCGCGGGCACCGGGCCGCAGCCGATCGGCGTGGACCAGCTTCTCGCGCAGCCCGAGCTCGAGGTCGGGCACCTCGAGCCGGGCGAGCGGGCGTTCCATCGGCACCCGCTCGCCCGAGCCCGGTCCCACGCTCAGAGCGCGGCCTCGAACGCCGTCATCGCCAGCTCGAAGCACTCCCGGGGCGCGCGGATGATCCCGGCGCCGATCTGGCCGCCGTCGCGGCCGGCAAGCCCCACGTCCATGACCGGAGTGATCCCGGTGGCCAGGACCTTCCGGGCGTCGATCGCGGTCGGCGTACCGCGGAAGTCGAAGAGCGGGATCCGGTACGTCGAGCTCTCGCCCTGGGTGATCTCGTACATCTGCTCGTTGCGCTCGATCATCACGGCCGCCGATCCGCCCTGGTACTCCTGGAGGGTGAGCGCGCATGCCTGCGCGAAGCCTCCGAGCCCGACCGTCTCGGTGATGGGCGACTCGCCGCCCATCCAGGTGATCTCGTCCTCGCTGTGCCCGGCGAACAGCTTGCCCTCGTGCACCGGAGGCGGTCCCTCGAACCAGCGGTCGCCGAGTCCGGCGAGCTTGATCGCGAAGCCCCGGCAGCTGAAGGCCATCGCCGAGACGAGCGTCGACCCCGGGACCACCATCGCGTCGGCCGAGACCTTGGCCGCGGCCATCGACAGCCGGAGGAAGAAGTAGTCGTTCTCGGCCAGGTGGACCATGGTCTCGCGCACGCCCGGGACGTCGTCGCGGACCATGTCGAGGACCGCCGGCAGGATCTCGCGATTGAACAGCATGGAGGCCGCGGCGTTGCGGCTGTGGACCTCGTCGCCCATCCGCAGCGCCCGCGCGATCAGCGACTTCAGCGGGACTCCGCCGGTCCGCCGGATCGCCTCCCCCACCACCGGCGCGAGCACGGTGTTCACGTGCAGGAGCCGTTCGTGGACGCCCTCGTCGTAGCAGCCATAGTTGAGCCGCCGCGGCTCCTTGCCCTCGTAGAAGTTGCAGAACCCGACATTGCCCAGCGCCCGGTTCTCCACGACGAAGACCGGCATCGAGGCCGTGTAGATGCCCGCGAGCGAGCCCACCGCCCCGTAGTCGTGGCAGGCGCCGACCCGGATCCGCCCCGAGGCGAAGCCTTCGACTGCTTCCTCCCGCGTCGCCGCCAGCCCTTCGAACAAGGCTCCGCCGATGAGCGCCTCGCGCTGGCCGCCGACGTAGTCCTCCCACGCCATCGGCGCTCCCGAGGTCAGCACCAGGTCGTCGGTGTAGCCCGGGATGACGTCGCGCGCCGGCGCCACGTCCACGACCCAGGGGTCCGCCGCGTCGAGGCGCCGGAACGCCTCGGCGTTGGCGATGTCGACGTCGTCCAGCGCCTCCGGAACCGTGGGCGCGCTCACCATGCGACCACACCTCCGTCGACGAGCAGCGTCTGCGCCGTGACGAAGGACGAACGGGGCGAGATGAAGAACTCGACGACCTCAGCGACCTCGTGCGGCTCCCCGATGCGGCGCAGCATCGCATGGCCCGCCGAAGCCTCCTCGCCTCCCGACACGCGCGCCATCGACGGGCTCATCGGCGCCCGGATGACGCCGGGCGCGACGTTGTTGACCCGGATGCCGCGCGGCGCGAGCTCGGAGGCGAGGTAGCGGGTGTACGCGGCGATGCCGGCCTTGGTCGCGCCGTACACCGAAGCGCCGGTGAAGCGGCCGAAGTGACCGGTGAGCGAGCCGATGTTGACGATGGAGGCCCCGTCCCCCAGGAGGCCGGCCGTCGCCTCGACCACGCGGGCCATGCCGGCGATGTTGACCTGGAACATCAGGTCGAGCTTCTGCTCGTCCAGCTCGCCGACGAACGAGTCGCGCAGGATTCCGGCGCAGTTGACGAGGCCGACCAGCGACTCGCCGGCGGGTACGGCCTCGGCCACAGCGGCCTGCACAGAGGCGACCGAGGTGACGTCCATGGCGACGAACGGATGGGGGAACGCGGCGGCGCCCTCGGGGATCGATCCCTCGAGATCCGCGGCGACGGGGCGGTAGCCGCTCTCCTCGAGCCGCGCGCAGATGGCGCGTCCGATGACTCCGCCACCCCCGGTGACGATGACTGTGCCGGTCACTGTGCTGCCTTCCTGGTGGTGGGCCGCGAGCGCCCGGCTCGCCTTGCCCTGTTGACTGGTTCTCTCGGCCCCTCATCGGCGCAGAGGCCGGCGCCGGGCCGCCGCCTCCCGTGGGGCGCGGTCAGTTGACCTGGCGCTCGCGCTCGCCCCAGAAGTCCTGGCGGAGCTTGAACTTCTGCAGCTTCCCGGTGGCGGTCCTCGCCAGCTCGGTACGGAAGTCGACGCGCTTGGGCGTCTTGTAGCCGGCGAGGCGCTCGCGGCAGTAGGCGATCAGCTCCTCCTGCGTGACGTCACCCGAGGCGACCACCAGTGCGGTGACCAGCTCGCCCCACTTGTCGTCCGGGATGCCGATCACGGCGGCCTCGCGGACCGCCGGGTGGCTGGCGAGCACGTCCTCGACCTCGATCGACGAGACGTTCTCCCCGCCGGTGACGATCACGTCCTTCTTGCGGTCCTGGATCGTGAGGTAGCCCTCGGAGAGCGAGCCGCCGTCGCCGGTGTGGAAGACACCTCCCGCCTGCGCCGCGGCCGTCTCCTCGGGGTTGCGCCAATAGCCGTCGAGATTGTGGTTGCTCGCGACGACCACCTCGCCGTCCGGAGCGATCGCCACGCGGACGCCGATCGCGGGTGCGCCCGCCCGGCCCAGCAGCCTGGCCTGCTCCTCGCCCGGAAGCGCGGACCACTCATCGCGCATCCGCGACATGGTCAGGAAGGGGGACGTCTCGGTGAGGCCGTAGATCTGGATGAACTCCCAGCCGAGCTCGTCGCGGATCCGCTCGATCAGGCGGGTGGGCGGGGGCGCTCCCGCGACGACCACCCGGACCCGGTCCCGCCCGGGCACCGGCCCCTCCCACTGCCGTGCCGCGTCGAGCACCGCGGCCAGGACGGCGGGTGCGGCGCACATGAGCGTGACGCCGTGCTCCTCGACCCGACGCAGGATCTCGGCGCCGTCGACCTGGCGCAGGACGACGTGCCGCCCGCCGAAACCGGTGATCGCATAGGGCATGCCCCAGCCGTTGGCGTGGAACATCGGCAGCGTGTGCAGGTAGACCTCGGACTCGCCGACCCCGAGGTGCCAGCCGAAGGTGACCGCGTTGAGCCAGAGGTTGCGGTGGGTCAGCTGCACGCCTTTCGGGCGCGCCGTCGTACCGGAAGTGTAGTTGATCGTGGCCGTCGCCGACTCGGCGCCGGCCCACGGCCGCGGCGCGACCGGGTGGGCCCACAGGCGCTCGTCGTCGTCGCCGAGGACGAAGGTGTGCCGGCACCCCACGGCGGCCGCCACCTCGCGCAGCGAGGGGTCGACGAGCAGGACGTCGGCGCCGCTGTGCTCCACGATGTAGCGCACCTCGGCGACCGTCAGCCGGAAGTTGATGGGCACCAGCACCCGGCCGTAGCCGCTGACGCCGTAGAAGGCGGCGAGCAGGCGCGCGGAGTTCTGGGACAGCACGGCGACCCGCGCCCCGACCGGCAGGCCGAGCTCGTCGAGCGACGCGGCGAGCGATCGGGCCCGAGCCGCCAGCTCGCGGTAGGTCAGCGGCGCCCAGGCGCCCTCCGCCCCCGGCTCGTCGTGGACGGCGATGCGGTCGGGGAAGACCGTGATCGCTCGATCGAGGAAGTCGTGGACGGTGAGTGGGTAGAACATCGCTTCTCCGCGGGTGCCGGTGCCGAACCTTGGAGTCGTGACCCTACGGACTTATTGGACTAAAGGCAAGACCCATAAGCCTTTAAGGCGCGAGGGCGCGCCGGAGCACTCGGGCGGCGAGGCCGATGGAGTAGCCTGCGCGTGATGAGGAGGTGTCAGTGTCCGAACACCCGAAACTGGGGCCGATCCGCCAGATCGCGGCGCACGAGCTGGTCCTGGACCAGATCCGTCGTTCGATGGACTCGGGTCAGTTCCGCCCCGGGGACCGGCTTCCGGCCGAGCGCGACCTTGCCGAGATGCTCGACGTGTCCCGGACGACGGTCCGAGCCGCGATCGCGGTTCTCGAGCGCGAGGGTCGCATCTCGGTCCGGCGCGGCCGCGGCGGCGGGTTCCTCGTCCTGGAGCCGACCTACGACCCGGTCGAGGCCCGACAGGAGCTCAAGCGCAACAAGATGGCGGTTCGCGACGCGTTCGACTACCGCGTGATCGTCGAGACCGGTGCCGCCCGTCTGGCAGCAGAGCGGCGCAAGGCCGCCGACCTGCCCAAGCTGGCCGACCTCGTCACCCGGATGGACGAGGTCATCAAGGCCGGGCGGGCGGACGACGCGAGCGGCCACGTGACCGAGTTCCAGCTCCTCGACTCGGCGTTCCACCTCGGCATCGCCGAGGCGACGGGCAACCAGCAGCTGCTCGAGGCGGTCGCCCAGGGAAGGCAGCGGATGTGGCTCCCCGTCGGCGCGATCTTCGGCCACATCGAGGACAACGCCAACGACCACCACGCCGAGATCCTGAGCGCGATCCGCGCCAAGGACGCCGAGCTCGCGGCGTCGGCGATGGCCGAGCACATCAACGAGACCCGGCACACCATCGAGGCCTGGCTCAGCCGCTGACCGAGCCGGAACCAGCGCGGCCGGATCACCCCATGTTGGTGAGCCAGCCGCCGTCGACGACGAGGTCGGTGCCGGTCACGAAAGATGCCTCGTCGGACAGCAGGTAGGTGACCGCCGAGCACACGTCGCTCGTCGTTCCCACCCGGCGCAGCGGCACCCGACCCGCCATGGAGCGCTCCCGCTCCGGGTCGTTCTCGTAGATCCCGGCGATCATCGGCGTGACGATCGCGCCGGGGCACACGGTGTTCGAGCGGATGCCCTCCGGCCCATACTGGGCGGCCAGTCCTCGCGACAGGCTGATCAGGCCGGCCTTCGAGACCTGGTAGGCGTCGAGGGCGCCGTCGGCCAGCCGGAGACCCGCGATGCTCGCGATGTGCACCATCACCCCGGAGCGGTGCTCGCGCATCACGGGCAGCGCCGCGCGGGCCATGAGCATCGCGCCCGTGAGGTTGATGTCGAGCACCCGCCTCCAGGCCTCGGGGTCGACGTCGACGATGGAACCGTCGACGTACGGCGGCGGCGGGAGCCCGGGATCGGCGAACCAGGCCACACCGGCGGCGTTGACCAGCATGTCGACGTTCCCTTCGCGCGAGATCGTGCGCGCGCTCGCGACGACCGCGGGCGCCAGCATCGGATCCGCGATGTCACCACGGTGGTAGCGAACGCCCTCCGGGAGCCGCGCCGGAGCCTCCTTGACATCCACCGCGACGACTCGGACCCCACGCGCCGCGAGGTCCTCCACGATCGCCAGGCCCATTCCGCCACCGGCGCCGGTGACCACGGCAGTCCGGCCCGTCAGCTCGCCCATCAGACGAGCCCGAGGTGACGCCGGAGGAATGCCGCCAGGTCAGCCACGGCCCCGACGGCGTCGTCGAACAGGCCGGGGAACTGGACGAAGCCGTGGATCATCCCGTCATAGCGCCGGTGCTCGACGGCGACGTCCTGCTCGGCGAGGCGCTCCGCGAGCGCCACGCCGGCGACAGCCAAGGGGTCGTACTCCGCCGTGAGAACCAGAGCCGGAGGCAGCCCGGCGAGGTCGGCGCCGAGGGGCGACGCATAGTCGGAGGCGGCGTCCTCCGGACGCGCGAAGTACGCGTCCTTGTGCCACTGCACCTCGTCGCGGAACAGCACGTAGCCCTCCAGTTCGAGGTCGAACCCCTCGTCCAGGTCGAAGGTCGTCGCCGGGTAGATGAGCACCTGACAGGCCAGATCGGGGCCTCCCTCGTCCCGCGCCAACAGCGCGACGGCCGCCGCCAGATTGCCGCCCGCACTGTCCCCCACCACCGCGACCCGCGATCCGTCGAGGCCGAGCCTCTCGGCGTGCGCGACGGCCCAGACCAGCGCTGCGTAGCAGTCGTGCGGGGCCGCGGGAAACTTGAACTCGGGCGGGCGGCGGTAGCCGACGCTCAGCACCGCACAGCCCGAGGCGTTCGCGATCGCGCGACACAGGCCGTCGTGCGAGTCGATGCTGCCCATCTGCCACCCGCCACCGTGCAGGTAGACGACGAGCGGCAGCGGCCCGTCTGCACGAGGTCGGTAGAGGCGCACCGGCACCTGGCCACCGTCCGACATCGCGACGAGGTCGGCCACGAACGCGACGTCCTCGACCTCCATCGACGCGAAGGTGCGCTCGAAGTTCGCGCGCGCGACCTCGACCGGGAGCAGGTGACTGTTGGGCTGCTCGCTGGCAGCAGCGTCATCGAGGAGCTGCTGGGCGACGGGGTGGAGCGGCATCGGAAACCTCTCGACTCGAGGACATAAGAACCTTTGGATCGGTCTATAGACCATATTAGTCGGAGGTCGCCCCGGGAGGTCAAGGGACGGGCGCTCGGTGTGTGCCCGGCGTCGACCCCGTACGCAAGGGATCACGGGTTCGAACCCCGAACCGGGCAG
>NZ_BAABAC010000032.1:27054-67665 GCF_039537225.1 Nocardioides ginsengisoli
GTGGAGGTGAGGGGATTCGAACCCCTGACCTTCTCATTGCGAACGAGACGCGCTACCAACTGCGCCACACCCCCAAGCGAGGTGAAACGGTAGCACCCCGTCGTCGGACGTACCGAATCGGGAGGGGCTTCCCGGCTCCCGCCTCACGATCCCGTACGGCGCTCCTGGGCGTCGTCGTCGGCGGCGGCCGACGAGGCGCGCTGGGCGTCGGCCTCGCGGGCGAGCTGGGAGTCGGCGTCGTTGCGGCCGGAGCTCCAGACGCCGGTGGAGTCCAGGTCGATGGTGCGGACGGTGCGGCCGGCGGGCGCCTTCGCGACGTACGTCGGCAGCGGGACGGACACGGGCGCCCAGCCGTCGACGGCGGACTCCTCGAGCAGCTCGGCGCTGACGGCCGGGATCTCGCCGGTGTCGTCGTCGGCGAGGTCGGCGAGGTCGGCGCCGACCTCGGCCGCCGCCACCTCCGGCTCGACGACCGCCTCATCGGCCTCCGCCTCGAGCACCTCATCGGCCGACGTACGACGACGCCGCCGCGCCGCCGCGGCACGAGCGGCCCGCTCCCGGCGCACCATCAGCCGGCAGGCGACCAGCCACGCCACGAGCAGCGACGCGGGCGCAGCGATCCACCACGCCGACGTCACGGCGCCGGCGGCGAGAGAGCCGGCCACGGCATTGGCCAGCACCAGCACCGACAGCACCCGGCGCCGACGAGCAGCGGCGGAGGCACCACGCCGAGAGGACGCGCGCGGCGCAGGGGTGGGCGCCGCGGACACCTCCTCGGTCGGCTCCGCAGCAGGCTTCTCGGACGAGCGAGCCGGCGCACCGGGCGCGACCAGCTCGGCCTCGGTGGACGAGACCGCCTCGCGCCGGGCGAGCACGCGCAGCCGGTCGGAGAAGCCGTCGACCGAGCGGCTGACGGCGTCCTCCTCGTGGTGGCGCAGCGCCTTCGGCACGAGGTAGACCGCCCACGCCACGAACAAGGCGACGAAGATCAGCGAGCTCAGGTCCACAACCAGAGGTTAGGAGGGGTACCTCACGGTGAGGCGCATGTCCATCGGTGTGTCACAGATTGTTTGCTGTGACCTGTGTGATCTCACCCGGAAGGACCAGGCGCCTAGGACGGGGGGTCCTCCTCGAGGCGCGCCAGCACGCCGCGCGGCGCCTCCTCCTTGGTGATCGCGAAGATCCGGTGGTCGCGCCAGTCGCCGTCGATGTGCAGGAACCGCGGCGCATAGCCGATCTCGCGGATCCGCAGCTTCTCCACCACCCGCAGCGAGTTCGAGTTCTCCGGCCGGATGCAGATCTCGATCCGGTGCAGCCCCGCGACGAAGAAGCAGTGGTCGATCACCATCGCCACCGCCCGCGGGATCACGCCGCGCCCCGCGAACTCCTGGTCGATCCAGTACCCCACCGACGCGAACTGCGCCGACCCGCGCACGATGTTGTTGACGCTCACCTGCCCGGCGAAGACGCCGTCGACCTCCACCACGAAGGGGTACGTCGTCCCGCGCCGCGCCGCCTTCTGCAGCCGCTTCACCAGTGCCCGGAAGGAGGTCGGCCGGGCGTCCGCGCCGGGCGGGGCGGTCGCGTCCCAGCGGGCCAGCCACACCGCATTGCGGCGCCTCGCCGAGCGCCAGGCCTTCGCGTCGCTGCGCGCGATCGGGCGCAGCCGGACGACCGGATCGGTGCCCGAGATCAGCTCGTTCGGCCACGCACGACCGGGGACGCCGACGATCAATGGTCGCTCCCGACGATCTGCTCGACGGCGTGCCCGACGACCGACTCCAGCACGGCCAGCGCGTCCTTCACCCCGCCGCGCGAGCCGGGCAGGTTGACGATGAGGGTCCGGCCGGCGACGCCCGCCAGCCCCCGCGACAGTACGGCGGTCGGCACGCCCTTCGCCACGCCCGCCGCGCGGATCGCCTCGGCCAGGCCGGGGACCTCGCGGTCGAGCAGCGGCCGGGTCACCTCGGG
The DNA here is from genome assembly GCF_039537225.1 of Nocardioides ginsengisoli. NCBI lineage: Bacteria > Bacillati > Actinomycetota > Actinomycetes > Propionibacteriales > Nocardioidaceae > Nocardioides > Nocardioides ginsengisoli. The sequence goes on from NZ_BAABAC010000032.1 coordinate 29,026, forward strand.
CGTCAGGTCGGTCGGGGTGAGTCCGGTGCCGCCGGTGGTCAGTACGACGCGCGCGCCGGACGCGACGGCCGACGCGATCGCGGCACCCACCGGCTCGCCGTCCGGGCACACGACGGGCGGCGGCACCTCGAACCCCCACTCCGCCAGGGCGGCGACGATCAGCGGGCCGGTCGTGTCGTCGTAGACACCCGCCGCGGCGCGGTTCGAGGCCACGACGACCACGGCCGGGAGGCCGGTGCCGCTCATCGCTTCCAGTCCCCCGACTTGCCGCCCGACTTGGTCTCGACCCGCACGTCGGTGATTACCGCGCCCTTGTCGACAGCCTTCACCATGTCGACGACGGTGAGCGCCGCCACCGACACCGCGGTCAGCGCCTCCATCTCGACGCCGGTGCGGTCGGTGGTCTTCACGGTCGCGGCGATCTCGACGGCGTCGTCGGCGACCGACAGGTCGACCTTGACGCCGGAGATCGACAGCGGGTGGCACAGCGGGATCAGCGCCGGCGTCTGCTTGGCGCCCATGATCCCGGCGATCCGCGCGACGGCGAGCGCGTCGCCCTTCGGCACGCCCTCGCCGCGCAGCAGCGCGACCACCTCGGCCGACACGAGCACCCGCCCAGACGCGGTGGCGACCCGGTGCGTCACGTCCTTCTCGGAGACGTCGACCATCCGCGCGGCCCCTGTCTCGTCGACGTGGGTCAACCGGTCGGCTGCCATCAGATCTCCTTCGGGTTCACAGCACGAGCACTTCGATGTCGGTCCCGGTCTCCAGCGCCTGCCGCACCGGCGGCACCACGAGCAGCACCTCGGCCTGCGCGAGCAGTCGCTGGGAGTGCCCGGCGTGGCCGGGCAGGGGGACGACGTGGTCATTCTCGTCGTACACGCCGGGCAGCACCACGGTGCGGTCCCGCGCCTCGACGGGCGCACCCAGCCGAGCCCGCCGCATCACGGCGCCCGCCGGGTCGCCCTCCAGCACGGCCAGCACCTCGCGCACGAACAGCAGGAACGCGGCGTACGCCGCGATCGGCGTCCCCGGCAGCGTCACGACCGGCACCCGCCGTCCGTCGCTGGTCACCACGGACCCGCAGCCCTGCGGCCGACCCGGCTTCATCGCCACCGGCCCGAACCAGAACGCCGGGTCGTCGCGCAGCGCCGCCTTCACCACGTCGTGGTCGCCGGCCGAGATCCCGCCGGTCGTCACCACGACGTCGCAGCGCTCGGCCGCCGCGCGCAGCACCTCCAGGAACCGGGGGACGTCGTCCGGGGCCGGGCCGAAGGCCTCGACGTCGGCGCCGAGCTCGCGTCCGGCGGCGAGCAAGGTCGCGGTGTTGCTGTCGGGGACATGCCCCTCCACCAGTTCGGCGCCGGTCGAGATCACGCCGAGCCGCGGCCGCGGCCGCACCTCGACCATGGCAACGCCCACCGACACGAGCAGCCCGATCTGCGCGGCCCCGAGCAACGAGCCCGCCGCCAGCGCGACCTCCCCGGCGCGCACGTCCTCGCCCTCGAACCGGATGTGCCGCCCCGAGTCGGCGCTCTTCAGCACCTCGACCGGGTCGTGGCCCGACGTCCACTCGAAGGGCACCACCAGGTCGGCACCGGGCGGCACGGGCGCGCCGGTCATGATCCGGATCGCCGTCCCCGCCTCCAGTACGGCGACCGGGTCGCCCGCCGCGACGACCCCCGCGACCGGCAACGAGACGGGCAGCGAAGCCACGTCGGCCGCGCGGACCGCGAAGCCGTCCATCGCCGCGTGGTCGAAGGGCGGCACCGACAGGGTCGCCACGACCTCCGTCGCCAGGCGGCGCCCCAGCGCCGCGGCGAGCGGCACCGAGACAGGCGCCAGCGGCTCGACCCCGGCCACGACCCGCGCGCGATGCGCGGAGACCGAGCCGGCGTCAGTCATCCGAGCCTTGGCTGACGCGGCGGGAGACGGCCCCCGGCAGCTTGCTGCCCGCTTCGCCGTCGGAGTCGCGCGCAGCCCGATCAGCACCGAGGACCTCGCCGGGGGCGACGCGCTGGGCGCCCTTGGACGCGAGCTCGACCGCGCCGACGACCTGTACGCCGTGGCCGAACGTCCAGTCGCCGTCGACCTTGAGCGACGCGGCCTTCGCCAGCGACGGAGCGCCCTCGGGGAACCGCTTGTCGAACTCGCCGACCAACTTGTAGTGGTCGGCGTCGAGCTCGACGTAGGGCAGGTCGGCCGCGACCTGCGTCAGCGCGAAGTCGGCTCCGATCTCGTAGACGTCGGAGCGCAGCACCAGCAGGTCGTTGGTGGTCTTGACCGGGATGAACCGGTCGCGGCCGACCTCGATCAGCCGAGCGTTCTCGAAGACCTCGATCGCGGCGCCCATCGCGGTCTCGATCTGCACCACCTCTGGCGACGTGGGGTCGGCCGGGTCGAGGTGCTTGACGTTGCGGATCAGCGGCAGGCCGAGGATGCCCTCGCGCTCGTCGAGCTTGCGCTTCATCGCCTGCAGGTCGAACCACAGGTTGTTCGTCGAGGTGAACCGGTGGCGGTCGAGGTCGGCGAGCGCGGCCAGGTCGTCGGGCAGCGTCTGCGCGGTCTCGCGCAGCACGATCCGGCCGTCGGCCTTGCGCCGCGCGAAGTGGCCGCCCTTCTTGTCCGACGCCGTACGGCGGACCGCCTCGATCGCGAACGGAGCGCCGGTCGACGCGAACCAGCCCGCCACCCGCGGGTCGGGGACCGCGCCGAGGTTGTCGGAGTTGGAGACGAAGACGTAGCGGTAGCCCTGCTCGATCAGCCGGTCGAGCAGACCGGTGCCGCGCAGCGCGGTGTAGATGTCGCCGTGACCGGGCGGACACCACTCGAGGTCGGGGTCCTTGGGCCAGCTGGCCGGGGTCAGGTCGCTGGTGAGGAGCTTGGGCTCCTTGTTCTGCAGGAACTCCAGCGGCAGCCCGTCGACCGCGAGCTCGTCGTAGCGGCCCAGCGCGTGCAGCGTGTCGGCGGAGGTGCGGAAGGAGTTCATGAAGATCAGCGGCAGCCGCGCGTCGTACTTCGCGCGCAGGTGCAGCGCCTGCCGGGCGATGATGTCGAGGAAGGACAGCCCGCGGCGCACGCACAGCAGCGACTTCGCGCGCTCCATGCCCATCGAGGTGCCGAGCCCGCCGTTGAGCTTGATCGCGACCGTCTTGCTGATCGCCTCGGCCGCCACGTCGTCGGCCACCTCGACGTCGGCGAGGCTCTCGATGTCGACCGGCTTGATCGTCGACTCGGGCACCATGCCGGTCTCACCGTGCTCGAGCAGCCGGTAGTAGTGCGCGAACGTCTCGACCGCGACGGGGTCGACACCCGCGTCGAGCATCTTCGCCCGCGCCTTCTCCAGGCCACCACTGCGACCACTCATACCCATACCTCCGATCGTAGGCTGGCACCGTGACAGGTACACATCCGTGCCAAGGAGCGGCCAAGACCGCGGTCCGCGACCAGCTCCTCACGGCCCGCCGCCGGCGCCCCCTCCCCGAGGTCGGCACGGCGGCCCGAGCGATCGCCGATCACGTCCTGGCCACCGACGAGGTACGGCGCGCCGCGACTGTCGCGGCCTACGTCTCCGTCGGCACCGAGCCCGGCACCACCGACCTGCTCGACCGGCTGGTCGACGCGGGCAAGCGGGTGATCCTGCCCGTGCTGCTGCCCGACAACGACCTCGACTGGGCCGTCTACCACGGGCCGACCTCGCTCGCGCCCGCCCGCCGCGGGCTGCTCGAGCCACTGAGCACGCCGCTCGGCGTGGCTGCGGTGGCGACTGCCGACGTCGTCCTGGTGCCGGGGCTGGCCGCCTCCCGCGCCGGGCTGCGGCTGGGCCGCGGCGGCGGCTCCTACGACCGGGCGCTGGCGCGGGTGCCGGTCGGGACGTTCACCTGTGTCCTGCTCTACGACGACGAGCTGCTCGCCGACGTGCCGGCCGAGCCGCACGACCGCCCGGTCACCGCGGCGGCGACGCCCGGGGGCGTCGTCCGGCTCACGGCTTGAGGGTCAAGACGTCCTCGCCCGCCTTGCGCACCGCCTTCTCCGAGAACACCCACGGCAGGTAGTCGCCGCGCGCCCAGAGGTCGGTCTGGTCGGTGTAGTGGGGGTTGAAGGCGTGGCCGGAGACACCGGTCAGGTTGATCCAGCGCGACGCGTCGAGATCGTCCATCGGCACGACCATCCGCATCGACGGCGCGGTCACCACGTCGTAGCCGTCGCGCGCGTCCCAGGCGGTCGCGTTGACGAGCGAGCCGCCGCCGCCGACGTCCCAGCCGCCGCGGTTGAACAGCCACTCCACGATCCCGATGCCGGACTCCCCCAGCGTCGACGAGCGCAGCTCGAGCTGGTGGATGCCGCCCCAGCTCCACTCGTCGGTGTCGGGTGACTCGAGGGCGGTGAGGTCGTCGCGCGCCGCGATCATCGCCTCGCGCAGGATGTCGGTCCGGCGCTCGACCTTGTCGTCGGTGTTGATGTCGTCCCACCACCCGGCGCGGGCGCGCGGCAGCAGCTTGGCCATGACCGTGAACCAGCGGTCGCTGCCGTCGGGCTGCAGCCCCTTCGGCAGCTCGTCGGCGAAGGTCCGGTGCAGCACCTCGCGCCAGACCGCGTTGAAGTAGGCGGCGGCCGCGCTGTCGGCGTCCTGCTGGTAGTTCCAGGACCGCAGCAGCTTCTGGCCGTCGGAGTAGTAGCCGCGCGGCAGCTTCACCTCGAGCAGGTACGGCGTCAGCAGCTCGCCGATCGCACTGCGGTCGTCGAGCTGGATCGCCCTCATCGCGTCGGCGCTGAGCGCGTCGTCGGCGGCGAGCAGCTTGCCGATCCGGTCGGAGCGGTAGCCCTGGTCCCAGTCGGAGGTGAGGTACGGCGCGTAGCGGCTCGGGTCGATCACCGCCTGGTTGGCGGTGGCGATGATCCCTGACGCGGGGTCGAGGACGTTGGGCAGCTCGTCGTAGGGGATGAACCTGCCGGTCCAGTCGGTGTCGCGGCGCCAGCCCGCGGCCGGCAGCCGGCCGTCGTTGCCCGCGCGCCGGATCGGGACCAGGCCGGTGGCCTGGTAGCCGATGTGGCCGTCGGTGTCGGCGTAGACGACGTTCTGGCCGGGCGCCGCGAAGTCGGAGAGCGCCGAGCGGAAGGACGCCCAGTCGGTCGCCCGGTCGAGAGCGAGCAGCGCGTCGGCGGTCGGGTGCGGGGTGAGCGCGGTCCAGGCCAGCGACACGGCATGCTCGGTGGCCCCGTCGTCGAGCCCCGCCGAGCCGAGCTGGTGGACCTGGTCGACGACCCCGTCGTCGGTGAGGTCGACGCCGTCCTGATCGGCGTAGCGGGCGATGTCGGAGAGCAGCGGCCCGTGAGTGGTGGAGCGGACGACGATGTCGACGTCCTTGCCGTCACGGACCTTGATCGTCTCCGGGCGCAGGGTCAGCGGCAGCCGCTGGCCGTCGAACTCCCAGTCGTCGCCGGTCACCCGCTCGACGTAGAGGTCGGTGACGTCGGGGCCGAGGTTGGTCAGGCCCCAGGCGATGTCGCGGTTGTGGCCGATGACGACGCCGGGGACGCCGGAGAAGCTGAAGCCCGCGACGTCGTAGGGGCACTGGGCGGAGAGCTCGCGGCAGTGGAGCCCGACCTGGGTCCACACCCCCGGCAGGGAGACGCCGAGGTGGGGGTCGTTGGCGAGGATCGGCGCCCCCGAGTCGGTGTGCTTGCCGTCGACGACCCAGGCGTTGCTGCCGATGCCGTCGCCGCGGCCGAGCAGCGGCGGCATCGCGTCGACGACCGCACGCACCTCGTCGAGCACGCGGACGGCGTCCGGCTGGTCGAGCGGCGGGCGGGCCAGGCCCGCGGGGGCGCCGGAGGCGTTCTGGTCGAACCGTCCGGCCCGGACGCCGCCCTGCTGGACGATCGGCGGGTGCTGGCCGAAGGGGTAGGCCGGGTAGAGGTCGCCCGCCCGCTGCGGGCCGACGACGGCGGCGCTCAGCGCGCGGCCGATCTCCTCGTCGAGGTTGCCGCGCAGGTCCCACGCCATCGCCTTGAGCCAGGCGATGGAGTCGACGGCGGTCCACTTCTCGGGCTTGTAGTCGAGGCCGGTGAGGCCGAGCAGCGCGTACTCCAGCGACATGTCGCCCGGCGAGCGGCCCTCGAGGTAGGCGTTGACGCCTTCGGCGTAGGCGTCGAGCGCGCTGCGGGTCGCCGGGCTGAGCAGCGGCAGCTCCTCCTCGGCGATCTGGCGCCAGCCGAGGGTGCGGACGACGAGGTCGCTCTCGAGGCCGGCCTTGCCGAACATCTCCGAGAGCCGGCCGGCGGTCGCGTGGCGCCGTACGTCCATCTCGAAGAAGCGGTCCTGCGCGGCCACGAAGCCCTGGGCCAGCATCAGGTCGTGGGTGGTGTCGGCGTAGATCTGCGGGATGCCCGAGCTGTCGCGGATCACCTGGACCGAGCCCTCGAGCGCGCTCAGCCGCAGCGTGCCGGACGTCTGCGGCCAGGACTGCCGGACGACGATCACCGACGCGGTCAGGCCCGCGATCAGCGCCAGGACGAGCAGGACGCCGATGCCCACCGCCCAGCGCAGCGTCCGCGGCCACGGCCGGGGCCCCCTCTTCGTGCCGGCCTCCGGGCCGGTCGCTGCTGCCTCCACCATGGTGGTCGCCATTGTGCCGGTTGCTGGGGTCGTGACGTAGCATTGGCACTCGATAGTCGAGAGTGCCAGCCGAGGCACCCCGAGCGCCGCGGGAGAACGACGATGCCCACCTACCAGTACCAGTGCACCGAGTGCGGACACGCCTTCGAGCAGTTCCAGAGCTTCAGCGACGATGCGCTGACCACCTGCCCCGAGTGCACCGGCAAGCTGCGCAAGCTGTTCAACTCGGTCGGCGTGGTCTTCAAGGGCTCGGGCTTCTACAAGACCGACAGCCGCTCGAGCAGCACGGCGTCCTCGCCGGCGGCCTCGTCCTCGTCGAGCTCGTCCGACTCCTCGTCCTCGTCGAGCGCGTCGAGCGCGTCGTCCTCGTCGTCCAGCAGCTCGTCGAGCAGCTCGTCGAGCACCGGCGCGGCCGCCTCCCCCGCCTGATCCTCCCGCCTGATCCCCGCCCCTGTGGATGACGCCGGCAGCCGGCGTGGATCCGGCCTAGCGTCGCGGGCATGGATTCTCGGGACCGCACCCTCGCGCGTCGCCTCGCCGACGCCCGCCAGCAGCTACGACGTCGGCTGCTGCGCCGCCGCCGGCTGATCGCCGCCCTCCTCCTCGCCGGGGCGGCCGCCCTCGCGATGCGCACCCTCGCGCCGCCCGCGCCACCCACGGCGGCGCTGCTCGTCGCCGCGCACGACCTGCCCGCCGGGCAGGCCCTGGGTCCGGGCGACCTGACCGTCGCCCGCGTCCCGCCCGGGCTGGTGCCGGCCGGCGCCGCGGCGAGGCCTCCCCTCGGGGGGATCCTGGCCGCGCCACTGCGCGCGGGCGAGCCGGTGACCGATGTCCGCCTGGTCGGCCGCGGCCTCGGGACGACCCAGCCGGCCGGCACGGTCGTCGCACCGGTGCGGCTCTCGGACGCCGGCCAGGTGGCCCTGCTCTCCCCCGGCGACCGGATCGACCTGATCGGCGCCGACCCGCAGCACGGCACCAGCGAGCCGCTCGCGAGCGGCGCGGTGGTGCTCGCCGTACCGCCGGCGGGAATGGGAGCGAGCGACGGCGCGCTTGCTGGCCGCCTGGTCGTGCTCGGCCTACGCTCAGGCGACCTGTATCACGTCAGCGGCGCGTCGGTGGCGAAATACGTGACTTATACGTGGAGTCGCAGTTAGTTCTACTGGCCAGCGAGGCCGAGCCTCCAGATCGAATGCCTCACCACCACTCGTCTCGGGAAAGAGGAGAGAGAAATGTCCGGCTTCAAGAAGTTCCTGCTGCAGGGGAACCTGGTCGACCTCGCGGTCGCCTTCATCATCGGCGGTGCCTTCGGCACGGTCGTGAAGACCTTCACCGACATGCTCGTCGCGTACGTCGGCAAGGCGGGCGGCGCCAAGGAGATCGGCAAGATGCTGATCGGCGGCGTCGACGTCGCGCCCTTCGTCAACGCGGTGATCGCCTTCGTGATCCTCGCCGCGGTCGTCTACTTCCTCGTCGTGCTGCCCTACACCAAGGCGAAGGAGCGCTTCTTCCCCGCCGACGCGTCGGGCCCGACCGAGGTCGAGCTCCTCACCCAGATCCGCGACTCGCTCGCCGCGAGCCACTGAGCCCCGGCTGGGAGACCAGCCGACCGGTGCCGCCTCACCCTCCGTGGTGGGGCGGCACCTGTGATTTCAGCCAGCGCTCGGACGCCGACTCGCTCTTCTTCTCCGACGTCGTGTCGGCGTCGCGCTCGTCGGAGGTGGTCTCCGGCAGCACGTCGCCGAAGATCTCCGCCAGCCGGCGCCTGCGCTTCCAGTCCGGCTCGGGGCCGGTGCTCACGTGCAGAGCCCGGCGCTCTCGCGGCCCGCGGAGGAGAGACCGCCGCCGGTGGACGGGGTCTGGCCGGGCGTGCCGGTGGTGGCGCCGCCGGACGGGTTGCCGGTGGCGGAGCCGGACGGCGTGTGGGAGGGCGTGTTCGACGGGTTGCCGCTCGCCGAGCCGGTGGCGCCACTCGAGCCCGCGGCCGGCGTACCGTCGGGCTTGTCGCCCGCGCTGAGCGCGTCCTTGAGGAACTGCGGCGTCAGCGGCTTGTCGTTGCGGACCAGCTGCCACAGGCGGAGCACCTCGGGCGTCCACTCGATGCCGCCGCTGACCTTGTCGGAGTAGGCCCACGGGGTGGTCACAAACTTGATGTTGTCGGCGCCGATGCCGCGCGCGGTGACCGCGAGGTTGGCCATCTGGGCGATCGACTTGAAGTCGGTCTGCAGCGACGACGTCGCGGCGTTCATGAACCCGATCAGGTGGTCGGGGCGGGCCAGCATGCCGGCGGAGAGCGCCTTGCTGATCATCGAGCCGATGAACGCCTGCTGGCGGCGGGTGCGGTTGGTGTCGGTGCCGTCGCCGATCCGGTAGCGGGCGCGGACGTAGGTCAGCGCCTCGTTGCCCTTGATCTCACGAGTGCCGGCCTTGAGGTGGATGTTGTGCTGGTTGTCGTCGATCGGCTCGGGAATGCAGACCTCCACGCCGCCGAGCGCGTTGACCATGTCGCGGAACTGGTTGAAGTCGACGACGACGTAGTGGTCGATGCGGACCTTCGAGAGCTGCTCGAACTGCTGGATCGTGCAGGACGGACCGCCGTAGGCGTAGGCGGCGTTCCACTTCTCGTAGCCCGTCGCGGCCGGGATGACCTTGCCGTTCTTGCCCTTGCACTGCGGCCGCATCACCGCGGTGTCACGCGGGATCGAGATGCCGTAGGCGAACTTCCGGTCGGCCGAGAGGTGGAACAGGATCGTCGTGTCGGACAGACCGCCCCCGGCCTCCCCGTCGATGCCGTTGCCCTTGCCGGCGCGGGTGTCGGAGCCCATCACCAGGATGTTCATCGGCTCGCTCGGCCCGGCCACCTTCTCCTTGGTGGGCCGGTTGGACAGCAGCTGGGTGACGTCCTCGCGCTTGAGGTTGCCGTTCCAGTTGTTGTAGATCAGCACGACGCCGACACCGGTCGCCAGCGCCAGGGAGAGCAGGCTCGCCGCGATCACCTTGAAGACGGTCTTGCCGGGCTGCGGCGCCTTGCGCCGACCGCCCCCGGAACGCCGTCCCTTGGGCCGGCGCGCGTCGCGGTTGGCTCGCGAGGTCGCCACACGACGGGCACCACCGGGCGCACGAGGGGTGCCGTCGGCACTCCTGGTCTCTACGTCCTGCGTCATGAATCACCTGGTCGTGTGGCCGCGCGCGGCGGATCTGGTCTCTGCTCCTCGACTGCGCTGCCGAGTCAGTCAGCGGCCGATCGACGCCGGCTGGCGCCACGCCCACCGTACGGACCCCGACAAGCAGGGACACGGTGGCGTTCCCCACATTGTCTCTCGGCGGTGGCCGCTGACCCAATCCGCTGCACGCCGGGCCCGACGTACCTGACAAGATGGGGCCAACGCCCCAGTAGCTCAGTGGATAGAGCAGCCGCCTCCTAAGCGAAAGGTCGCAAGTTCGACTCTTGCCTGGGGCACCGAAGCGAAGACGCGGGTCAGCGAGCCGGACGGCTGCTGACCGGCGCGGTCTACGCACCGCGAGGCTCAGGCCACCCCGAAGAGGCGAGCCGCGCCCGTCGTTCCGGCGGTCACCAGGAAGCCCAGCGCCAGCGGGAGCACGGTGGCGACGGCGGTCCACTTCAGGCTGCGCGTCTCCCTGCCGATGGTCAGGACCGTCGTGCTGCACGGATGGTGGAGCAGCGTGAAGAGCATCAGGTTGACGCCGGTCAGCACCGTCCACCCACCGACGCCGACGAGCACGGCTCCGGCCTGCGCGGTCGAGAGGTCCATCATCACGCCGGCCTGCGCATGCGCCCCCGCTCCGAGGCTGACGGTGAGCATCAAGATGGTGGGGATGATGATCTCGTTGGCGGGGATCGCGACGACGTACGCCAGCAGGATGATGCCGTTGAGCCCCATGACGACCCCGACCGGATCCAGCGCCGCCGCCAGGTGCGCGGCGAGGCTGCTGCCACCGATCCGCACGTTGCTGATCGACCAGATGACGGCTCCGGCCGGCGCCGCCATCACCAGCGCCCTGGTCAGGACCTTCAGGGTGCGGTCGACGACGCTCGTGTAGATCGTGCGCCACACCTGGGGCCGGCGGTACGGCGGCAGCTCCAGCGTGTAGACCGACGTCTCGCCGCGCAGCACCGTGCGCGAGAGCACCGACGCGACCACGAAGGAGACGACGATCCCGAGGCAGGCGACGAGGACCACGCTGGCGGCGGCCACGGCGCCCGCCAACGGGGCCGGCACGAGGGTGCCGAGGAAGATGGTGCCCATCAGGATCAGGGTCGGCCAGCGCCCGTTGCAGATGCTGAAGTTGTTGGTGATGATCGCGATCAGGCGCTCGCGTGGACTGTCGATGATGCGGGTCGCGGTGACCCCGGCGGCATTGCAGCCGAAGCCCATCATCATCGTCAGCGCCTGCTTGCCGTGCGCTCCGGCCCCTGCGAAGAGGCGGTCCAGGTTGAACGCCACCCGAGGCAGGTAGCCGAGGTCCTCCAGGAGCGTGAAGAGCGGGAAGAAGATCGCCATCGGCGGCAACATGACCGCCACCACCCACGCCACCCCGAGGTAGACGCCGTCGACGAGGACGCCGGTCAGCCACGCGGGGCTCCCGGCGCCCTCGAAGACCGACCTGATCGCCGGATGGCCGTGCTCCACCAGCACCTCGAACAGCAGGTCCGAGGGCAGCGCGGCGCCGGCGATGGTGAACCAGAAGACGAGATAGAAGAGCACGCCCATCGCGACGAAGCCCCCGACCCGGTGCGTGAGCAGGCGATCCAACCGCTGGTCCCAGACCAGCCGCGCGGGCAGGCCGTCGGTGTCGACGCTCGCGCGGGCGATCGCCTCGGCCTCGTCGTAGATCGCCACCACCAGGTCGTCCGCGAAGCCGGGCGGCAGGTCGGCGCGCAGTCGGTCCACGTCGGCGAGGAGCGCGTGTGCCTCCATCAGCTCGCCTTCCGGCAACGCATGGCCGCATCCAGGTCTCCGAGGCGGCCGTCGACGAGGGCGTCGGTGATGCTCGCGTCGCCTTCGAGCAGTCGCAGGGCCACCCACCGGACGTTGCTCAGGCCCGCGAACTCCATCGCGAGGCGTCCCGCGAGCAGGTCCACGGCCGCTGCCACCGATGCCGGGAGCCTGAGCGGACGCGACCGGCCGACCGTCGTACCCGCCGCCGTCGACGCGATCGCCTCGAGCAGCTCGGAGACACCCTCTCCCCTGCGCGCGGACATGGGGACCACCGGCACCTCGAGCTCACGCTCGAGATGACGTACGTCGAGCCGGACGCCGTGCCGCGCGGCCTCGTCCATCATGTTCAGCGCCACCACGACGCGGTCGGTGATCTGCAGGACCTGGAGCACCAGGTTCAGGTTGCGCTCGAGCCGCGTGGCGTCCACGACGACGACCGTGACGTCGGGGTCGCCGAAGAGGAGGAAGTCGCGTGCGGCGTCCTCGTCGCTCGACGTGGACAGCAGCGAGTAGGTGCCGGGCAGGTCGACGACGCGGTGGACCGCTCCTCCGGACCGGTAGGCCCCCTCGGCGCGGGTGACGGTCGTGCCGGGCCAGTTGCCGACGTGCTGGCGCAGGCCGGTCAGCATGTTGAAGACCGTGCTCTTGCCGGTGTTGGGGTTGCCGGTCAGCGCGACGACGACCTCGCCCTGCTCGACCTGGAGTCCCAGTCGCTGCAGGTTCGCGAGATTGGCGACCGCGCAGGAGCCGCATGCGTCAGCACTCACCGTTCGGCCCTCCGGACTCGGGCGTCCTGAGCCCGACCACGACCTTCTCGGCCTGCGACCGACGCAAGGCGACCAGGCCGCCCCGCACGACGTACGCCGTCGGGTCGCCGAGCGGGCTGACCCGCTCCGCGCGGACCGCACAGCCGGGCAGGATGCCGAGGTCCATCAGCCGTCGGCGCTCCGCACCGACGGCGTCGAGGCCGATCACGACGGCGTCCATCGGCGGGCGGAGCTCGTCGAGCCTCATCGCCGCACCTCACCGGGATGCGTGCCGGAGACGACGGCGCCGCGAATGGCGTCGACCAGTTCGTCGTCCAGCACGGCCGACGAGCCGTCGGCGCGGACGGTTCGGCCACGACGCTCCGGCGAGCCCTCGACGCGCAAGGTCGAGCCGGGCCCGACACCGAGGTCCTCGAGCCGGCGCAGGACCCCGCTGTCGCGGTCACTGACCCTGCCCACGACGAACGAGCAGCCCACGGGTACGGCGCTCAGCGGCTCGTCGCCGGACTCGTCGTGCGGTCCGTCCTTCGCCGGGATCGGGTCCCCGTGCGGATCTCGCCGTGGGTGTCCCAGCAGCTCGTCGATCAGGTCGGTCACCCGCTCACTGAGTCCGTGCTCGAGGACCTCGGCCTCACGGTGGATCTCGTCCCACCCGAGACCCAGCTGCCGGTGCAGGAAGGTCTCGACCAGCCGGTGCCGGCGGACGATGCTGCGCGCATGGGCCATCCCGTGGCTGCTCAGGTGGACCTGACCCCACGCGACCTGGTCCACCAGGCCCGCCCGTCGCAGCCGGGTCACCATCGTCGACGCGGACGACGGGGTCACCCCGAGATGACCGGCGATGCCCGAGGTGCTGGCCGGGAGCCCCTCGGAGGTCAGCGCGAAGATCGCCTTGAGGTAGTCCTCGACCGGCTCGGTCAGGTCGATCGCGCAGCACGGATCGCCTTCCCAGAGTGCGCTTGCTGTGCTCATGGGCCGAAATTAGAGCCGTCGAACTCGCGTCTCTGTCTCAATGTGAGAACCGGCGCCTCGGCTCAGGAGGCGACGATCCGGATCACGGCCCCGACCACCACCGTGGCCACCGCGAGGGCGAGGACGGCGGGGACGAGGCGGGTGCCTCGTTCGATCCAGGACCTGACCGGCGCGGGCGCCGCGTCCAGGGCGACCAGCCGAAGACAGATGATCCTGGCGAGGCACAGTCCGGTCACGAGGGCACCCTCCACCAGCAGGAAGGTGCCGAGATCGGTCGCGGTCATGATGCTTCTCCTTCTCATGCCCACAGGCCGCCCACCGCGACCTCACGGCACGGCGGGCGACCTGCGGAGCGGCAGTGCGCTCAGTAGATGTTCGAGGGCCGGACCATGCCTTCGGCGAGATCACCGAAGCCGGGCGCGATGATCGCGCCGGGGTTGCCCATGACCTCCTCGACCACGGCCGTCTCGGTCGTCAGCAGCAGCGCCGCGATGGACGCCGCGCTCTCCAGGGCCGCGCGGGTCACCTTGAACGGATCCATCACGCCCTCGTCGAACATGTCGCCGTACTTGCCGGTCAGCGCGTTGAAGCCGTGCCCGAGCGGAAGGGTCGTCACGACGTCGACGACCTCGTCGCCCTCGTAGCCGGCGTTGATGGCGATCCAGCGCAGCGGCTCCGCGAGGGCGCGCCCCACCACGTCGCGCCCGATCGCGTCGTCGCCGGTGAGCTCGACCCGGTTCAGCGCCCGGCGCGCCTGAGCCAGGGCGGTGCCGCCGCCGGAGACGAGACCCTCCTCCAGCGCCGCCCGGGTGGCGGCGAGAGCGTCCTCGACGCGGAGCATCCGCTCCCGCAGCTCGACGCTCGTCGCACCGCCGACCCAGATCACGGCGACGCGTCCGGTCAGGCGGGCGATGCGCAGCTGCAGGCTGTCCTGGTCCGCATCGATCCGGGCGCGCTCGAGCTGCGTCTCGAGCTGCTTGATCCGCGCCTCCACCAGGCTCGCGTCGCCGTGCGCGCCGACGATCGTCGTGCTGCCCTCGGTGACGGTGATCCGGTCGCACGAGCCCAGGTGCTCGAGCGTGACCTCGGACAGCTCGACGCCCGTGTCCTTGGCGATCACGTGGCCACCCAGGGCGATGGCGAGGTCCTGCAGCTCCGCGACGCGGCGGTGCCCGAACCCGGGTGCCCGGACGACCACCGAGGCCATCGTGTGGTGCATGTTGCCGCCGACCAGCAGCTGCAGCGCAGGACCGTCCACGTCCTCGGCCAGCACGACCAGCGGGCGATCGGCCCGCTTGGCCACCTCGATCGCCGGCATGATGTCCTGCACCTGGTCGATCTTCTTGTTGGTGAGCAGGATGAGCGGGTTCTCGTGGACCGCCTCCATCCGCTCGTGGTCGGTGACCATGTAGCCGGAGATGTAGCCGTGGTCGAACTCGATGCCGTCGACGACGTCGACCGACATGCCCAGTCCGTCGGACTCCTCGGTGGTCACGATGCCGGACTTCCCGACCCGGTTGACCGCCTCGGCGATCACCTTGCCGATGGTCTCGTCGTCGCTGGCGGCCAGCGTCGCGACGTGCTCGAGCTCGCGTGCGCCGGCGACCTCGACGGCCTGCTTGCGCAGCGCCTCGACCACCACCGGGATCGTGCGCTCGATGCCCCGGCGCAGCCGCATCGGGTTGGCGCCCGCCTCGACCGCGCGCATGCCCTCGCGGACCATCGCCTGGGCCAGGACGGTGGCGGTCGTCGTACCGTCACCGACGGCGCCGTTGGTCTTCATCGCGACTTCCTTGACCAGCTGGGCGCCCATGTTGGCGAAGGGCTCGCGGAGCTGGATCTCGCGCGCGATCGTCACGCCGTCGTTGGTGATGGTCGGCGGTCCGGTGAGCTTCTCCAGGACCGCATTGCGTCCCTTGGGGCCGAGCGTGACCTTGACCGCGTCGGCCAGTGAGTTCACGCCGTGCTCGAGGAGTCGACGCGCCTCTTCGTTGAATCGCAGTTCCTTTGCCATGTCTGACAACCCTTCACGTGTCTTCTGATCGGTCTGTTGATGGGATGCGAGGTGCGGTCAGGGGACGAGGATCGCCCGACCCCGGACCAAGCCGTTGTCGAGGTCGTCGAGCGCACGCTGGAAGTCCTCGAGGTCGTACTTCGTGGTGTGGAGGGTGACGCTGCCGTCCGCCGCGAGGGCCATCAGCTCCTGGAGGTCGTTGTAGGAGCCGACCAGGTTGCCGATGAAGTTGATCTCCGTGGAGATGACGTCGATCGTCGGGACGTCGATGTTCTCGCCGTACCCCACGACGTAGTAGTTGCCGGCCCGGCGCAGCATCGCCACTCCCTGGGCCGTCGTGCCGTTCTCGCCGACGAAGTCGACGACCGCCTCGGCGCCGTGGCCCCCGGTGAGCTCGAGGACCTTCGCGACCTGGTCGCCGTCGGCGAGCACGGTGACGTCCGCGCCGATCTCCTGGGCGAGGTCGAGCGCCGCCTGGTTGCGGTCGACGACCACGAGCGTGGCGGCCGAGATCGCCTTCATCACCTGGATGCCGATGTGGCCGAGACCCCCGGCGCCGATCATCACGCACACGTCGCCGGGCCGCGTCGCACGCGCCACCTTCGCGACCGCGTGGTACGCCGTCAGGCCGGCGTCCGCCAGCGCGGCGACGTCGGCGGGCTCGAGGCTGTCGTCGATCTTGACGACGCTGCGGGCGCTGGTGAGCAGGTAGTCGGCGTAGCCGCCGTCGGTGTCGATGCCCGGGAACCTGCTGTTCTCGCAGTGGACGTCGTCACCGAACCGGCAGGCTCGGCAGAGTCCGCACGTGATCAGCGGGTGCACGATGACCTTGTCACCCACCGCGACGTTGGTGACCGCGGCTCCGATCGCGTGCACCCACCCCGCGTTCTCGTGCCCGATCGTGTACGGCAGGCCGACGCCCGTCTTCGCCTCCCACTGGCCCTCCAACACGTGGAGGTCGGTGCGGCACACGCCGGCGCCGCCGATCCTGATGATGACGTCGAGCGGGCCGGAGATCCCCGGCTCGGGGATCTCGGTCAGCTGCAGCTTGGTGTGGTAGCCGACGACCTGCACTGCCTTCATGACGCACTCCTGGTGTTGGTGATGTGGGTGGAGAGGGACTCGCCGTCCGCATAGCGGGTCGCCAGCAGCCCGCGGCAGAAATGGCCGTTGCCCTCGATGGAGATCCGCACCGACTTCGCGAAGCGCAGCCGCATCGAAACCTCGTCGGGAGGCACGGGTGTGCCGTGCTCGTCGACGAACACCGGCTCGTCCAGCCCGATGCTCAGGCCGAGGGCGGCGCGTCGGCGCAGCAGCGCCTCCTTGTCGCGGCCGGCGGGCAGGTTCCGGAGGCGGAGTCGATAGACGTCGGACAAGGCGAGTCCGGTCCGCTTCAGCTGCTGCTCGACGCAGCGTTCCATCGCGGCGGCGTGTGCCTTCCGCTGGAAGGTCAGCCGGAGCTCGTCGAGGCTGTCCTCCGCCTCCACCCCGAAGGTCCCCCGGTAGCCCGCGTCGGCCGCCAGGCCGGCGTTGATCTTGTCCGAGTCGTGGTGGTCGTCGAGCAGGACCCGGACCTGGCCGACGTCCTCGACCGCGCGGAGCGCGTCGACGGCGTCGGAGGCCATCAGATACGCGAAGTTCGGCGAGCAGAAGGACGTCGGGAGCCTGAGGTGCACCGTCACGCCGACGTCGTCGATGGCGATCGAGCGGACGAACCCCAGGTCGGTGATCGGCTCGTCCAGCTCGGGGTCCACCACGGTGTCCAGCGCCGCCACGATCGCGGCCTCCAGCAAGGTCGTGACCGGCGAGGTGAGGACGGTCATGAGCGCACGGCTTCCCTCGCCCCGGCGGCCACCTCGACGCCGGCGTCCGCCGCGGAGGTCGGGATGCGCAGCGCCTCGGGGACCTCGAGGTCGTAGAGCGCCGCGGCGTTGAGCCCCAGGATCTTCTTCTTCTGCTCGACGGTGATCGGCGCGTACTCCGTCATGTCCTCCGGGATCTGGAAGTCCACGAACTTCTCGACCAGCCAGCCGGGCGTCCACAGCGCGTAGTCGCTGGCGAACAGGATCTTGTCCTCGCCGATCCAGTAGAGGAGCTCGCCGATGATCTGCGCGAAGTAGCGCGGCCGCGTGTGGATGAACGGCATCGCGACCGCGAGGCCGCCGTACACGTTCGACTCCTGGGTCGCGATCCAGCAGAAGTCCTCCAGCCGCGGCAGGCCGACGTGCTCGACGATGAAGTTGAGGTCCAGGTAGTCGGTGGCCACCTTGTCGATGTCGGCGACGTCGAAGGCGTCGCGGTCGAGCGGCCGGATCGTCGGGCCCTTGTGGACGTGGATGTTGGTGATGCCGAGCTCGAGGCACTCCTCCAGGTAGCGGCGCGACCACGGGTCGTCGAGCTTGTAGCCGCGGGAGTCGCCGTGCCACTCGGCGGTGTAGAGCTTGACGCCCTTCAGCTGC
Source organism: Nocardioides ginsengisoli (assembly GCF_039537225.1). Classification (NCBI taxonomy): domain Bacteria; kingdom Bacillati; phylum Actinomycetota; class Actinomycetes; order Propionibacteriales; family Nocardioidaceae; genus Nocardioides; species Nocardioides ginsengisoli. The sequence goes on from NZ_BAABAC010000032.1 coordinate 46,815, forward strand.
ATCCGGTCGGCATCGCGGCGCAGCTGCTCGAGACCGGCCTCGCCGTGACGCGGGTCGTACGCGTGGTTGTAGGTGAGCCGGTCCGCGTTGGCCCGAGTCAGCGCGAACGCCTCCTCGGTCTGCCCGAAGCCGTTCTTGTAGAAGTCGGTGAGCAGCGTGGCCTGGAAGATGGCGTGGTCGGCGTAGCCGTCCTCGAAGACGTCCTTCATCAGCCGGTCGGCGCCGTAGTAGGTGTAGGTGTCGTAGTCCCACACCCGCTCCTCCGGGCTGAGGTTCTTGTGGTAGTCGTAGAAGCAGTCGATGAACTGCTTGCCGTGCACGTTCTTGAGATTGGACTCGCGCCCGTCCCACAGGTGGATGTGGGCATCGCAGACGTAGTAGTCCTCGCCGTCCTTGCTGTACATGTCCTGCCTCGCTTCGACTTCTGGTTCTTCGTGGTCTGTTCGGGGGTCCCGCCCGGGGCCACAGACCCGGGCCCCGGACGGGACGCTCGGGGTGGCTCAGCTCGCGGTGAGGTCGAACCCGATGTACTCGGCGGCGTCCTCCGGGCTGGCGAACAACATCGTCTTGTCGTCCAGGTGGACCATCCGGCCGTAGTGGGTGGAGCTGATCTCCTCGAAGACCGATCCGTCGAACTCGACGCCGAGGGCGTCGGTGAGCTCGTCGTAGTCGAACTCGAGGAGCCGGACTCCGTCGACCCGGATCATCGACGGGTACTCGGTGAGCTCGACGCCCTCCTTGGTGCCCATCACCTCCGCGACGACGCGGCCGATCGGGGTGTTCATCAGGGTGACGCCACACATGTTGGAGAACTCCGTGGCGGATCCGAATTGCATGGTCACTTGTCCAGCTCCTTGGGGATGTCGAGCCCGAGGTCCTCGAGCAGGGATGAGAACTTCGCGATGGCGTTGTCGAGGCTGGTCGCGAAGGTGACCGGCTTCTCGGCCGGCTGCGACCAGATCGGCTGGAGCGCCCGCGCGGCCTCGAGACACCGCGGCACCCAGGTGCTCAGCCAGCTCGCGAAGAGCTCCTTGTTGGCCGCGCCGTGCTCCTCGTCCTGCACGAGGAGCTGGAAGAGCGCCCGGGTGTAGCCGAGGTCGCGGTCGTAGTCGTGCTCGCCGGTGCCCACGAGGGTGGGCGTGATGTAGTCGCCGTTGCGGGCCGCGACCTGCATGACCAGCTCGGTGCGGAAGAGCGAGCCGACCAGCTGCTCGAAGACGACATTGGTGGCGAACAGCAGCTCGCACCAGTCGCTGACGGCCGTGAGCCGCTCGACGACCTCCCGGGTGGGCTGCCACTCGGGCGCCTCCTGCCACACCTCGCGGTGCGCCTCCCCCGCGAAGACCACGTCGGCGTCCGACAGGTCGAGGTTGAACAGAGCGAGATCCTGCGCGAACCGCATCTTGTGGGCCGCGTTGACGGCCACCGCGGTGTTGATCATGTTGGTCGGTCCCGAGCGCTGGACGGCGGTGAACACGTGCAGCGCGAGGCCGTTCTCCGCGTGCATCCAGGCACCGAGGTTGCGCTCGATGAACTTCAGCCACGAGGAGTTCCACGCGTCGTACACGCCCGCCCGCTTGGCGTTCTTCAGGCAGAGCTCGACCTGGTGCACGACCGCCGAGTTGTTGCGGTAGATCGACTGCTCCCACTCCTCGTTCGGGTCGAGGAAGGCGTGCCAGTTCGACGACTTCGCCTGGGTCCACTCCTGCGGATAGCCGCCCGGGCCGTTGCCGAACCCGTAGATCCACCCCTGCGTCAGGTGACGGTCGGGGTCGGGCTGGACGTCGACAGTGACGTCCTCGTACATCGTCGCCCGCAGCTTCGCCGGCTTGTAGTAGTTGTAGGTACGGCTCTTCGAGCTGGGGAACGTCAGCGCTCCGGCCTCCGAGTCGGTGAACTCGATCTTCGGAAAGCTGCGTTCCTTCTGGTCGGTGATGTCCGCCATGTCTGTCAACTCCGTTGTGCGTGAAGGGGATGGATGGGTGCTGCTCAGTCCGCGGCGATCGGGCTGGTGAACGAGTCGTGGAACACCTGGTCGGCGGGGACGCCCTGCTGCTCGAGGAAGGCCAGGGCGGCATCGACCATGGGCGGAGGTCCGCACAGGTAGACCTCGGCCTTGGCCAGGGCGTCCTCGCGGCGCGCCACGACCTCCGTGACGTTCCCGGGCTCAGCCGCGAAGCCCCATGCGCCGGGGTCGTCCGGCATCGACTCGGAGAGGCAGACGACGAACTCGAAGTCCCTGAGCTTCTCCCCGAGCGACCTGATGAGGTCGACGTAGAAGATGTCGTCCGCCGTGCGGGCGCCGTAGTAGAAGCGCACCGGACGCGTGCTTCCCGACTCGTTCAGGTGCCGGAGCAGGGAGAGGATGGGAGCCATCCCGGCGCCGCCGCCGATGCACACGACCGGCAGGGCGTGCCCGTCCTTCAGGGTGAAGGAGCCGTAGGGGCCGGTCAGCTCGATCTCGTCGCCGACCGCGAGGCCGTCGTCGAGGAGCGCGGAGAACTTCCCGCCCGGGTACTTCTTGATCAGGAACTCGACCTCGCCCGGCGACGACGGAGTCGTCGCCATCGAGAACGACCGGTGCTCGTCGGTGCCCGGGATCGTGAGGTCGGCGTACTGCCCCGGCTTGAAGTCGTACGTCGCGGGCTCGATCGCGGTCAGGCGCAGCGACACGATGTCCCGGGTCACGGGCTCGATCGCGCTGATGCGCGTCCGGACGTCCTGGATCGGAACCCCGCTCAGGAGCTCGTCCTCGTCGAAGTTCAGCAGCTCGATGACGCAGTCGCTGAACGCGTGCGACCTGCACAGCAGGACGTATCCCTCGTCCACCTCGGCGTCGTTGCAGGCGAAGGTCGAGTAGCGCTCCATCTGGATGTCCCCGTCGAGGACGTACGACTTGCAGGCCGAGCACTGGCCCTCACGGCAGCCGTGCATCAGGTGGATGCCCTGCCTGAAGGCGGCGTCGAGGATGTTCTCGTCCTCGCCGACCTCCAGCTCGATGTCGACCGGCTCGAAGCTGATGCGGTGCTTGTCCGCCATGGAGCTCTCCTTGGTGAAGGGTGAGGATCCGGTGGCGCCGCCCCCGGGCGGCGCCACCGGTTCAGGGAGGGTCAGCTCGCGGCCTTGGTGCCGTTCGCCATGTAGTCGGCGATGTGCGCCTCGCGCTCGGCGTCCGACATCTGGTTGAGCAGCACGTTGGGGCTCATGAAGCGGTTGCCGCGGACGTCGTCGAGGGTCCACATCTTCTTGGGGTCGTCGAGGTCCAGGTGCGGCTGGCCGATGAGGGTCTTGCCGTCGTCGCGGACGTAGCCGAGGTCCTTGACGATGTCGGCGAGGTCCTTGTCGTGGTGGAGCGTCTCCCACTCGCGGAAGCCGGTGAGGCGGCCCATGTTGGGGGTCTCACGGCCCTCGTACTCGCCCCGGAAGGCCACGGCGTCGGTCCAGTGGCAGGTCTCCGAGCAGTAGGTCCGCCACTGGCCGTCGACCTTGTCGGTGACCATGTCCTCGCGGATCAGCGCCGGCACCATGCAGGTCCAGCAGCGGTGCGGGTACTGGTAGCCCACGTCCTCGAATGCGATGGGCTTGTTGCGGCCCGGGTGCGCGAGGCGGTTGTACTCCTCCCACCACTTGCCGTACTTCGAGTACCAGCCCGGGTACTTGTGCTCGAACCACTCGAAGTCGGTGTCGGTCATGGCGTCGATCCGCCAGTAGTTGACCGGCCAGCCGGTGGCGAAGAACCGGGCGACCTCGTGGACGTAGCCCTTGTTGACGATCCGGTTCCAGGCCTCTTCGACCAGGTCGTGCGGGATGGTGAGGCCGTACTTCTCCAGCGGAATCAGGTAGCTGCGGTAGTAGTCGTCGTAGATCCACCGACGCCACATCTCCGCGTAGCTCTCCCGGTCCTTGCGGCGGTCCTTCGTGCCGTACTCGATGAAGGTGCCGATGGCCGCGTCGACCACGCAGTGGTTGTTCCACCAGGCGTAGCGCATGTCGCGCTCGAGCAGCGGCCGGTTGCGCTCGTCCGCCAGGGCCATCAGCAGGATGCTGTAGCCGTTGGAGATGTGGCGCGACTCGTCGGACTGCACCGAGTGGAAGACCGTCGGCAGCAGGTAGTCGCCGTTGGCGGCCGCCTCGTCGGGCATCGCCACGAAGAGCGTGTTGGTGAACGCCGTCTCCGCGACGACCGTGAGGTAGATGTTCGCGGCGGTGATGGCGTCACCGGTGATGAAGCCCTCGCCGAACTGCCGGCCGATGGTGCCCGCGTAGTTGTTCGCGAACGCCTTCTCCGTCATGTCGAACCCGGCCGGGTCGATGTAGTTGTTCATGTAGAGCTTCTTGAGGTTCATCTGGATCGTCGAGTGACGCACCTCGTCGATCATCTGGACCGCAAGACCGTTGTGGATCTCCGGGTTGGGCACCGCGTCGATGGCCATCGGCATCGCGCGGGCCGCCGAGATCTCCGGGAACGGGATGATCGAGAGGAAGAGCTTCTGCCACTCCAGCCAGCGCTGCTGCACCTGGCGGAACATGTTTCCGCGGATCGCGCCGTCCATGGCGCCGTAGACCCGGTTGTCCTTCTCCTCCTCCATGGGGAAGTAGGACCGCATGATCTGCTTGAGAGGGTCCTTCTTGGGAGCCTTCTCGAAGGTGTAGTCGGTACCGAAGCGCGTGGCGGGGGTGGCGAAGGTGGGCTCCCAGGTGAGCTCGCTGATCTTCGCGTGGGCCTTGGTGAGACTCTGTCTGCTCAATGTTGCCTCCTTGGTCAGGGCCGGTCAGGGCCTGATCAAACTCGGCAGCGGGTGCAGCGCCTGTCTCAATGTGAGACGCAGGTCACACGCCCTGGCGGTACTTTGGGCTGGTGAGCGATGTGCGTACCTACATCCAGGTCTCCTGGGAGCGCTCGAAGGCGTCACTCGTGGACACCGACCACCCGTCGCCGACCTTCGTCGACACGGGAGACAGCGACTCCTTGCTGCTGCGGGCCGCCCGGCCCGTCCTCACCTCGCTGTCCGCCGAGCTCGCCGACGAGCCGGTGTGCCTGATCCTCACCGACAGCCGCGGCGTCGTCCTGTCGCGCGGCGGAGGCGACCGGTCGCTCATCCAGGCCCTCGACGCCGTCTACCTCGCGCCCGGGTTCTGCTACGGCGAGTCGGACGTCGGCACCAACGGCATCGGCACTGCCCTCGAGGTGGGTGCCCCGATCCTCGTCAACGGCGCCGACCACTACACCGGGAACCTGCGCCCCTTCTCCTGTGCCGGAGCCCTGATCACCCATCCGGTGACCGGATCCCTGCTCGGGGTCATCGACATCACCACGAAGGCCGAGAACACCAACCCGCTGCTGCTGTCGTTCGCCAAGCTCGCCGCGCGCCGGATCCAGGAGCGGATCCTCGAGGAGGCCAACGAGCTCGACGGCGCCCTGCTCGGTCGCTACTACGCGGCATGCCGCCACTCGGGCGGACCGGTGATCGCCGTCGGCGAGCAGACCTTCATGATGAACTCCCTGGCGCAGCAGCACTTCGACGCCAACGACCAGGCCGCCCTCCTCGACCAGACCCGGGAGACGATCGGCCGGCTCAAGGCGTGCACGCTGCTCGCGGACCTGCCGAGCGGGATGACGGCCCGCCTCGCCTATCAGCCGGCCTTCGCCGGCGACGTCCTCGCCGGCGGGATCATCCAGATCAAGGAGCAGCGCGTTCCTCGCGTCCAGGACCCACGGGGTCCCTCGTTGCCCGGGCTGGCGGGGTCGAGCGCGTCCTGGCGCCGCGTGAGCCGGGAGGTGCTGGACATTGCGACGCGAGCCGAGTGGGTGGTCCTGCAGGGCGAGGCGGGCGTCGGCAAGACGGCGCTGGCCACGGCCGCCCACCAGGCCGCCGACCGCCACCGCGCGCTGGCGGTGCTCGACGCCTCCGAGCCCGGCGATCTCGTCGACCAGGCCGGCGTCCACCTCGACGCCGGCTCCGACCTGCTCCTCCGCCGCGCGCACCTGCTGAGCCCCGACCAGCTCGACGGGCTCACCGAGCTGTTCCAGCAGGTCCACGACCGTTCACTGGCCCGTGACCCGTGGGTGGCACTCACCGCCCGTGAGGAGCAGGAGGGACAGGAGGGGCAGGCGGACTCTCGTCTCGGACTGCACCTGCTGCACTTCTTCCCCCGCACGGTGTCCGTGCCTCCGCTGCGCCACCATCTCGAGGATCTGCCCGCGCTGGTCCGACTGCTGCTCAACAGGAGCGGTGCTACCGACCTGGTGCTCTCCAAGGCCGCCCTGAACCAGCTGTCGCGGCTGCCCTGGTCCGACAACGTGGCTCATCTGCACCAGACGCTCACGTCGATCGTCCGCACCAGGCGTGCGGGAGTGATCGACGTGGCGGACCTGCCGGCGGAGTGCCGTGCGACGTCGCGTCGCAGTCTCACCCGGCTGGAGACGCTGGAGCGCGACGCCATCGTGGATGCGCTGGCCGTCCACGGTGGCGACAAGGTCGCCGCCTCGGAGTCGCTCGGCATGTCGCGGGCGACCATCTACCGCAAGATCCGCGAGTTCGGCATCGTCAGCTGACGGCCAGCTCGCCGAGCTCGGACCACTCCGTGCCCGGGACCTCGAAGTTCACGATCCTCGGGGTCTCGACGAGGTGCTGCGGAAGGAAGGCGCACGCCTGCTGGAAGTGCGCGGAGCCGACGTGGACGCCGCCCGCGTCAGCGTCGCGGAACGCCTCGACGAGCACGTACTCGTCGGGGTCGTCGAGGCTGCGCGACCAGTCGAACCACAGGCAGCCGGGCTCGGCGCGGGTGGCGTCGGTGAACTCGCGGGTGATCTCGGGCCAGCGGTCGGCGTACTCGGGACGGACTCGGAACTTCGCGGTGATGAAGATCATGGGTCAAGCCAAGCACGACGCCGGGCGCCGTCGCGTCTCGATCTGAGACCGCTCAGCGCTCCGGGATCGCGGTGTCCGGGTTGAGGATCCCCTGGGGGTCGAGCGCCGCCTTGATCGCGACGTGCACCGCCCGGGCGGCCGGGTCGAGCTCACGGGAGAGCCACCCGCGCTTGAGCTGGCCGACGCCGTGCTCGCCGGTGATCGTGCCGCCGAGATCGAGCGCCTTCTGCGTCACGGCGTCGAACGCCGCCAGCGCCGCCGTCCTGCTCCGCGGGTCGGCGTCGTCGAAGATGATGGTCGGATGCATGTTGCCGTCGCCGGCATGCCCGAAGACGCCGATCACCACGCCGAGGCGGGCGCTGATCTCCTCGACGGCGGCGATCAGGTCCACCGTCCGTGACGGCGGCACGGCGACGTCGTCCAGCAGGCAGTGCCCGAGTCGTTCGAGCGCCGGCAGCGCCAGGCGTCTGGCCTCGAGGAGCATCGTCGCCTCGTCCGGATCGGAGCTGCTGGCCACGTCGACGGCACCGGACCGGGTGCAGATCTCGTCGGCGGCGGCCACCAGGTCGGCGGCATCGGCGCCGTCGCCCTGGATGAGGAGCAGCGCGGCGACCTCGTCCCCGAGTCGCATCTGCGCCAGCTGGTCGACCGCGCCGAGGGTGGTGCGGTCGAGGATCTCCATCAGCGACGGAACCAGGCCCGCCCGCCTGATCTCCAGGACGGCGGCGCCGGCATCGGCGAGGCGTGCGAAGGACGCCACGACGGTGTGCGGAGCCGGCGCCGCGGGGACCAGCCGCACCGTGATCTCGGTGACGACACCGAGGGTGCCCTCGGACCCGACGAGGAGGTGGGTCAGGTCGTAGCCGGCGACCCCCTTCACCGTGCGCCTGCCGGTCCGCATCACCCGACCGTCGGCGAGGACGACCTCCAGGCCGATCACGAAGTCGGCCGTGACGCCGTACTTCACACAGCACATGCCGCCCGCGTTGGTGGCCACGTTGCCGCCGACCGTGCACATGTCCACGCTGCCCGGGTCGGGCGGGTAGGACATGCCGACCGCAGCCGCGGCGTCGCGGAGAGCCGCCGTGATCACCCCGGGCTCGACGACCGCGATCCGGTCGACCGGATCGATCTCGAGGATCCGGTTCATCCGGTGCAGGGACAGGACGACCGAGCCCGTCGCCGCGTTCGCCCCACCGCTGAGCCCGGTGCCCGCACCCCGAGGGACGACGGGCACGCCCAGCTCCGACGCCGCCCTCATGCACCGGGAGACCTCGTCGGTCGTTCGGGGCATGAGTACGGCGGCCGGCCAGCCGTGGACGGTGAACCGCGACCTGTCGCGGGCATAGAAGGCGATCACGTCCGGATCCGTCACGACGACGTCGGCGGGCAGCAGGGACGCCAGACGAGCGCCAGACGCCGTGAGAGCAGAGCGAGCCACCGTCGTGCTGCCTACCGCAGGTCGAACCGGTCGGCGTCCATCACCTTGACCCACGCGGCGACGAAGTCGCGGACGAACCGGTCCGCGGCGTCGTGGCTGGCGTAGACCTCGGCGAGCGCACGCAGCTGCGAGTTCGAGCCGAAGATCAGGTCGGCCGCGGTGGCGGTCCAGCGGAGCTCGTCGGTGACGGCGTCCCGGATCTCGTAGACGTGCTCCTCGTTCTCCGCCGCCTTCACGACCGCACCGGGCGCGAGCAGGTGGGTGAAGAAGTCCGTCGAGAGCACACCGGGGCGCGAGGTGAGCACGCCGTGCGTCGTACCGCCGACGGTGGCACCGAGGGTGCGCAGGCCGCCCAGCAGGACGGTCATCTCGGGCGCCGACAGGTCGAGCAGGTACGCACGGTCGAGCAGCAGCGTCTCCAGCGGCAGCTTCTCGCCGGGACGGGCGTAGTTGCGGAAGCCGTCGGCACGCGGCTCGAGGACCGCGAACGACTCGACGTCGGTCTGCTCCTGGGTCGCGTCCGTGCGCCCGGGGGTGAACGGCACCGTCACGTCGAAGCCGCCGTCCTGGGCGGCCTTCTCGACCGCGGCGGAGCCGGCGAGCACGATCAGGTCGGCCAGGGAGATCTTCTTCTCACCCTGCGCGTCGAAGGCGGCCTTGATCTCCTCGAGCCTGCCGAGCACGGTCGCCAGCTGCTCGGGCTGGTTGACCTCCCAGTCCTTCTGCGGGGCCAGGCGGATCCGAGCGCCGTTGGCGCCGCCGCGCTTGTCCGTCGAGCGGAAGGACGCGGCCGAGGCCCAGGCGGTCGAGACGAGCTCGCCGACGCCGAGGCCCGAGTCGAGGACCGTGGCCTTGAGCGCCGCCACGTCGGCGTCGTCGACGAGCGGGTGGTCGACGGCCGGGACCGGGTCCTGCCACAGCTGCGCCTCGGGCACCCAGGGGCCGAGGTAGCGGGAGACGGGGCCCATGTCGCGGTGGAGCAGCTTGTACCAGGCCTTGGCGAAGGCCCGCGCGAACTCGTCGGGGTGCTCCAGGAACCGGCGCGAGATCTTCTCGTACGCCGGGTCGAAGCGCAGTGCGAGGTCGCTGGTCAGCATGGTGGGCAGGCGCTTGGGCGAGTCCGCGGCCGGCCCGGGGATGATCGGCTCGGCGTCCTTGGCGACCCACTGCCGGGCGCCGGCAGGACTCTCGGTGAGCTTCCACTCGTAGCCGAAGAGGATCTCGAAGAAGCGGTTGCTCCACTCGGTCGGCCGGTCGGTCCAGGTGACCTCGAGGCCGGACGTGATGGTGTCCGCGCCCTTGCCGGTGCCGTGCGAGGACAGCCAGCCCAGGCCCTGCGCCTCGAGCGGCGCGCCCTCGGGCTCGGGACCGACGAGCTCGGGGTCGCCGGCGCCGTGGGTCTTGCCGAAGGTGTGGCCACCGGCGATGAGCGCGACGGTCTCCTCGTCGTTCATCGCCATCCGGGCGAAGGTGTCGCGGATGTCGCGGGCCGAGGCCAGCGGGTCGGGGTTGCCGTTGGGGCCCTCGGGGTTGACGTAGATCAGGCCCATCTGGACCGCGCCGAGCGGGTCGGACAGGTCGCGCTCGCTGCTGTAGCGCTCGTCGCCGAGCCAGGTGTCCTCGGTGCCCCAGTTGATCTCCTCGGGCTCCCACACGTCCTCGCGGCCGAAGCCGAAGCCGAAGGTCTCGAAGCCCATCGACTCCAGCGCCGCGTTGCCGGCGAGCACGAGCAGGTCGGCCCACGAGATCTTCTGCCCGTACTTCTGCTTGACCGGCCACAGCAGGCGCCGCGCCTTGTCGAGGTTGCCGTTGTCGGGCCAGCTGTTGAGCGGGGCGAAGCGCTGGGCGCCGTCCCCCGCGCCGCCGCGTCCGTCGTGGATCCGGTAGGTGCCGGCGGCGTGCCAGCTGAGGCGGATCATCAGCCCGCCGTAGTGACCGAAGTCGGCGGGCCACCAGTCCTGCGAGGTGGTCAGGACGTCGACGATGTCGCGCTTGAGCGACTCGACGTCGAGCTTCGCGAACTCCTCCCGGTAGCTGAACTCCGCGCCGAGCGGGTTGCCCGCCGGGGCGTGCGCGTGCAGCACGGACAGGTCCAGCTGGTTAGGCCACCAGTCCTGGTTGGTCCGCGGGCGGTGGGTCTTCGGGGTCGGCGAGGAGAGCGCGGGGTTCTCGCTCTCGCTGCCGTGGTGCGCGACCGGGCAGCCTGCCTGGGTGTCGGACATGCTCGACCTTTCGGGAATCGATGGAGTGTTCTTGGACGGCGCGGGCGTCAAGGCCCGCTCCCCGCGGGTACCCGCCACGGGGGGATGAAGCCGTTGCCGAGTCGCGCCTCCCAGGCATGGAAGGTGGCGAGCACGCTCGCCGACGTCTCGGCGCTGGCCTGGTTCTCGGGCCCGGACGCGATAGCCATCAGCCCGTAGTAGTAGAGCGAGCGCACCTGCGCCTCCGGGGCGTCCTGGTGCGACTCCAGCTCACCCACCGCCGCGGGCAGCAGGCGCGCCACGAGCCGGTGCGCACCGAGCCCGCCTCGCTGGGCGAGCCGGTGCGCGCCGCCGACGACCGCTCGGCGGCCCGGATCAGCGGCCCGAGGGTCGTCGTCGGGCGCGAGATCCGGGCCGACCGCCGGTGCGTCATTGACGGCCCGCAGCAGCAGGCTCGCGATCGTCGTACCCTGCTCGATGGTGTACGGCGGCGCCGGCGCCTCGGGCCCGAGCAGGTGTGCCGCCAGCCCGTCCAGGTAGAGCAGCTCCATCGCGGGCATCAGCTCGACGCTCAGGTGGGCCAGTCCGGCGGCCGCCTGGCGCTGCCAGTCCTCTCGCGGTGCGTTCACGGCCGCGCGTCAGTCGTCCTCGTGCTCGTCGCCGTGTCGGTCGGCGACCCACGAGCCGTTCGCGGCGAGGTGGACGTGGCCGCCCCAGTCTTCCGAGTCCCAGTCGATCATGTCGGTGCCCTCCAGAGTTGCGCTGGCGACGGCCCCTCACCTTCGGCGGCGGCCCTCATCTCGTCGAGGCTCATTCAACGTCCGTGAGGACGGTGCTCGAGTCTCACTCTGAGACGAGGAGGTCACCTGTTCGACACTTTCGCGGGGCGCCGGATCACCCTTCCCGGCCGACGAGCCGGATCAGATCCACCAGTCGGTTGGAGTAGCCCCACTCGTTGTCGTACCAGCCCGCCACCTTGACCTGGTTGCCGATCACCTTGGTGAGGGGTGCGTCGAAGATGCACGAGGCCGGATCGGTGACGATGTCGGAGGAGACGATGGGCGCGGTGGAGTACTTCAGATAGCGGCCGTCGGCGGCCGCCTTCACGATCGCGTTGACCTCCTCGACGCTGGTCTCGCGCGACGCCTCGAAGGAGAGGTCGGTCAGCGAGCCGGTCGGGGTCGGCACCCGCAGGGCGTAGCCGTCGAGGCGGCCCTTGAGCTCGGGCAGCACCAGCCCGATCGCCTTCGCGGCGCCGGTCGAGGTCGGCACGATGTTGATGGCGGCGGCGCGGGCGCGACGCAGGTCCTTGTGGATGTTGTCCTGCAGGTTCTGGTCGGCGGTGTAGGCGTGCACCGTGGTCATCAGTCCCTTGACGATGCCCAGCCCGTCGTTGAGCGCCTTGGCCATCGGCGCGAGGCAGTTGGTGGTGCAGGAGGCGTTCGAGACGACCGTGTGGGCGGCCGGGTCGTAGGTCTCGTGGTTGACGCCCATCACGATGGTGGCGTCCTCGTTGGTGGCGGGTGCGGAGATGATCACCTTCCTCGCTCCCCCGGCGTCGACGTGGGCACGCGCCAAGGTCCCGTCGGTGAAGAAGCCGGTCGACTCCACCACCACGTCGACCCCGAGGTCGCCCCAGCGCAGCGCGCCCGGGTCGCGCTCGGCGGAGACCTTGATCTCCTGCCCACCGACCACGATCGCGCTGTCGGTCGAGCCGACCTCGGCGTCGAGGGGGCCGAGGATCGAGTCGTACTTGAGCAGATGGGCCAGGGTCGCGGTCTCGGTCAGGTCGTTGACGCCGACGATCTCGATGTCGGCGCCGCTCGCGCACACGGCGCGGAAGAAGTTGCGGCCGATCCGGCCGAATCCGTTGATACCTACGCGAACAGTCACGTCACTCCTCAGGTTGCTGGTGTCGTTGCGCTGTGGCGAGAGAGCGGGCCGCGTCGCGCGCGGCCGCGGGGGTCGGGGCGGCGAGCGCCGCGCGCGCCATCTCCTGGCACTGCGCGAGCGTGATCGCGCCCAGGCGAGCACCGACGGCACGGACGGCGGCGACCGCCATGGACAACGAGGTGACCCCGAGCCCGACGAGGACGCAGGCGAGCAGCGGGTCGGCCGCCGCCTCCCCGCAGACGCCGACGGGCTTGCCGGCGCGCTGGCCCGCGGCCGCCGTCAGCGCGACCAGCTGGAGGACGGCGGGCTGCCACGGGTCGGTGAGATGGGCCAGATCGCTGCACATCCGGTCGGCGGCCATCGTGTACTGCGTGAGGTCGTTGGTCCCGATGGAGAGGAAGTCGACCTCGGCGAGCATCCGGTCGGCCAGCAGCGCAGCGCTCGGCACCTCGATCATGACGCCGGCCCGCAGCCCCCGCGCGCGGACGGCGGTCGCGAAGTCGCGCGCCTCGTCGACCGTCGCGACCATGGGGGCCATCACCCAGGTGTCCGTGCCCGTCCGCTTGGCGGCCTCGGCGATCGCGTCGAGCTGGCGCTCGAGCAGGCCGTGGTCGATGAACGACAGCCGCAGGCCGCGCACACCGAGCGCCGGGTTGTCCTCGTCGGGGTGGGTCGCGAACGCGATCGGCTTGTCGGAGCCCGCGTCGAGCGTGCGGACGACGACATGCCGCTCGCCCGCGGCGAAGGGGGCCAGGACGTCGGCATAGATGTCCGCCTGCTCCGCCACGCTCGGCTCGCTCGCGCGGTCGAGGAAGCCGAGCTCGGTGCGGAACAGGCCGACGCCCTGCACCGGCCCCGCGGCCGCCGCGGCGGCCGAGGCCGGATCCGCCACGTTCGCGAGCAGGGACACCGGGCGGCCGTCCGCCGTCCGGCCCGGGCCCTCCCAGGCACCCAGGGCAGCGCGCTCCTCGGCGTCGAGGGCGACCCGCCGCGCGGCGTCCACCTGCTCGGGGTCGAGCTCGATCGCACCGGTCGCGCCGTCGACCAGGAGCCGACGCCCGGCCGCCGCCTCGACGACGCCGGCGGCCCCGACCACGCACGGGATCGCGAGCTGGCGGGCGATGATCGCGGTGTGGCTGGTCGGCCCGCCGCGCTCGGTCACGAGGGCGATCACCACGCGGGGGTCGAGGCCCGCCGTGTCGGCCGGCGCGAGGTCGGAGGCGACCAGCACGGTCGGCGTCGACGGCATGCTCACCCCCGGCTCCGGCTCGCCGACCAGGCGCGCGACGATCCGGCTGCGGATGTCGCGCAGGTCGGTGACCCGCTCCGCCATCAGGCCGCCCATGCCGGTGAACACGGTGACGAACTGCTCGACCGCGTGGTCGACCGCGGTCAGCAGCGGCTGGCCGGCCCGCAGGTTCTTGCGGACGGCGGCCCGCAGGCCGCGGTCGGTCGCCAGGCCCGCACTCGCCGTGAGCACGCCCGCGGTCGCGCCGTCGGCGGCCGCGGCCTTCGTGCGGAAGCCGTCGGCCACGGCCGCGACCGCCGCGTCGTAGGCGGCGAGGGCCGCGGCGTCGTCGGCGTGACCGCCGTCGCCGTAGCGCCGGACCGCCTCGTCGGGCACCCCCGTGGCGACGACCAGGGCGGGCGCCCAGGCCAGTCCGGGAACGACGGGAGTGCCGTGCAACGTGGTGACCATGGTCACACGCTAGACCGCGAAGCCCTTGACATGCAACAGAAACGGGCATAGAACAACACAAACACAGATTCGTGAGGACGGTCACACTGCATGTACGCCGAAGAGCGCCACCAGGCCATCGCCCGTCGCGTGGCGACCGAGGGCCGGCTGTCCGTGGCCCAGATCGCCGAGCAGTTCGACGTCACGACCGAGACCGCACGGCGCGACCTCACCGCGCTCGAAGGCCTGGGCCTGGTCCGGCGCGTCCACGGCGGCGCGGTCCCCGGCGCGGCGCTGACCACCCTCGAGCTCGCCCTGAGCGAGCGCGACTCGGCCAACACCGAGGCGAAGGCGGGGATCGCCCGTGCCGCCGCCGCCCAGCTGCCGCCCGAGGGGGCGTCCATCCTGCTCGACGCGGGGTCGACGACGGCCCGGTTCGCCGACGCGCTGCCCACCCACCGCCACCTGGTCGTCTACACCCACGCGGTCTCGATCGCCGCCCGGCTGGCCGGGAACCCGGCGGTCGAGCTGCACCTGCTCCCCGGACGCGTCCGCCCCGAAACCCAGGCGGCGGTCGGCGCGGCCACCGTCGCCGCGGTCGGCGCCCTGCGGGTCGACGTCGCCTACCTCGGCGCCAACGGGGTGTCCCTGCGCCACGGCCTGTCCACCCCCGACAGCGAGGAGGCGGCCACCAAGCGGGCCTTCGTCGCCGCGGCGCAGCGGGTGGTCGCGCTGGTCGACTCCTCCAAGATCGGCGTCGAGTCGACCGTGCGCTTCGCCGAGCTGGCCGAGGTCACGACCGTCGTGACCGACGCCGCCGTCGGGCGCGACGCGCGCCAGGACCTCGAGGGCGCCGGCGTCGAGGTGGTGGTCGCGTGATCGTCACCGTCACCCCCAACCCGAGCATCGACCGCACCGTCGCCCTCGGCGGGCCCCTCGCGCGCGGGGGCGTGCAGCGCGTCGCCGACGCCGTCGACCAGCCCGGCGGCAAGGGCATCAACATCTCGCGCGCCTGCGTCGCGGCCGGGCTGACGACCCGCGCGGTGCTCCTCGCCGACGACGGGCCGTTCGTGCGCGAGCTGGAGGCCCTCGGCATCGCGTGCGCCGCCGTCCCGTCGCCGGGGCCGATGCGCGTCAACCTCACCCTCACCGAGCCGGACGGCACGACCACCAAGCTCAACGCCGCCGGCGCCACCCTCTCCGCCGACGTCCTGTCCGCGCTGACCGAGCGCGTGCTCGAGCAGGCCGGCGACTGGTTCGTCCTGGCCGGGTCACTCCCGCCCGGCGCGCCCGACGACTGGTACGCCGTCCTCGCCGCCCGGCTGCGCGAGCGCGGCCGGCGGGTCGCGGTCGACACCAGCGACGCGGCGCTGTCGGCCGTCGTCGCCGGCCTCGCACCCGCCACCGCGCCGTCCCTGCTGAAGCCCAACTCCGACGAGCTCGCCGCCCTGGTCGGGGCATCGCCCGCCTCGCTGGAGCGCGACCCGGGGCTGGTCGCGGCCGCCGCGCGCAGCCTGGTCGAGCGCGGCGCCGGCGCCGTCCTGGCGACCCTCGGCGCCGCCGGCGCCGTCCTCGTCGACGGCGAGGGGGCGTGGCACGCCGCGCCCCCACCCGTCCAGGTCGTCAGCACCGTCGGCGCCGGCGACAGCAGCCTGTTCGGCTACCTCGCCGCCGACCTGCGCGGCGCGACCGCACCCGAGCGGCTCGCCTCCGCGGTCGCCTACGGCACTGCGGCCGCCGCGCTCCCGGGCACCACCGTTCCGTCCCCCTCCGACGTCCGGGTCAACGAGATCCGGGTCCTCCCGCTCGACCTTTCCTCGAGCACCACCGCCTCCGAAGGAGAGCCGTCATGGCAGAACTGATGACCACGAGCCTGGTCGCCCTCGACGCCGACCTCGGGCGCGACAAGGACGACGTGATCGCCGCCCTCGCCTCGCTCGTCACCGAGGCCGGGCGCGCCGACGACGTCGAGCAGCTCCGCGCCGACCTGCGGGCGCGGGAGGCGAAGTCGGCGACCGGCATGAAGGACGGCATCGCCATCCCGCACTGCCGCTCGGCCGCCGTCACCGAGCCGACGCTCGTCTTCGCCCGGCTCGCGCCGGCCGTCGACTTCGGCGCGAAGGACGGCCCCGCGGACCTGGTCTTCCTGATCGCCGCACCCGACGGTGCGGGCAACGCCCACCTGCAGATCCTCGCCAAGCTCGCCCGTTCGCTGGTCAAGCCCGCCTTCACCGACGCGCTGCGCGCCGCCGCCGGCCCCGACGAGGTCGTGGCGATCGTGCGAGACGTCGTCGCGCCGCCGGCCGACACGCCGGAGCAGCCGGTCGCCGCGCCGGCCCCCGCCACCGTACGCCGCCTGGTGGCCGTCACCTCCTGCCCGACCGGCATCGCCCACACCTACATGGCCGCCGAGGCGCTCGAGGCGGCCGCGGCCCGTGCCGGGGTCGAGATCGCCGTCGAGCCCCAGGGCTCGGCCGGCGGCAAGCCGCTGCCGCAGGCCACGATCGACGCCGCCGACGCGGTGATCTTCTCCGCCGACGTGGGGGTGCGCGATCGCGCCCGGTTCGCAGGCAAGCCGGTGGTGTCCACCGGGGTGAAGCGCCCGATCGACGACGGCGACGCGGTGATCGCGGAGGCGCTGCGGGCCGCCGCCGACCCGGCGGCCGCTCGGGTCGAGCGCGGCGCCGGATCCGCCGACGCCGCGCCGACGTCCAGCGGCAGCCGCGGCGGTGACGTACGACGCGTGCTGATGACCGGTGTGTCCTACATGATCCCGTTCGTCGCCGCGGGCGGCCTGCTCATCGCGCTGGCGTTCCTGCTGGGCGGCTACGAGATCGCGCTCGGCTCGACGTACCACGGCGAGTCGGTCAACACCGCGCAGCACATCGTGCTCAACAACTCCCTGTTCAGCCTGCCCGATCCCCACGCCTACGACCTGGGCAGCGCCGAGCTCGTCCGCAGCCCACTCCTGACCTATCTCGGCGCGCTGCTCATGGTCCTCGGCGGCGCCGCGTTCGGCTTCCTCGTGCCGGCGCTCGCGGGCTACATCGCCTACGCCATCGCCGACCGCCCGGGCATCGCGCCCGGGTTCGTGATGGGCGCGATCTCGCTGGTCGTCGGCGCCGGCTTCCTCGGCGGCATCGTCGGCGGCGTGCTCGCCGGCCTGGTCGCCCGCTGGGTCGCCGGCCGTCCCGTTCCGGTCTGGGCACGCGGCCTGATGCCGGTGCTCGTGATCCCCCTGGTGGCGACGCTGACGACCGGCTTCGTGATGCTGGCCATCCTGGCCCAGCCCCTCCGCTCGCTGATGGACGCGATGAACCACGGCCTGGCCAACATGAGCGGCGGCTCCGCGATCATCCTCGGCGTCCTCCTCGGCATGATGATGGCCTTCGACATGGGCGGCCCGCTCAACAAGGTCGCCTACAGCTTCGCGACCGCCGGCCTGTCCGCCGCCGGCGCGGCCACCGACGCCCCGCAGCTGAAGATCATGGCCGCCGTGATGCTCGGCGGCATGGTCCCGCCCCTGGCCCTGGCACTGGCCACCGCGGTGCGGCCCCGGCTGTTCACGACGCCCGAGCGCGAGAACGGCAAGGCCGCCTGGGCACTGGGCGCCTCGTTCATCACCGAAGGGGCGATCCCGTTCGCCGCGGCCGACCCGCTGCGCGTCATCCCCGCGATCGTCCTCGGCAGCGGTGTGACCGGCGGCCTGTCCGAGGCCTTCGGCGTCAGCCTCCGCGCGCCGCACGGCGGGATCTTCGTGCTCTTCGCCGTCGACGGCATCCTCGGCTTCGCCGTCGCCCTGGCCGCCGGCGTGCTGGTGGCGGCCGCCACCGTCATCGTCTTGAAGTCGCTCGGCCGATCGGCCGCCGCGACGCCCGTTCCGACCACCGCCAGCGTCTGAGAGGAAGCTCCATGCACACCGTCACCGTCACCGTCGGCTCCGCCGTCGGCCTCCACGCCCGCCCCGCCCAGATCATCGCCGACGCGGCGGCCGACCTCGACTCGGAGGTGCTCATCGGCGTCCCCGGCGTCGAGGCCGTCGACGCCAGCTCGGCGCTGCTGATCATGACGCTCGGCGCCGGCAACGGCGACCAGGTCGAGATCTCCGGCGAGGTCGAGGCGGACGTCGCCAAGATCGCCGGGCTCGTCGAGCAGGACCTCGACGCCGACTGAGCGGCTGCCTCAGCCGGCCCGCCCCAGGTGCCGGGACGCCAGCTCCAGATAGGGCTCGACCGCGGCGCCCGCCGTGTCGAACCCGGCGCCCGAGCCCGATCCCGCCGAGCGGCGGTGCTCGATGCCGGCGGCGATGACCGCGACCTTGAAGCAGGCGAGCGCCTGGTGGAAGCCCCAGTGCTCGAGCGTGATCCCGCCGACGGCCTCGTAGCGCTGCGCGAGGCCGTCCGGCGTCGGGAGACGCGGGCTGGTCCAGGCGCTGGGGGCACCCATGACGAGGTCGAAGGGCTCGTGCCGGTAGGCGCACATCATCGCGACGTCGGCGATCGGGTCGCCGATGGTCGAGAGCTCCCAGTCGACGACCGCGGCGACCCGGTCGGCGCCCGGCGTGCCGGAGCGACCGAGGAGGGTGTTGTCGATCCGGTAGTCGCCGTGCACGATCGAGGCCGTCCGCTGCTCCGGTACGGCGGCGGTGAGGCCCGCGACGACCGCGCGGGCGAGCGGGTCGAGGCGCTCCTCCCCCACCGTCTCCCACTGGCCCGACCAGCGCCGCAGCTGACGGCCCGCATAGCCGTCGGGCCGGCCGAAGGTCTCCAGGCCGACCTTGACGTGGTCGACCCGGTGCAGGGCGGCGAGGGTCTCGACCAGGCTGTCGACCACGACGGCGAGCCGCGCGTCGTCGTACGACGCCAGGTCGGCCTGCGTGCGGACCGCCACCCCGTCGACGAAGCCGCTGACGGTGAACGGCACGCCGAGCAGGTCGTCGCTCTCGTCGAGCAGGACGGCGTCGGCGATCGGCACGTCGGTCGCCATCAGCGCGGCCGCGACCCGGTGCTCGCGGGCGACGTCGTGGGCCGACGCCGTGCGTCCGGCGCGGGGCGGGGTGCGGAGCACCCAGCGGCGCACGCCGTCGGTGATCGCATAGGTGAGGTTGGACCGCCCACCCGCGATCAGTACGGCGTCCAGCGGGCCGGCGAGCTCGACGCCGGCCTCGCCCATCCGCTCGGCGACGGCCGCCAGCTCGGCGGTGGTCAGGTCGCTCATCGGGCGTCTCCCGCCAGCCGGCGGACCGCACGCCGGGCGATCGACCAGCGGTGCACCTCGGACGGGCCGTCGTAGATGCGGAACGGCCGGATCTCCCGGGCGATCCGCGCCACCGGAAGGTCACGGGAGACTCCGAGCCCGCCGCACATCTGGGTGGCCCGGTCGACGACCCGGTGCAGCGCCTCGGCCGCGAAGGTCTTCGCGATCGACGTCGACTCCGACGCGCGGCCGCCGTCGTCGAGCTCGCGACAGGCTGCCAGCAGCAGGGCCCGGGTCGCAGCGAGGTCGATCTCGTTGTCCGCGATCATCTGCTGCATCATGCCGAGGTCGGCGAGCCGGCCGCCGAAGGCCTCGCGGCCGGCGACGTGCCGCACCGCGACCTCGTGGGCGCGGCGGGCGGCGCCGGTCCAGCGCATCACGTGCGTCATCCGGGCCGGCCCGAGCCGCACCTGGGCGTAGCGGAAGCCCTCGTCGACGCCACCGAGGACGTCGTCGTCGGGCACGAAGACGTCGGTGAACCGCATCTCGCAGTGACCGCCGAGCATCGACCGGTCGACCGTCCCGATGTGGCGCACCACCTCGAGGCCGGGAGCATCGGCCGGCGCCAGGAGCATGGTCGCGCCGCCGGCGCCGCCGGCGCCGCCCGGCTCACCGCTGGTCCGCGCCATCACGATGAAGAAGCCCGCGCCGTCGGCGCCGGTGATGAACCACTTGTGGCCGTTGAGCAGCCAGCCGCCGTCGACCTTCGTCGCCCGCGTGAGCAGCATCGACGGATCGGCGCCGGCGCCGGGCGCCGGCTCGGTCATCGCGAAGGCGGACCGCGTCTCCCCCGCCACCAGCGGTCGCAGGAACCGCTCCCGCTGCGAGGCGGTCGCCACGTGGTCGAGCAGGTGGATGTTGCCCTCGTCGGGCGCGTTGATGTTGAGCGCCATCGGCCCGAACAGCGCCCACCCCGCCTCCTCGAAGACGGGCGCCCGGTCGACCATGCCGAGACCGCGGCCGCCGCAGTCGACCGGACCGTGCGGCGCCAGCAGCCCGGCCGCCGCCGCCTTCGCCTGGAGGTCGCGCCGCAGCGTCTCTCCGCCCGCGGCCTCGACGTCGCCGTCGTACTCGTCCTCGATCGGGATGACCTCGCGCCGGACCAGCTCGCGCGTGGCCGCCGCCAATGCCTCAGCCGACACTGGCGCCGCCGTCCACGTAGAGCGTCTGGCCGGTGATGTACGACGCCTCGTCGCTCGACAGGAAGGTGACCGCGGCCGCGATGTCGGCCGGCTGCCCCACCCGCTTGACCGGCACCGCCTCGGCGTTGAGCCGGCGGAACTCGTCGACGTCCAGCTTGAGCCGCGCCGCGGTGGCATCGGTCATCTCCGTGGCGATGAAGCCCGGCGCGACCGCGTTGACGTTGATCCCGAACGGCCCCAGCTCGATGCCCAGGGTCCGGGTGAAGCCCTGGATGCCCATCTTCGCCGCCGAGTAGTTGGCCTGACCCCGGTTGCCCAGCGCCGAGATCGAGGAGATGTTCACGACCTTGCCGTACTTCTGCTCCACG